>JBDSLU010000203.1:0-6557 GCA_039916225.1 Vicinamibacteraceae bacterium
CCGCGACAAGTTGAAGCACCTCGGCCAGTTCGAAGAGACGGTGGCCGGCTGGGATACCAAGCGGCGCTGGGTCGACGAAGCCTTCGCCCGTCTCGAGCGCGCCGGCTATCACGTCGGCAGTGCCTACACCGTGGTGAAGGATCCGGCCAAGGCGCGCTTCGTCTACCGCGATCGCCTGTGGCAGGGCGCCGATCTCGCCGGCCTCGGCGTCGCCTCGTTCGGCCACGTCAACGGCGTCCACCTGCAGAACCTCGACTCGTGGGAGACCTACGCCGCCGGCATCGAGGCGGGGGCACCGCCGCTGGCGCGCGCCTACCGGCCGAGCGCCGACGAGCGGCTGATCCGCGAGTTCGTGCTGCAACTCAAGAAAGGCGCCGTCGCGCCGTCGTACTTCGCCGGCAAGTACGGTGTCGACGTCCTCGAGCGCTTCGCCGCGCCGCTGGCGTCGCTCCAGCGCGAAGGGTATCTCGCCGCGCTCGGCCCGGATCGCATCGCGGTGACGCGCCAGGCGCTGCTGCGCGTCGACGTGCTGCTGCACCGCTTCTTCCTGCCCCAGCACACCGGGATCCGCTACACCTGATGGCCTCCAGCGCTCTCGATTCGGCCCGCCCGCGGGGGCGCGCGACCCGCGTGGCGCGCGTCGCCAAGGTTGCCCGGCCCAGCGTCCCCAGCCCGCTCCATCCGCTCGACCTCGCCTACGCGCGAGCCGGCCTGGAGCCGCCGACGGCGACGGCCATCGATCCGGACCGGATTCCGCAGCCCTACCGCTCGCTGCTGGTCCACCAGCGCGACATGACGCTGACGCTCGAGGCCCACTTCGGCGGCCGCGTCGTGCTGCGCCCGCTGTCGACCTTCGTCAGCGGGCCCTGGTACTACCGCCGGGTGCTGCTGGCGCAGGAATATTCCGGCCGGCCGGTCGAGATGGGCGCCATCCGCATGAAGCTGGCGGCGCTGCCTCGCAAGGTGCAAACCGAGATCCGGCGCAACCAGGTGCCGCTCGGGCGCATCCTGCGCGACGGCGGCGTCGATTTCACCAGCATGCCGCGCGAGTTCTTCGCGGTCGAACCGAACCCGGAGATGATGGGCGTTTTCTGGATGCGCGAGCCGCGCACGCTCTACGGCCGCCGTACCGAAGTGCTCCTCGACGGCAAGGCCATCGGCGACATCGTCGAAGTGCTGCCCCTCGTCTAGACGCGAACATGACTGCAGTGTCCTCCACGTCCCCCGACGTCGTCGTCATAGGCGGCGGCCCGGCCGGGTCGACCGTCTCCACGCTGCTCGCCCAGCACGGTCGGCGCGTCCAGCTGTTCGAGCGCGAGACGTTTCCGCGCTTCCACATCGGCGAGTCGCTGATCCCCGAGACCTACTGGGTGATCAAGCGCCTCGGGATGTTGGAGAAGATGAAGGCCAGCCACTTCGTCCAGAAGCGCAGCGTGCAGTTCGTCAGCGCCAACGGCAAGCTCTCGGCGCCGTTCTATTTCTGGGACAACAAGCCGCACGAGTGCTCGCAGACGTGGCAGGTCGAGCGCGGCGAGTTCGACCAGATGCTGCTCGAGAACGCCCGCGCCCACGGCGTCGATGCCCGCGAAGGCGTGCACGTGCTCGAGGTCATCTTCGAGGGCGAGCGCGCCGTCGGCGTGAAGATCCAGGACCCCGACGGTAGCCGGCGCGAAGTACGGGCTCCGGTCGTCGTCGACGCCAGCGGCCAGGCGGCGATGCTGATGAACCGCCATGGCCTGCGCATCTGGGATCCGCTGCTCAACAAGGGCGCGATCTGGACCTATTACGAGGGCGCGGCCAAGGACGCCAACCGCGACGAGGGAGCGACGCTGGTCGTGCAGACGCCCGACAAGCGCGGCTGGTGGTGGAACATCCCGCTGCACGGCGATCGTCTGAGCTGCGGCATCGTCCGGCCGTTCGACGACATCTTCAAGAACCGCGGCGGCCTCGAACAGACCTATCTCGAAGAGGCCGAGCAGACGCCGTACATCAAGCACCGCATCGCCAACGCCAAGCGCGTCACCGGCTACTTCGCCACCCGCGACTACTCCTACCGCGCCACGGAGCTGGCTGGCGACGGCTGGGTGATGGTCGGCGATGCCTTCGGCTTCCTCGACCCGCTCTACTCCTCGGGCGTCATGCTCGCGCTCAAGTCGGGCGAGCTGGCCGCCGACGCCATCCACGCCGCGCTCGAGAGCGGCGATACCTCGAAGGCCGCGCTCGGCTCCTGGGCGCCGGTGTTCAACCAGGGCATCGACCGGATGCGGCGCCTCGTCTGCGAGTACTACGCCGGCTTCAACTTCGGCACCTTCATCCGGCACCACCCCGAGCTGCGCGGCGCGATCACCGATCTGCTGATCGGCGACCTGTTCACCGAGGCCGCCGATCGCGTGTGGGGGCCGATGGATGCCCTCGCCGGCGCCGACAAGGCCGACATCGCCCCGTGGCACGCCGGTCCCGCGGCCAGCACGGTGCCGGCCAAGGCCAACACGATGACCAAGCCGGAGGGCGTGCATTAGCGGACCGGGAGGCCCGCGCGCTCGCATTACCGACGTGCCGCACGCGCTCGTCCTCCGCCGCCGGGTCCAGTTCTACGAGACGGATGCCGCCGGCATCGTCCACTTCAGCACCTTCTTCCGCTACATGGAGGAGGCCGAGCACGCGCTGTGGCGCGAGAACGGCCTCTCGATCTTCCCGGCCTCACCGACGCACGGCTGGCCTCGGGTCGCCGCCTCCTTCGACTACAAGCGGCCGCTCCGCTTCGAGGACGAGTTCGAGGTGCAGCTGCGCGTCGAGCAGCTCACCACGCGGAGCCTGCGCTACGCCTGCCGCATCGAATGCCGCGGCGAGGTGGTCGCCGAAGGCCGCATGACGATCGTCTGCGTCCAGCGCGACGCCGATCACCAGATGCGTGCCGTGCCGATCCCCGAGTCGATCGCGGCCCTGTTCCGCTCCGCCTCCGCCTCGCCTGCGGCGGGCTCCGGCGCGGCAAGCCCCGACGTCGCATGAACGCCGCGGCCTGGACAGCGGCGCGGGCCGCCCTCTCGGCTCGGCAGGCATCACGGCTGGCGGCGCTGGTCGATCGCGTCGTCGACGGCAACGCCTTCTACACCCACAAGTACGCGACCGCCGGCCTCGATGCGCGTCAGGCGGTCGCCAGCGCCGGCCTTGCCGGCCTGCCCTTCACCACCAAAGCCGAACTGATCGCCGACCAGGACGCGCACGCGCCGTGGGGCACCGCCCACACCGAGCCAATCGCCGCGTACACGCGCTACCACCAGACCTCGTCGACGACCGGGCGTCCGCTGCGCTGGATCGACACCAACGCCAGCTGGCAGTGGGCCCTCGACTGCTGGAAGTCGGTCTTCGCCGCGGCCCGGGTCGGGCCCGGCGATCGCGTGCTGTTCGCCTTCTCGTTCGGGCCGTTCCTCGGCTTCTGGACGGCGTTCGAGGCCGGGTGCCAGATCGGCGCGCACTGCGTGCCTGGCGGCGGCATGACCAGCCACCAGCGCCTGGCGCTGATCGACGCCGTGCGGCCGGGCGTCCTGTGCTGCACGCCGACCTACGCGCCGCGCCTCGCCGAAGTCGCCGAGGCGGAACGCGGCCACGCGCCGCTCACCGCGAGCGGCGTGCGCACGATCATCGTCGCCGGCGAATCGGGCGGCAGCCTGCCGGTGGTCCGCGCCCGCATCGAGCGCGCCTGGGGCGCGCGGGTCATCGATCACTACGGCCTGACCGAAGTCGGCCCAGTCGCCTTCGAGGACTGGAACCGGCCGGGCGGCCTCTACGTCAACGAAGCCGAGTTCATCGCCGAGGTCCTGGACGCGGACGGCGCGCCGGTGCCGGACGGCGAACTGGGCGAGCTGGTGCTGACCAATCTCGGACGGACGGCGAGCCCGGTGATCCGCTACCGCACCGGGGACATCGTGCGGGCACGAACCGCGCCGCATCCGAACGGCCCCGGCTACCTGTGGCTCGAGGGCGGCATCCTGGCCCGGGCCGACGACATGGTGACGATCCGCGGCGTCAACGTCTACCCGACGGCGGTCGAGGCCGTCGTCCGGGAGAACCACGACGTCACCGAGTTCCGCGCCACCGTCGCCCGCGAGAGCGCGATGCGGCACCTGACCGTCGAGATCGAAGTGCGGCCCGCCACCGACGGCGCCGCGGTCGCCCACGCCGTGTCACTCGCGTTGAAGGATGCCCTTGGCCTCACCGTCGCGGTGCACCCCGTCGCCGTCAACGCCCTGCCGCGCTTCGAAATGAAAGCGCGCCGCTTCGTGATTACCGATGTCTGAACCGATGCCTCCCGTCGACGAACGCCGCTATCGCCCGGACACGCTCGTCCTGTTCGCGATCGCCCTGCTCGAAGCCGCCGGCCTGCCCGCCGACCGGGCCCGCGCCGTCGCCGAGATCCTGGTCGAGGGCGATCTGCTCGGCCACACCACGCACGGCCTCGACATGCTCGCGCTCTACCTGAAGGAGATCGAGCAGGGCACGATGGCCCGGACCGGCGAGCCCGAAGTGGTCAACGACGTGGGCGCGGCGCTGACCTGGGACGGTCACACGCTGCCCGGCCCGTGGCTGGTGCGGAAAGCGATCGCCGAAACGCGATCGCGAATCCTCGCCCACCCCGTCGTGACGGTCGTCATCCGGCGCAGCCATCACATCGGCTGCCTGCAGGCCTACCTGAAGTCGATCACGGATGCCGGTCTCCTCGGGCTGCTCCTGACGTCCGATCCCGCCGGCGCCGGGGTCGCGCCGCACGGCGGCATTGCGTCGCGCCTCACACCGAATCCGCTGGCGATGGGCTTCCCCACCGGGCCGGATCCGTTGGCCAGCGAGCCCGGGCACGCCGATCCGGTGCTCATCGACGTCAGCATGTCGACGTCGACGAACGCCATGGTCAAGCGGATCAAGGCGGAGGGCGGACGCTTGCCGGGCCCCTGGCTGGTCGATCGGCACGGCAACGCCACCGACGATCCGTCGGCGATCGGCGGCGAGGCGGGCGGCGCGCTGCTGCCGCTCGGTGGCCTCGACCTCGGCCACAAGGGCTTCGGCCTCGGACTGATGGTCGAAGCGCTGACCTCGGGCCTGTCCGGCTATGGCCGCTCGCAGCATCCGACCGGCTGGCAGGCGTCGGTGTTCCTCCAGGTGCTCGATCCCGACGCCTTCGGCGGCCGCGACAGCTTCGTCCGGGAAACGGCCTACCTCGCCGAGTTGTGCCGCACGACGCCGGTCGCACCCAATCGGCCGCCGGTGCGCCTGCCCGGCGAAGGTGCGCTTTCCCGTCGCCGGCACCACTTGCGCTCGGGCGTCACGCTGCCGTCGACCGCGATGCCGGCCCTCGAGCCGTACGCCGCGAAGTACGGGGTGCCCCTCCCCGCGTGACGGCGGCCGCGCGGCAACGCGCGGCCGCTCCCCGCTACGGCAGCGGCGACGCCAGTGCGTTGCCGCCGCGTCCCCAGAACACGCCGTCGGGGCTGGCGTAGGTCGCGCGCTCGACGACGATGGGCGCCGGGGCGTCGCCGCGGCTCTCGACCAGCACGCCGTAGCGACCGGACAGCGGCGCCGTGTCGAAGAGGGTGGCCAGCGATACCGTCACCCGGCTCTTGGCCGGCACCGTCACGATTTTCTGGCCGGTGGCGGCGTAGTCACTGAGCAGGTTGACGGCCGCCTCGACCGCGGTCGACGTCGTATTGGCAATCAGCACGTACGTCTCGGCGCCGTCGCTGCCCGCCACTTCGGCGCCGCCGAGCACCCACCGTGTCGCCGTGCCCGTCGCGCCGGGCGAGTTGTGCGCCTCGTACCAGAAGTTGCTCGCCACTGCGGGCCCCGGCCACCACATCGCCCGCTCGACGATCACCGGCACGCCGTTGGTCACCCGCACCACCGTCGACAGGCTGTCGGCGGCGAGCGGCTTTTGTCCCGAACCGGCGGGCAGTTCCTCGTCGTCCACCCAGATCGTCATCCGCGAATGAGCCGGCACCGTGTAGGTCTTGGTCAGCGGTGGGCCGCTGCTGAGCAGGTACTCGACCTCGATGGTCGCGTCGGTGGCGCCCGGGTTGGCGACGAGCACGAACAGGTCGAAAAATGTCCCGGTGGCGCCCTCGGCCAGGAACCAGTTCAGTGCCGGCGCCGTGACGCCGGCACTCTCGTGGCCGGCCGCGAACGGCTGGCCGGGCTTGCTCAAGTACATCGCCCGTTCGGCGACGATCGGCGCAGTCGCGGTGATGGCCGCCGACAGATCGGTGCTGGCCAGTTCCGGCAGCTCGCCGTCGACCACGATGGTCGTGCGGCTCCCCGGCGGCAACGTGTAGGTGCGAACGATCGGCGGCAGCCCGGATGGGCGCAGGTAGGTGACCGTGGCCGTGACCGCCGTCGCCTGCGGATTCTGCAGGAGGTAGAACAGGGCGAAGTCGCCTGACGTCGATCCCTCGGCGAAGTACCACGTCGTCGAGGCCGCGACGACGCCGGTCTCGAGATGGCTGCCGTAGCCGCTCGCATCCCTGGTCATCGTGCGATCGACACCGATCTCGACGTCCGACTCGACGATC
>JBDSLU010000204.1:0-13067 GCA_039916225.1 Vicinamibacteraceae bacterium
CGAGCTCGTCGGACTTGCCGCGGCACGTGTCGGTGAAGCCGCGGACGATCTGCTCCGGGCTGAGGCGCTGCTGCGAGAAGTCGACCAGGAACTCGACCGCCAGGTCGCGCACTTCCTTGGCCGAGGCGTGCAGGCGGATGGTCACCGAGCCGGGCACGCGATGCTCGGCGGTGACCGGTAGCCCCTGCGCGTTGACCGTCTGATAGGCTTCCACGACCGTCAGCGACAGCCGGACTTCCGCCGGCGTGGCGGCCTGCGCAGGCGCGCGCCACGCCACCTCGCGACCGGAGCCCGTCACGGCGCCGGCCTCGGCCGTCCATTCGTACTTCAGCTGATCGGCCGGCGTCTCGGCATCGATGACCGTCGCCGTGACCGTCAAGGTCTCGTCGAGGTCGGCGAAGCGCGACGGCAGGCCCGGCCGCGATCCGCGCGTCGAAATCCCGCTGACCGTCGGCGGCTGGTTGGTCGACGCCGACGGCGCGATGAAGGTGAAGGCGCCCGCCAGCGAGCCACTGCGTCCGCCGACCGTGACCGAGACGTCGGCGGGGCCCGAGGCGTGCTGCGGCGTGTCCGCCGTCAGCGTCGTAGCGCTCTGGACGGCGACGTTGGTCGCCGGCGTGCCGCCGATCGACACGGTCGCCCCGGCGGCGAAGTTGGTGCCGATCACGGTGACCATGGTGCCGCCGATCGTCGTGCCGTTCGGTGGCGCGACGCTGCTGACGGTGGGCGACTGGTTGGCCGGCGGCGGCGTCGGCCCGTTGGGCGAGTCACCACCGCAGGCGACGAGGGCGACGGACGCCCACAGGGCGAGCGCCGCGTGACGCCACCATCCTCCGGCGACGAGCGGGATCCGAAGCGCGAGCCGGGTGCTCACGAACCGGCTCCGGTCGGCTTCGGGGCGGCGGTGGCGTTCTGCGGTTCCTCGGCCGACTCACCCTCGGCCCCGGCGGCCCAGAACTCCCGATCGCTGGTGTCGATCGCGCTCAGGATCTGGCCCTTGAGGATCTTCTCCGACATCGTCAGGCCCTGGCCGATCGAGTGGTCCATGTTGTTGTACCAGAAGCGCCCGGAGCGCCCCGCCAGCAGCATGTTCTTGAAGCCCGCGAGCTCACGCAGGTTGCGGGTCAGCTCGCCGAAGTAGTTCAGCTTGTAGATCGGGTAGGTGAACGGCACCCGCTCGATGTGCACCTGCTGGATCTGCCCGGCGTGGTCGATCGTCTTGGTCCGCACCAGATCGTCGATCATCGACTGCGTGTGACGTTCGGGGTGCTCCCAGCGCTCGTCGCCCTGCTTGCACGTGAACTCGACGCAGATGCCGCTCTTGCCCGGCGGGGCCATCGTCGCCGCGAACACCGTCGGCGCCGAGACGCGCGAGAAGACTTCGTCGCCGCCGTAGTAGGTCCACTGGAAGTCGAACTTGTAGGGCGCGTTAATCTCGAAGTTGTAGAAAATCGTCGAGAGGTACTCGAGGGCGATGCCCTCGACCCCCAGCAGCCGGTTGGCCAGGGTAATCGGCGCCGTCCAGACCAGGTTCTCGATGGGGAAGCGCTCGCCGTCCGCCGTGAGCTCGACGATGCGACCGTCGCGCGCGGTCAGGCCGTCGACGCGGCGCTTGACCAGCACTTTGCCGCCCATCCGCTCGATGTTGGCGGCGGCCCGTTCCGAGAAGCGGCCGACGCCGGTCGGCGGATAGAGGAAGGTGGTGTCGACCGGGGTCGGCAGCAGCGTGTTCTTGAGCAGCGACCAGAGGCCTTCCGACTCCTGGCGCTTGTCGATCACCGCGCGGTTGACCCCGGCGCGGCCCCAGTCGCGATGGAGCTCGGCCGGCGAGTAGAAGAGGAACTTCTCGGTGTAGGGCTTGAAGAAGATCTCGTAGAGCGACCGGCCGTACTTGTTGACGATGTCGGCCTCGAACGACTCACCGGTCAGCTTCTCCTTGCGGAAGAGATCCAGACCGGCCCGGAACATCAGCGAGAACGGCATCGACAGCAGGATGCTGGGGCGCAAGGGCCACTCGTGGAACTTCCCGAACATCCGCACGCCGCTCTTGCGCGGGATCTCGTGCGCGTCCTCGGCGAGGATCTCGCGGACGAAGGCCTCGACCTTGGGGTTCTCGGTGTGGAAGCGGTGCGGCCCGACGTCGAAGTGGAAGTCGCCGCCGCCGGCCGGATTGGAGTAGTGCCACGAGCGGCCGAGCCCGCCGACCACGTCGTGGCTCTCGAGGACGGTGACCGCGTAGCCCTGACGGGCGAGCTGGTGACCGATGGTGAGGCCGGCGACGCCGGCTCCGACGATGGTGATGGCAGGCATGCAGTTCGGTCGCCCGGCGGGCCCCTCGGGCCTCGGCCGAACGCATCATTCTACCCGGCCGGCCGGAGAGCACCAACAGGCCCGGCGGTGGGCGGGCGGACGAAGAGCCAGGTGACCGCCGAGAAGGCGTAGAGGGCGGCCATGACGTAGAGCGGCAGGGACCAGCTCGCGTAATGGTCGACCAGCCAGGCGGCGATCACCGGGCTGCTGATGCTGCCGATCTGGCCGGTGGTGTTCATGCAGGCGCTGAGGACGCCGGCGTGGTCGCCGCCGATGTCGATGGCGGCGGCCCAGTGGGCGCCGAGCGAGAACATCGAGGCGGCGGTCGCCACCGCCAGCAGCGTCGCGGCTAGCCGCGGGCTCTCGGCGCCGACCGACAAAACCATCATCAACGCCGCCACGACGTAGCTGGCGAGGCCGACGGCGACCCGGCCGACGCGCAGCCCGCGACGGCGGGCCAAGAGGTCGGTCGCGATGCCGCCCAGGAGGCCGGAGACCACGCTGAGCAGCATCGGCAGGCCCGAGTAGAGGGCCAGCGAGCCGGCGGTGAAGCCGCGGCGCTCGGCGAGATAGGTGGGCAGCCAGGTCATCACGAAGTAGGAGCCGTAGCTGTTCGAGAAGTAGCCGAGGCAGAGCGCCCAGGCGCTGACGCTGCCGGCCAGGGCGCGCAGGCTGTGACCCTCGGCGCCGTGGCCGCCGGCGCGGCCGCGCCCCTCGGTGATCAGTGCAAGCTCGGCGGCACCGACCTGCGGATGATCGGCGGGCTCGTCGCGAAACCAGCGGTACCAGGCGGCGGCCCACACGAACCCGGTCAGGCCGAAGCAGGCGAACACGCCGCGCCAGCCGACGTGCGGCTCGAGCAGGCCGACCAGCATCGGCGTGAGGCCGCCGAACAGGAACGCGCCAGCGAAGAAGACGCCTTGGACGCGCCCGCGCTCCGGCGCCGGAATCCACCGCGAGAACGTCCGGGCCGCGTTCGGCCAGGCGCCCGCCTCGCCGGCGCCGAACAGGAACCGCACCGCGAGCATGCTCCCGTAGCTCCACACGCCGGCCGTGGCGATGGTGAAGGTCGACCACCAGCACACGATCCGGGTGAGCACGCGACGCGTGCCGACGCGCTCGCCCCACCACGCCGACGGCACCTCGAAGAGCGCGTAGGCCACGGCGAAGGCGCTGAACAGGTAGCTCATCTCGAGCCTCGACAAGCCGAGGTCGCGCATGATCGACGGCGTCAGCGTCGAGATGCAGATGCGATCGAGATAGGTGATGCCGGCGAGGAACACCGTGAAGGCGACGACGCGGTAGCGGACCCGACCGATGGATGTCGTGGGCAGGGGAGCGGTCACGTCAGCGCACCTCGTAGATGGTGGCGGCGGCGTTGTCGAAGACCCGCCGGAAGGCGTCGGGCCGCTGATCGAACTTGGCCAGCGCCTCCGGCCGATGGGCGCGCCGTTCGGCGTCGCCGACATAGACGTAGTGCACGTGGCCGGCGCGGAAGATGCGGTGCGCGTCGTCCACGTCGGTGGTGTCGAAGGCGGCGGCGACGGCCGCGGCACGTTGCCGGTAGACGGGCTCGGCCAGCAGCGAGATCGGCAGGCCGGCGTACATCCGCCGCTGCGCAAACGTCGGGAGCAGGGTCCAGGAATCGGATCCTCGCGCCGCGACGTCGACCTGGACGATCGATGTCGGCGGCGTCACCAGGCGGAGCCACAGGAGCGCGTCCTGCTCGGCGGCCGAGACGTCGACCGACAGGCGGAAGCCGGCGCCCATGTGGCGGTTCTCGATGTCCTGGGCGTTGAAGGTGTCGATGGCCGTCGTCGGCAGGCCGATGGCCGCGGCGAGGCCGATCGCGGCGGGGACGAGGGGCCACACCCGCAACGTCAGGCCCCAGGCCATCGCCGCCGCGACCAGCCCGGGCAACGCCACCAGCATGATCTGTCCGGCCCGCCAGCCGACCCAGATCGGATCGCGGTGCGGCAGGCTGGCGAAGTAGAAGAGCAGCACGCCGACCCCCAGGGCCGTGGCGGCAGGCAGCAGGCGCACCCGTTCCTCGCGTGTCTGGCGGCAGGGCAGCACCCAGACCAGCGCCGGCAGGGCGCAGACGAGCGCCGGCCCGAGCGCCAGGGCCAGCGTGCCGACCGGGTGATGGCGGGCGTAGCCGACGAAGCCGATGTGGAGCGCGTTGCCGGCGCCCTCGACCATGCCGGCGGCGATCAGAGCGCCGGCGGCAAGGGCGGCGGGTACCACCGCCACGGTCTGACCGAGGATCGCGCGAGCGGCGTCGCGCCACGGCAGGCCGATGGCCGCGACGACGAGCGACAGGCCGTAGATCACGGCGAACATCCCACCAAGGAGCGGACTGATGGTGAGCGCCGCGCCGAGCGCCAGACCCGCGATCGCGCGGGCACCGACCGGCGCCGCCGGTCCACCGGCCGCCGCCACCGTGAGGGCGACGAGGCCCAGCGCGCACGCGCCGGCATGCTGCGGCGTGTACCACAGCGACCGCGGCAGGTTGTCGATGGTCAAGCCGTCGAAGACGAGGCGCGTCACCGCGTCGATGTTGTTGTCACGTAGCGCGTCGAGCGGACCGCCGGTCCACCACAGCCGCCACGCGAAGTAGCTGCCTTCGGCGCTGGCGCACAGCGCCACCAGCGCGGTACTCACCGCGGCCAGGCCGGCGCGGGGCACCGCGGTCCACGCGAACAGAAAGACGACGGCGAAGAACAGGACGCCCGCGCCGGTCGCGTTGATCAGGAGCCACGGCAACGGATCGTCGCCGAACGTCCGTGGCGCCGCCGTCGTGATCGCCGCCGGCACCTGGAAGTAGGTCCAGTAGTAGTGCAGCGGCCGATCCGCCGTGTACGGGTTCCGCGGTGGTGGCGTGAAGCGTCGCAGCTCGGTCGTCAGCGCGACGTGCCAGACGACGTCCGCGGTGAAATAGGCCCGGTAGTAGCGCGTGCCCGCGGCGTCCCGCTCGCCGACGCGCGCGAACGGCCGCCAGACCAGCAGCGGGACCAGCGCCAGCACCAGCGTCAGCGCGACCGTGTCGCGCGACGTCCAGGCCGGTAGCGTGACGAGTGGCGGCCGTCGCCGCGCCAGCCAGGCCCAGAGGGCGGCGGTCAGGAGGAGCCAGGCGACCGTTCGGCCCCCAGGCGACGTGAATCCGAGCGACGTCGCCGCCCAGACCGACCACGCCGAGAGCACGTAGCCGAGCAGCGCGCCGGCAATCCATCCGCCGGCATGGCGGGCGCCGAACAGGCGCCAGCCGAGCGGCCACCCGGGAACCGTGGCCAGCACCCACGCGCCGAGGTAGGCGAGACCGGCGACGCCTTGGCCCAGCCGCCACGCCAGCGCCAGGACGGCGAGCGCGAGGATCCCCGAGGCGAGCCAGGCGAGGCGTCGCGCGTCGATCACACCGGCCCTCGCGGCGGCAACGCGTCGGTCAGCGGCGTGGCCGGTGCTGGTGTCAGCCCGCTGCGGGTCCACAACACGCCGCCGGGCAGGTTGCCGACGATGCCGAGGGCCACGAACAGCACCGACAGCGCGAAGGCCTGCGGCTTGCCGACGCCGGCGGAGGCGAAGCACACCACGAAGCCGACCTGGCTGGTGCCGAGCCCGTTGACGGTCACCGGCAGCAGCATGACGAGGAGGATGATGGGGATGAACGCGAAGTAGGTCGTCAGCGGCGTGTCGATGCCGAGAGCCAGGCCGAGGCACCACGCTTGCAGCACGCGCAGGACCTGGACCCCAATCGAGGCGAGCGTGACCACGGTCAGGAGACCGTGATGGGCGTTGTAGCGCTGCACCGCGCCGACGACCGCCGATCCCGCCGCGTGGACGCGGGCCCACGGCAGACGTTGGAGCAGCGCGATCAAGAACGCCGCGACCCGGGCGCTGAAGACCGCCGCGGCCACCGCGGCGCAGCCGGCTGCGGTGACGGCCAGCGCGACGAGGATCGCGGCCAGCAGCTCAGGGCGGCCGAGCAGATCGCGCGCCAGCCACAGGCCGACCACGCCCATGGCCAGGATGCCCAGCACTCCGAGCACGCGATCCATGAAGACCGAGGCGACCGCGTCGGCCATCGGCACGCCGAGACGGGCCATCGCCGTGGCGCGCACCGCGTCGCCGCCGACGCTGGCCGGCAGGAACGTGCCGACGAAGCTGCTGACGAAGAAGACGTGCAGGATCGCGCCCAGGCCGACGTGGGGCCGTGCCGGCACGCCATCAGGAGCCGGCGCATCGGCAGGAACCGGCGCCGGCGTGAAGGGCATCAGCAGCCACAGCCAGCGCCACGCCATCAGCGTGCGATCGACCACGACGAGCAGGATGGCGGCGACGAGCGGGCCCGGACGGGCGCCGGCGGCGATGCGCCACACCAGCGCGGGATCGCTCTTCCAGAGGATGAACGCCGTCAGGCCGAGCGCGACGACCAGCCGCAGGACGCTGCCGGCCGACGGCAGGCGGACCGGGCGACCCGGCGCAGCCGCACGACCAGACGGGCGGGCGGTCACGTCACTTGGCGGCGGGCATCGACGGCAGCGTCTCGAGATGACGCGTCGGGTCGCGCTTCACCTTGACCGCGCGGCGCAGGAACTTCGCGTAGGGAACGACCTGCTTCATGGCGCCGACGTTCACCTGACACGGGCTCAGGCAGGTCTTGCAGATGGTGGCGTCGAAGCTGGCGCGATGAGCGAGGTTCTCGGGCCGGTAGTAGAGGTCGCCGGCCGGCGTGTCGCGGACGTTGCCGATCTCCTGCGAGTTCTCGCAGTAGAAAAGGGCGCCGTTCGAATTGAGGAGCAGCCCCTGCGACTTGAACGGGCAGGGCATCGTGCGCTGGTAGCCGTTGGCGATCATGTCCGCGTAGTGGAGGTACATGAACGCCTGACCCGAGAGCACGCTCTCTTCCTTGACCCGGTCGAGGAAGAAGTGCCGCATGTATTCCTCTTCGCGCGGCCGGAACCCGATCGATTCCTCGAGACTGCGATTGCCGAGCATGTTGTCGGTGAAGCGCAGCATGTTGAAGACGACGTCGATCTTGCGCTCACGGGCCCACGCCAGGATGTTGGTCGCGTCGGTGAGGTTGGTGGCGAAGATCGTCGAGGCGATGCCGAACTGGAAGCCCGGCGTGTCGACGGCGAGCGCCTGCATCGCGTCGATGGTCTGGCAGGCCTTCTCGAAGCCGCGCTTCACGTCGCGCACTTCGTTGTGCACCTCGCCGATGCCGTCGAGCGAGACGCGGATGCTGATCAGGACGTTCCGCTCGGAGCAGTACTTCACGATGCGCGTCAGCATCGGGATGGCGCGGTTCGGCGTCAGGCCGGTCGTGTTGATGCCGAGCTTGCGCAGGCGGGGCAGCCGCTTGACGAACAACTCGACGATCTCCGGCAGGTCGTTGCGGGTGGTCGGCTCGCCGCCCGAGATGTTCAGGTTCTCGACCGCGTGCCAGAACGGGTTGTCCATGACCTGGTCGATCTCGGCCAGCGACATGTCCTCTTTGCGGTTGCCGCGCTTCCAGTTGCTGCACATCGTGCAGCGCGCGTCGCAGACGAAGGTGCAGTTGAAGATCAGCACCGTCGGCCGGATCGGCCGGAATTGCGCGATCGCGCTCTTCGCCAGGTCGCGCGGCACGCCGACCGCGGTCCTGGAGAGGTAGCGAAGGGTGAAGGTCTGCTTGGACAACGGGTTATCGTAACGCACGCGGGAGCGGGTGCCAAACCCGACAACGGCCGCCCCGAGGAGCGGCCGCGTCACGGCTCGGCCGGCGGACTGGCCCTGGAGGCAGCCCGCAGGCAGCCCTCAGGGCGTTCAGAGGCTGGGCAACCCAGCCGGGCCGCGCCCCAGGCCCGCCAGGATGCTTATCGGCAGGGCAGGCGGCCCGGGTAGTCCGCGTGGACCACGAAGTTGTCCGGGCCGGTATCGTTCCAGCCGAGTCGCAGCCGGGTGCCGGCGTTGTCGTAGTCGAACGCGATGTCGATGCCGTGCCAGCGGCCGTTGATGAACTCGGTCATGAAGTCGACGCTGACCTCCGGGCCGCCGCGCTTCATGTTCCAGCCGACGTTCATGCCGCCGCACAGGCCCGCCTCGATCATGCGATCGCGGAGGAACTCCATGTTGTGGCGGCGCTGATCGCCGGAGATGCCGCCGGCGAGGCGATCCGGGTAATTGGCGTTGGCCCAGGCGACGACTTCGGCGCCGTTGCGCGGCCAGGGACCGCCGCCGCCGCCACCGCCGCCACCCGGGGGGGGCTGCGGAACGGGATCGGGCGTCGGGGCCGGAGCCGGGGGCGCCTCGGTCCGGAACGCCTGCACGATGGAGTACGGCGCCGTGAAGCCGCCGTCGCTCGCGTTGACGCGCCAGAAGTACTCGGTGCCGG
Organism: Vicinamibacteraceae bacterium; assembly: GCA_039916225.1. Taxonomy (GTDB): domain Bacteria; phylum Acidobacteriota; class Vicinamibacteria; order Vicinamibacterales; family Vicinamibacteraceae; genus JBDSLU01. The sequence goes on from JBDSLU010000204.1 coordinate 8,684, forward strand.
GGGCGAGGTCGGAGCCGGTGACCTCGGTGCGGTCGCCGCCGGTGCGCGCCGCGCTCCACACGGCGATGAGCCGCGTGAACCCCTGATCCGCGGCGACCTCGAAGCGATAGGTCACATTGTTCGCGCCGGTGACGGCGGTGTTCTGCGCGACCAGCGTCGGCCGGACGCCGGTGATGACCTCGCGGCGGACCGGCGCCAGCGGCACCGGCGTTTCGATCCGCACCGACAGGGCGACCTGGAACAGCGAGGCCGCCGAGTAGGGGCCGGTGTTGGCGCCGTCCACGGCGCGCACGCGCCAGAAATAGGCCCGGCCTTCGCCCAGGACCGGCAGCGTGTAGGCCGTGCGGCCGCCCTGGCCGGGCGGCAGGTTCTCGACGCTGTGCACGCGCTGGGTGAATTCGGGATCGAGCGCCACCTGCAGTTCCTGGGTGATCGGCCGCTCACCGGTCGTGGTCGCGCTCTCGAAGAGGAGCGTGACCGCCGCGCCAGCAGTCATCGTCTGCTGGTGCTGCGGCTCGAGGAGCTTCGGGGCCGTGATCGACACGCCGGCGATGGGGCCGGCCACCGAGGGGCTGAGGGGGTTCTCGCTCTTCTTCGTGCACCCGGCAGCGGTCCACGAAACGATGAGCGCCGCGACGAGCAGGTGTCCGGTCTTGCGCATGTCTGATCCTCGATCGCGGGCACAAGTCCGGCCAGGCCTGCCGGGACGGGGCGCGATCACTCAGGGATATCGGACATACCGGGGCACATCTGTAGGGTCCCAAGACTCAGCCGTATGAATGAGTTGCAGTCACCGGGCGTGGTCGCCATCCTGGGGCGATGGGACGATGGGGGCGATCGCTGACGATTCTGGGGGGTGCGCTGACGGTCCTGGTCGCGATCGGCGCGTCGGACACGTCGCGCGCGGCGCCGGCGGCCGCACCGGTGCTGGGCACGGCCGGGGGGGCGTTCACGGTCGACGGCCGGCCGCGGTTCCTCCTGCTGGTGTCGTACTTCGACGCCCTCCGCGCGCCCGATGCGACCCTCGACGCCGACTTCGCCTACCTGCGCCGCCACGGCCTCGACGGCGTGCGCATCTTCCCGAACTGGTGGCGCTGCGCGGCCGAGCGGCAGTGCGGCGGACATCCGGGCGACGACACCCTGTTCGAAGCGGGCACCGGGCGCATCCGGCCGGAGCGGCTCGAACGGCTCCGCCGGGTCCTCGACCTCGCCGGCCGCTCGGGGCTGGTCGTCGACCTGTCGTTCTCCCGGGAAACGGTCCTGGCGGGGCCAACCGGGGCCGCCCTGCCAGCCGCGGCCTACGCCGAGGGCGTCGCGACGACGCTCCGCGCCCTGGGCCGCGGATATCCGCACGTCATGGTCGATCTACAGAACGAGCTGGATCAGAACCGGGTGTTCGCGCCCGGCGCGCTCGAGGACGCCCAGGCGGTCGCCCGGCTGGCGCGTCGGGTGGCGTCCGGCCGCCGCCTCGTCTTCGCGTCGAGCAACGAGGCCGAGATCGAGCTGGCGGCCTACTGCGGCACCAAGGCCCGCTGTCCGGCCGCGGCGCGACCGTTCGACGTGCTGGCCGTCCACGACGCGCGGGAGGCCGACTGGCACGACCGGACGCCGGCCGTCGTCCGCCGGCTGCGGACACTGGCCGCGCGCCGCGGCGACAAGCCGATCTATTTGCAGGAGCCCTTCGCGTGGCAGGACGAGCGGGCGCCGGATCGGCTCGAGCGGTTCCTGGACGCCGCGGCACGTGCCCGGCGCGCCGGCGCGGCTGCCTGGACGTTCCACACCCGCTCGGCGTTCATCCTCCGCGACGGGCCGCCGCTGACGGCACGGCTGGATTCCGACCAGCGGGCCCTGCTCGAACGCATCCGCGCCCGCGTCGACGCCTCTGTCGCCGCCAAACGAAGGGCTCCTGCCAAATAAAAGCGCCGGCTCCCGTGGGGAGCCGGCGCCCGAGGCAGCCGCGAAGCGACGGACGCGTCTACGGCACGAGGCGGATACCGCGGTCCTTGACGCGCGGATCGTCGGCCGGGTTCTCGATGCTCGCAGTGCCCAGCGACGTCGGCCGGGGCCGCCCGGCCGAGCCGATGTAGACGTTCCGCCACGTCGCTCCGACCAACGACGCATCGTCGGGGCCGCCGCGTCCAATGGGGGACCCGAGGAACGCGACGTGCGGCGTCGGATCGTACGTGCCGGCGTAGGGCTTGCCGAAGTCGTAGATGCGGTCGCCCATGGCAGCGCCGCGGAAGATCTCCAGGTTGAAGAAGTTGTTACCCCACTTCGCCCGCCAGATGTAAATCTGCCCCGGGTCGAACCGGATCTCTTGGCGCTCCGCCCCGACGGTCTCGATCTGGGCGCGGCTTTCCGCCTCACCGGCAATGAAACGCCACGCGACGGCCCCGGCGTCGCGCTTCTCGATGGTCGCGCGGTAGTCGCTGGTGGTGATGTCGCCGTTGCCGTCGTACATCGACATCACCTTGGTCTTGCCGCCGATGGAGTTCACCTGCACCCCGTCGATCTCGACCGAGAACTCACCGGCGGTGATCGTCTGCGCCAATTGATAGCGGATGTGCGACTCGTTGCTGTTGATCGTCGCGCCGCGGCCGGGCGTCAACGTCACGCTGCCGACCACCGCGCCGATCGTCTGCGCGTTGGTCAGCGGGTCGAAGAACTCGCCGGCGCGGTTGTAGCCCTGGATCAGCGTCCGGAACGTGGCCGCCGAGGACCACGGGCCGTCGACCGTGCCCTGGCGCGCCCGCGCCCGCCAGTAGAACCGGGTCGTCGGCTGGAGGTCGGCCGGCACCTCGAACTGGGTCTTGCCGTCGCCGCCCTCGGCGATGTTGTTCTGGGCGGACACGAGCCGGTAGTAGCGGCTCACGCTCGAGGCTGTCGCCGGCGCAAAGTCCGGGTCATCCGAAATCTGGAATTCGTAGGTGCGCGCACCCGCCACGTCGGCCGTCGCGTTGAGCACCCGCAGCAGGGGCCGCAGCGTCTGCAGCTGATCGTTCTCGGCGGGGAAGTCGGCGCGCGGCGCAGTCAACACCGGGTTGGCCGGAGGAGGCGGCGTCGGGGTGGGCGTCGGGGTCGGCTGCGTCGGCGGTGGATCATCACCGCAGGCGGCGGTGGCGAAGGCGACGGAGAGCGCCAGGGCGCCCGCAAGATATCGAAGGTTCACGATCACTATCCTCCTCGAACGAACTCTGTTGCATGTCGGCCGCTTCGGGCGAGTCCGATAGCCCTGACGACACGAAAATTGTGGTGGTTTAGGAAGGGCGGCGAGCGACGTGCACGCAAGCGCCGGCCAGCGACCACGCCATGATGACCGCGGTGCCCATGAACGACAGGAGCATGGCGGCTTCGGCCGGCAGGCCAGCCAGGGCGAAGAAGGCCACGAACGTCGCTTCACGCACGCCGAAGCCGTTCACGGAAATAGGAATCATCTGCACGATGAACGACACCGGCACCATCACGGCCAGGTGCCACGGCGACACCGGGATGTGCAGCCCCCGTGCGACGGCGGCGTAGAACGCCACCAGCAGCGCCTGGACGATGACCGCGCCGGCGGCGCTCGAAGCCAGCGCCCCAGGTGCACTGGCGAAGCGGCCCAGCGCGGCGGTGAGCTTGGCCAGCCGCTCGTCCACCCATTCGGCGTGCAGCCAGCGCAGCGGCGCGGCCAGCCAGGCGACCAGCGCCGGCGCCCGCAGCGCCTGGATTGAGACGACGCCGCCGAGGAAGAGGCCGGTCCACAGCATCCACGGCTGGACGGGCGGGCCACCGTCGCGCAAGCCCGACTGGCTGGCCGTGGCGCCGAGCGCGGCCACCAGCACGAGCGCGAGCAGACCCAGGCCGCGATCGACCAGCACGACGGTCGCGGCCAAGGTCCGCGAATTGGCCGGCCCCGACGTGTCGCGGATCCGCACGACGTCGCCGCCGATGTTGCTCGGCAGGAAGTTGTTGAAGAAGGTGGCGACCAGGAACGACCCGATCAGCGTCCGCAGCCGCATGACGATGCCCTGGGCCCGCAGCAGCGTGTTCCACCGCCAGCTGCTGACCACGAGCATGGCGAAGTAGAGCAGCGCGGCGAGGCCCAGCCACGACCACGACGCCGACCGGACGGCGGTCCACAGCCGGGCTGCGTCGACCTGGCGGAACAGCCAGACCAGCAGCCCGACGCTGACGCCCACCTTCAGGATTTGCAGGGTGGCGGAACGCCACCGGGGGGTCTCACGCGACATCGTCAACGCGCCAATCTACCATGCCCACCCGGGCCCCTTTCTGTCAGGAAAGTGTCGGCGCTCGCCCGCGCGTGATTGCAGAGCCGCCAACACCCCGCCGGCCACGTGCGGACGCCGCGGCGCGCCCAGCGCCGCGAACAGCAGTCCGCACGTTC
>JBDSLU010000205.1:0-12419 GCA_039916225.1 Vicinamibacteraceae bacterium
GCCGATGGCAGCCCCGCAGCCGCCGCCGTTGCCGATCGCCGGCGCGCGTGATTGACCGACCGCACGCCGGGCCGAGGCGGCGAACCGAACGCCGAGCCGAAGGCGGAGGCGTCGGTCTGGTGCGGGCGAGCGGCGGCCAGCCGGCTCGCCGGGTGGTCGCCATCGCCCGCAGCGAAATACGTTAGACTTCGAGAGCTTCATGCGTCCTGATTCCTCCCCGCGCCCAGATCCGCGGAGCGCGCGGGCTTCGACGGTCCGGACCGCGGTCGAACTGGACCGCGGCCGCGCCCTCCTCTTTTGCGTCGCCGGCTGGCTCGTGCCCGGTGCCGGCCACATCCTGCAGCAGCGGCTCGGCCGCGGCCTGGTGTTCCTGTTCGTCCTGCCGCTGATGTTCGCGCTGGGCCTGCTGTTCGACGGGGCGCTGTTCCCGCTGACGCCGATCACCCAGTCGCCCTTGACCAGCGCCGCCGCCCTGGCCGAGCGCTGCATCGGCGCCCCGTGGATTGCGACGGCGGTGGCCGGCTGGGGGCGCGGCGACGTGGTGTCACCGACCTACGAGTACGGCTGGGTGCTCATGGTCGTGGCGGGCCTGCTCAACACGCTGGTCGTGCTCGATGTCTATGACATCGCGCTCGGCCGCAAGTAGGAACCGACGGGCTGCGTGATGCCGAGCCACTTCTTCTTCCTCTTCGTCTTCTCGGTGCTCGTCTCGACCATCTTCGCCGTCCTGCAGAAGGACACCGTGGCCGAGCAGGCTCGCTTCGCGCTCACCATGACCGCGGGTTTCGTCGCGTTCGCCGTGGCCGCCGGCTGGCTGATGCGGCTGTTCCCGCTGTGATGCGGCCGGTCGCGGGGCCGCCCGCGCAGCGCCCCGACCGCGTGTCGATCCTGGTCCGCTGGGCCCCTGCCGTCCTCTGGGCGGCGCTGATCTTCGCGCTCTCCTCCTTCTCGTCGCTGCCGGCCCCACCCGGCGGCCTCACCGACAAACACGCGCACTTCATCACCTACGCTGCGCTGGCGGCGCTGATCGTGTGGGGCCTCACCGATCGGTCGCCGGCCCGGACGACATGGACGGTGGCGGCGGTCGCCGCCGTGCTGACGGCGCTCTACGGGGTGTCGGACGAGTGGCACCAGTCGTTCGTGCCCGGCCGCGACGTCTCCGCGCTGGACCTGGCGGCCGACGCCGCGGGCGGCGTCCTGGCCACGGTCGCGCTGCGCGCGTGGGCTATAATTCGGGCCCGCCGATGATGTCCGATCCCCCCAACGTCGAGCCGTCCGTGCTGGTCGCTCGTGATGGGGCGGTCGGCACGATCACCGTCAATCGGCCGGCCGTCCGTAACGCGCTGAACGACGCCACCCTCGGCAGCATCGACGCCGCCGTCGCCGAGCTGGACGCCGATCCCGAGGTGCGGGCCATCATCGTCACCGGAGCGGGTGAGAAGGCGTTCATCGCCGGCGCCGACATCAACGAGCTGTCGCGGGCCACGGCCGTGACCGGGCGGATGCTGGCCCAGCGCGGCCAGGCCGTCTTCGATCGCATCGCCGCCGCCGGCAAGCCGATCATCGCGGTCATCAACGGGTTCTGCCTCGGCGGCGGCTGCGAGCTGGCCCTGGCCTGCACCTTTCGCTTCGCCGCCGACACCGCCGAAATCGGCCAGCCGGAGATCAACCTGGGCATCATCCCCGGCTACGGCGGCTCGCAGCGGCTGCCGCGCCTGATCGGCCGCGACAAGGCGCTCGACCTGATCCTGACCGGCCGCCGCGTCGCGGCGCCGGAAGCCCTGGCGCTGGGACTCGTGACCCGCGTCTATCCGGCGGCCACGCTGCGGGCCGAGTCGATGGCCTTCGCCCGCGAGCTGGCGGCCAAGGCCCCGATCGCCGTGCGACTCGCCCTCGACGCCGTGCGCGCCGGCCTGGAGCAACCGCTCGCCGAGGCGCTGGCGCACGAGGCGGCGCTGTTCGGGCTGGTGGCGGCGACCGACGACATGCGGGAAGGCACGCGTGCCTTCCTCGAGAAGCGGCCCGCCACATTCACCGGACGATGATGCGCAACCCTACCGATCCCGTCATCGAGGCCCCGCTACCGGACGCCCGCGCGATGCGCGTCGCGCTGGTCGTCTCGCGCTTCAACGAAGACATCACGACGCGACTGCGCGACGGCGCCGTCGAGGCCCTGACCGTCGCCGGCGCGCCGGCCGAGGCCATCGAGATCTTCGAGGTGCCCGGCGCCTTCGAAATTCCGTGGGCGGCGCGGGCCGCCGCATCGACCGGCCGCTTCGAGGCGGTCATCTGCCTCGGCTGCGTGATCCGCGGCGAGACGTATCACTTCGAGATCATCGCCGACGCGGTCGCCCAGGGCGTCACCGACGCCGCCGGCGAGACCGGCATTCCGATCGCGTTCGGCGTGCTGACCACCGACACCTTGGAGCAGGCGCTGGCTCGCGCGGCCATGGACCGGACCAACAAGGGCTGGGAAGCCGCGGTCGCGGCGCTCGAGATGGCCCATCTCGCGCGACGGCTGGCCGCCCCCGAGGCGGCAAAGTGAGCGCGCTCGATCCGGCAGCCCGGCACCGCGGCCGCGAGCGCGCCGTCCAGTGGCTCTATCAGTGGGAGCTGTCCGGCCTCGATCTCGACGACGTGCTGTCGCGGGAGCATCAGGTCGACGTGGACCCGCCCGATCGCGAGCGCGACGCCTGGGCGGTCGACCTGGTCCGCGGCACGGCTCGGGAGATGCAGCGGATCGATCCGCTGATCACGCAGCACGCCACCAACTGGCGGATCGAGCGCATGGCCGTCGTCGATCGCGTCATCCTCCGCCTCGGTGTCTACGAGCTGCTGCAGAACGCGCCCGACGCGCCCCCGGCGGTGGTCATCGACGAGGCGGTCGAACTGGCGCGCACCTTCAGCGCCGACCAGGCCGTCGCCTTCGTCAACGGCGTGCTGGACGCCGTGCACCGCGGCCTCAGCGAAGCCGCGACTGATGGCCCAACCGACGGCCCGGCCGACGCCCCCCGTTCGTCCTGAGATTCGCCCGAACCTCCTGAACCGACATGCCCCTCGACGATCAGATTGCCCAGCGGCGCGCCAACTTCCAGGCGATCTGCGATCTCGGCGTCCCGGCCTATCCCAACGCCTTCGACGCCACCGCCAGCGTCTCCGAACTGGTCGAACGCCACGGCGAGTCGACCGGTGAAGCGCTCGAAGCGGAACGCCCGGAGGTCCGCGTCGCCGGCCGCATCCTCGGCATCCGCGCCTTCGGCAAGGCGAGCTTCCTCGTCCTCTCGGACGGCCGCTCGACCATCCAGGCCTACCTGCGCCAGGACGCGGTGTCGGAGCGCGACTGGGCCGTCTACAAGGCGCTCGACTTCGGCGATCAGGTCGGCGTCGCCGGTCGGGTCTTCCGCTCGAAGACCAACGAACTGTCGGTGTGGGTGTCGTCGCTCTCGTTCCTGGCCAAGTGCTTCCTGCCGCTGCCCGAGAAGTGGCACGGGCTGCAGGACGTCGAGACGCGCTATCGCCAGCGCTATCTCGATTTGGCGGTGAATCCGGACTCGCGGCGCGTCTTCGAGATCCGCAGCAAGACGGTCTCGGCGATCCGTCGCTTCTTCGAGGGGCGCGGCTTCCTCGAAGTCGAGACGCCGATGATGCAGCCGATTGCCGGCGGCGCGCTGGCGCGGCCCTTCACGACGCACCACAACGCCCTCGACATGAAGCTGTACCTCCGCATCGCGCCGGAGCTGTACCTGAAGCGGTTGACTGTCGGCGGCATGGCCCGGGTCTTCGAGATCAACCGCAACTTCCGCAACGAAGGCATCTCGACGCAGCACAACCCCGAGTTCACGATGCTCGAGTTCTACCAGGCCTACGCCGAGTACCAGGGCCTGATGGTGCTCACCGAGACGCTGGTCGAGGAAGTCGCGCAGAGCGTCGTCGGCACCACCGACGTCGAGTTCAACGGCCAGAAGATTGCCTTGGCCGGGCCGTGGCGCCGGCTGTCGCTGCGCGACGCGGCGGCGGAGCGGGCGTCCGAGAAGCTGGGCGTCACGGTGACCGCGGGGATGCTGCGCGACCGCGCCGAAGCTGCGGCGATCGCCGCGAAGCTCGAGATCCACGTCGCGCCGGGCGACGGCGCCGGCAAGATCGCCACGACGCTGTTCGAGACGCTCTGGGAGGACTCGCTGGTCCAGCCCACCTTCGTCTACGACTTTCCGACCGAGGTGTCGCCGCTGTCGAAGCAGAAGCCCGACGACCCCGACACGGTCGAGCGCTTCGAGCTCTACATCGGCGGCTTCGAGGTCGCCAACGGGTTCAGCGAGCTGAACGATCCGGCCGAGCAGCGCCGCCGCTTCGAGGACCAACTCACCCAGCGCGCCGCCGGCGACCAGGAAGCGCACCAGATGGACGAGGACTACGTGCGCGCCCTGGAGTACGGCCTGCCGCCGACCGGCGGGGAAGGCATCGGCATCGATCGCCTGGTCATGGTGCTCACGGGCAGCCCGTCGATCCGCGACGTGGTGCTGTTCCCGCTGATGCGGCCGCGCCAGGACTAGCGGGCGCTGAAGGAAAGGCGACGATGCCCTACGAGCTGCAAGTCGCCGTCCGCTACCTGATCGCCCGCCGCCGCCAGGCCTTCGTCTCGCTGATCTCCTTCGTCTCGACACTGGGCGTCGCGGTCGGCGTCACCGCGCTGGTCGTGGCGCTGGCGCTGATGACCGGCCTGCAGGGCGAGCTGCGCGATCGCATGCTCGGCTCGATGCCGCATGTCTACGTCGCCAAGATCGCCGACAGCGGCGTCGCCGATCCGGTGGGGGAGCGCACGCAGCTGCTGAAGCTGCCGCACGTCGTCGGCGCCGCGCCGGTGGTGATCGGCCCGGCGCTGGTCCGCGCGGGCGAGCGCTCGGCGTTCGTCACGCTGAAGGGCGTCGATCCCGCGACCGAGTCGAGCGTCACCGAGCTACCGCAGCGGATGACAGCCGGCCGCTTCGACGCCTTGGCCACGCCGGCGGACCCGAGCGGCGATGGTCCCCGCCTCGATGGCATCGCGCTGGGCAAGGATCTGGCCGTGTCCCTCGCCGTGCGCCCTGGCGACGTCGTCACCGTGCTGACGCCGGAAGGCACGCTGACACCGATGGGCGTGATGCCGCGGGCCCGGTCGCTGCGCGTCACCGGCATCTTCTCGCTCGGCCTCTACGAGTTCGACTCGGCCTATGCCGTCGTCGCGCTGCCGGTCGGCCTGCGGCTGATGGGCAAGCCCTATCCCGACTACATCCAGTTGAAGGTCGACGACGTCTACCAGGCGCACACCGTCGCCGAGGCGATCGTGGCCAAGCACGGCGCCGCCTACCAGGTGCAGGACTGGGCGCAGATGAACCAGTCGCTGTTCTCGGCGCTGCAGCTCGAGAAGATGGCCGTCTCGATCACCATCGGCCTGATCGTGATGGTGGCGGCGCTGAACATCGTCGCCTCGCTGGTGCTGATGGTGATGGAGAAGAGCCGCGATATCGCCATCCTCAAGACGATGGGCGCGACCCGGCGCAGCATCTCGATCGTCTTCATGCTGCAGGGAACGTTGATCGGCCTGGCCGGCACCCTCGCCGGCGTCGTCCTCGGCCTGGGCCTGTCGTTCGTGCTCGATCGCTACAAGCTGGTGCGGATCCCGACCGACGTCTATCAGATCTCATACGTGCCCTTCGCGGTCGACCCGCTCAGCGTGACGGTGGTGGCGCTGTCGGCGCTCCTGATCTGTTTCCTGGCGACGATCTACCCGTCGCGCCAGGCGGCCCGGCTCGATCCGGCAGAGGCGCTGCGCCATGGGTGACGCGCCGGGAGGCCCGAGCGGCGTGCCGCTCGTCGACGTCGTCGATCTCACCAAGTCGTACAGCACGCCGAACGGCGCTATTCCGGTGCTGCGCGGCCTGTCGCTGGCCGTCGCCCGCGGCGAGATGGTGGCGATCGTCGGCGCATCGGGCGTCGGCAAGAGCACGCTGCTGCACGTCCTCGGCGGGCTCGATCGCGCCGAGCGCGGCACCGTGCGCGTCGCCGGCGAGGACATCGGCGCGATGTCCGACGACGCGCTGGTCGCGTTCCGCAACCAGCACGTGGGCTTCGTCTTCCAGTTCCACCACCTGTTGCCGGAGTTCACCGCGCTCGAGAACGTGATGATGCCGCTGCGCATCGCCCGGCGCTCGCTCGCGGTGGCGCGGCCGCACGCCGAATCGCTGCTGAAGCGGGTCGGTCTCTCCGAGCGGTTCGGCCATCGGCCCGGGATGCTGTCGGGCGGCGAACAGCAGCGCGTCGCCATGGCCCGCGCCCTGGCGATGGGGCCGGCGCTCCTGGTCGCCGACGAGCCGACCGGCAACCTCGATGAGCACACGGCGGAAGCGCTGCACGCACTGCTGCGGGAGATGCACCGGGACGCCGGGCTGACGTCGGTGATTGCCACCCACAACACCCGGCTCGCCGCCCTCTGCGACCGCGTCCTCCGGCTCGAGGACGGCGTCCTCCGCTAGCTGGCCGTCGGCGCGTCTTGCGCCGGTGCACGCGGCTTCCAGCGCCACGGCCGATAGCCCGCCAGAGTGCGGAAAAACTGAGGGCGATTGCCCTCGGAAGTCCTCTCGATCCAAGCGGATGGATGGAATTGCCGCGTTGGTTCGACGATCGTGTTGCGTATAATGAACAACAGGTTAGGCCTGTTACCGGCGCGCCAGCAGCCGGTACGGGCGCACAGCCAGCAGCCGGCTCCGGCGCAGCCGCAGTCGCAAGGTGCCAGCCTGGCAGGGATGCACGCGGATGTTCGAACGCTATACAGAACGGGCGCGGCGGGTTCTTTTCTTCGCGCGCTACGAAGCCAGCCAGCTCGGGAGCGTCTCCATCGAGACGGAGCACCTCCTGCTCGGACTGATCCGTGAAGGCAAGGGCCTGACGAGCCGGATTTTCCAGCGATCCCACCTCTCCCTCGAGAGCATCCGCAAGGAAGTCGAAGGCCGGACGGTCTTCCGCGAGAAGGTCTCCACCTCGGTCGAGATCCCGTTCAGCGGCGAGACCAAGCGCGTCCTCCAGTACGCCGCCGAGGAGGCCGACCGCCTCCTCCACAGCTACATCGGGACCGAGCACCTGCTGCTCGGCATCCTGCGCGAAGAGCGCTCGGTCGCCGCCTCCATCCTGATGGAGAAGGGCATGCGGCTGAACACGGTGCGCGACGACATCGTGCAGCTGCTGAACGAGAAGACCTCGCTGACGCGGGTCAAGGAAACGCCGCTGCTCGCCGAGTTCAGCCGCGACCTGACCGACCTAGCGATGAAGAACACGCTCGACCCGCTGGTCGGGCGCGAGCACGAGATCGAGCGCGTCCAGCAGGTCCTCTGCCGCCGCACCAAGAACAACGCCGTCCTCATCGGCGAGCCCGGCGTCGGCAAGACCGCGATCGTCGAAGGCCTGGCCCAGAAGATCGTCTACGGCGACGTGCCGCACTTCCTGGCCGACAAGCGCCTGCTGGCGCTCGACATCTCGCTGATCGTCGCCGGCACGAAGTATCGCGGCCAGTTCGAAGAGCGCCTCAAGGCGATCATGAAGGAGCTGTCGGAGAACCCGAACGTCATCGTGTTCATCGACGAGCTGCACACGCTGGTCGGGGCCGGGTCGGCCGAAGGCTCGCTCGACGCCGCCAACATCCTCAAGCCGGCGCTGTCGCGCGGCGAGATCCGCTGCATCGGCGCGACCACGCCCGCCGAGTACCGGAAGTACATCGAGAAGGACCGCTCGCTCGAGCGCCGCTTCCAGGCGATCAAGGTCGACCCGCCGTCGGAGAAGGAAACGATCGAAATCCTGCGCGGCGTGAAGGATCGGTACGAGTCCTTCCATCACGTCGAGTTCACGCAGGAAGCGCTCGAGGCCGCCGTCTACCAGTCGAGCCGCTACATCACCGATCGCTTCCTGCCCGACAAGGCCATCGACCTCGTCGACGAAGCCGGTGCCCGCGCCAAGCTGCGCGAGGCCGGCTACAGCGAGGAGTTCGGCGAGATCAACAAGACGATCCGCGTCGCCGTCGAGCAGATGGAGAGCGCGGTCTCGGCCAAGGATTTCGAGCGCGCCAACTTCTACCGCCAACAGGAAGAAGCCGCCCGCGAGAACCTGATGTCGGTGCGCGAGCGCTTCGACGTCAAGTCGAGCGCCCGCCGCGTCGTCGTCAACAAGCAGGAGATCGACGAGGTCGTCGCCAAGTGGACCGGCGTCCCGATGACGGCGATCAACGAGGACGAGAGCAGCAAGCTGCTGCGGATGGAGGACGAACTCCATCACCGCGTCATCAGCCAGGAGAAGGCGATCTCGGCGCTGTCGCGAGCCATTCGCCGCTCGCGGGCCGGCCTCAAGGCGGCGACCCGCCCGGTTGGCAGCTTCGTATTTCTCGGCCCGACCGGCGTCGGCAAGACCGAGCTGGCGCGCGCCCTGGCGCACTTCCTGTTCGGCTCGGACGCCGCCCTGATCCGCTTCGACATGTCCGAGTACATGGAGAAGCACTCGGTGTCGAAGCTGATCGGCTCGCCTCCGGGCTACGTCGGCCACGAAGAGGGCGGCCAGCTCACCGAGAAGGTGAAGCGGAACCCCTACTCGGTGGTCCTGCTCGACGAGATCGAGAAGGCGCACCCCGATCTGTTCAACATCCTGCTGCAGGTGTTCGAGGACGGCCACCTGACCGACGGCCTGGGGAATCGTGTCAACTTCAAGAACACGATCATCATCATGACGTCGAACATCGGGGCCCGCTACATCCAGAAGAAGGCCTCGCTCGGGTTCCAGTCGTCCGACGCCAAGGAGATCGCGCGCAGCGTCTCCGACATGGTGCTGGGCGAAGTGCGGCGGACGTTCAACCCCGAGTTCATCAACCGCATCGACGAGATCATCGTGTTCGAGGCGCTGTCGGACGACGACCTGCGCCAGATCACGACGCTGCTGGTGGGGCAGCTCAACGCCAACCTGGTAGACCGTCGACTGACCATCCGGATGGCCACCGAGGCCATCGACTGGATCATCGACCTGACCTGCAAGGACCGCTCGTACGGGGCGCGTCCGCTGCGCCGTGCCATCCAGCGGTACATCGAGGATCCGCTGGCCGAGGAGCTCATCCGGGGCGACCTCAAGGGCGGCGAATTCGAGGTCTACGTGGAGGGCGGGGCCCTGGCCTACCGGGCACTCGACGCCGACGGGACGGTGGCCGCCCCCGGCCGGCGTCTGGCCTCGAGCGTCTGACTCCTAGTAGCCCGTGACGTAAGAGCCGCGCCCGCCGCATCGGGCTGCGATACACTAGTCCGCTTGGGGTCCGCGAACCGGCCACGCAGGGCGGTATGCCTGCGCTTTTTGGCCGCTCGGAGGAGTCGTGCGCCTGTGCCACCTTGTGGCGCAGCGGCACGCATAACTGACGCATGCTGAGTTCTCGCATTCTCCTGGCCGCCCTGATTTCGGCGTGGCTGGCTACTCCGGCGGGCGCCCAGACGCCTGCCGGCAACGAGCCGCCGCCGGCGGCTCCGTCCAACATCCCCGGCCCGACGCCGCCGGCCCGGACCAATCCGGCCAACCCGGCCCCGACGCCGGCGCCGACCCAGGACCGCTCGGTCGTCCCGACCGCCCCGGCCCCCGAACCGGCCCAGCAGCCGGCGACGCCGCCCGTCGCCGCACCCGCGACGCCTCCGGCGCCCGGCCAGGCTCCGGCGGCGGCGCCGCTGCCGACGCCCGCCGAAGCTGCGGCCGGCCAGCCGATTCTGTGCGGCCAGCCGGTGCCGACCCCGGCCCGCATGCCGCCGGCGGGATCGCCGCCGGTGATCCTCAACATCGCCCCCTGCTTCGAGAAGCAGGGCGGCATCTCGGCGGTCGAAGCGGCGACCTACCTCTATTACATCCAGACCCGCCCCAGCCTGCCGTCGCAGAACCAGTGGGTGCCCTACGACGCGGCCGCCGAGGAGCGCCTGCGCAGTGACTTCCGCTCGCTGTGGGCGACCAACTTTCTCGACGACCTGTCGATCGAAGTGATCGACTACCAGTTCCCCAACGGCGTCATCGGCAAGTTGATCAAGTACGACATCGAGGAGCGGCAGCGGATCAAGATCGTCGACTACGAGGGCAGCAAGCAGCTCGAGGCGACGAAGATCGACGAGAAGCTGAAGGAAGAGAGCGTCACCATCCGTCTCGACTCGTTCGTCGACGACGCCCTCATCCGCCGGGTCACGACCATCGTCCGCGGCATGCTGTCGGAGAAGGGCTTCCTCGACAGCACGGTGACGCACGCCATCACGCCGGTCTCGGGCGGCACCAAGACCGTGAACCTGACGTTCACGATCAAGGAAGGCCCCAAGTACAAGATCCGCAAGATCGACTTCGTCGGTAACAAGGACGTCAGCGATCGCAAGCTGCGCGGCAAGATGAAGGACACCAAGGCGATGTCCATGCTGTCCTTCGTCACCCAGCGGGGCACCTACAAGGAAGTCAAGTACGCCGAGGACGCCGAGAAGGTGGTCGGCTACTACCGCGACAACGGCTACCTGCGTGTCCGCGTCGACAACCCCGAAGTGAAGACGCTGCAGGACACCAAGGACGGCAAGACCCGCTTCGTCGAGCTGCGCATCCCGGTCACCGAAGGCCCGCGCTACAAGGTCGGCGAGATCAAGGTTGCCGACAACAAGGTGGTGAAGTCGGAGCCGCTGGTCGGCATCTTCAACCTCAAGCAGGGCAAGTACTACTCCGAGAAGCGCGTCAAGAAGGGGATGGAGAAGGCCCGCGAGATCTACGGATCGATCGGCTACTTCGAGTTCACCGCCTTCCCCGACTTCGCGTTCCGTGACCTGCCGGCCGACGCCCAGCCGCGCAACATGGAAGAGGCGCAGCGGGCGACCGTCGCCACCACCGCCGCCGCCGAGGGCGCCAAGCCCGGGCCGGCCATCGTCGACGTGACGATGCACATGCAGGAAGGCGAGCAGTACTTCGTCAACCGCATCACCTTCCTCGGCAACACGACGACGCACGACCGCGTGATCCGGCGCGAGATGCAGCTGGTCGAGAGCGGTGTCTTCAACACCGAGGCGCTGAAGCAGAGCGTCAAGCACCTCAATCAGCTCGGCTACTTCAAGTCGCTCGAAGGCAACGAGAACGTCCAGGTCGACAAGACGGCGGGCGAGAAGAACAAGGTCGACATCGCGCTGAAGCTCGAGGAGCAGAATCGCAACCAGCTGACGTTCGGCGCCGGCGTGTCCCAGTTCGAGGGCGCCTTCGCCCAGTTCGCCTTCCAGACGTCGAACTTCCTCGGCAAGGGCGAGACCCTGTCGTTGTCGGTGCTGACCGGCAAGCGCTACAAGGACTACCAGCTCTCCTTCAGCGAGCCGTACCTGTTCGACCGCCCGATCACCGGCGGCATCAACATCTTCAACCGCACCATCAACTACATCGGGGCGTTCACGCAGGAATCATCGGGCGGCAACGTGCTGACCGGTTTCCGGGTGGCGAGCTTCTCGCGCGCCTTCATGTCGTACAGTTACGAGCGCGTCGGGATCAGCAACCTGAGCTCGGTCTACACCGACGACCCGACCCTGGTGGATCGCAACCCCTTCCTGAAGGACGCGCTACTCCTCGGAACGCCCGGCGGGCGGCGCGTGATCAGCAAGATCTCGCCGAGCTTTGTCCACAACACCGTCGACAACCCGATCTTCCCGACCTCCGGCCGCCGTTTCACGGCCAGCTTCGACCTGGCCGGGCTCGGCGGCAACACCAGCTTCTACAAGCCGCGCGTCGAGGCCATCCAGTACTGGCAGCAGACCCGCAAGCTGTCGGCGGGCTTCCGCGGGCAGTTCGAGTTCGTGGCGCCCTACCGCGGCACGACGTCCCTGCCGATCTTCGAGCGCCTGGTCCAGGGTGGCGAGTACAGCATCCGCGGCTACGACATCCGCACGATCGGACCGCGCGACCAGATTTCCGGAACCGGCCTTGTGCTCGGCGGCAACAAGAGCCTGCTGTTCAACGGCGAGTACGTCTACCAGATCGCCGGCCCGGTCCGGGTGCTGGCGTTCATCGACGCCGGCCAGGTTCGAGACGACGGCGAGAACTTCCATTCCAACAAGTTCGTCGCCTCAACGGGCGGGGAAGTCCGGTTCTTCATGCCGGTGCTCAACGTGCCCTTCCGCCTGATCTTCGCCCGCAACATCAACCGCGAAGGCATCTTGGACAACAATTACCAGCCCGAGAAGAAATGGCGGTTCCGCTTCGCCGTGGGATCGACGTTCTAGGATCGGGCGGCATCGGGTAAGCTGAAACGTTGAAACCTGGCTCCGGGCCCCGTTCCTGGGAGCGCATGAGGAACCTGTCGACCATGAGATCAAGCCTCGTCATCGTGGCCATCGGCATCGCGCTGATGGCTGGCCCCGTGAACGCCGGCCAGA
>JBDSLU010000206.1:0-17879 GCA_039916225.1 Vicinamibacteraceae bacterium
GATCTCGATCGGCTGTCGACCGCCGCCTACCTCAGCGGCCACGATGCCGAGTTCGGCGGGATCCTCGAGCGGCTGTATCGCGTCCATCACGACCGCGGTGAGCCTTCAGCGGCAGTGCGCGCTGCAATCTGGCTTGCGCTGATGTGTCTCATCCGAGGCGAAGAGGGTCGGGCCAGCGCCTGGATCACGCGCGCTGAGCGGCTCGTGCAGGAGTGCGACGGCGTCGAGCGTGGTTACGTGGCCATGGTCCTCGCCGAGCAGCACCTCGGCTGCGGACGCCCCGACGCCGCCCACGCCACCGCGGGCCAGGCCGTGGCACTTGCCGATGCCTTTCGAGACGCAGATCTCACGGCGGCAGCGCGTCACGTGCAGGGCCGGGCGCTGATCGCGCAGGGCCACGTCGCGGCCGGGCTGCGGTGCCTGGACGAAGCGATGCTCGCCGTCGTCGCCGGCGAGCTGGCGCCGATCATGACCGGCCTGATGTACTGCAGCGTGATCGGCACCTGCCGTCAGGTCTACGCCTTGGGCCGGGCGCGCGAATGGACCAGCGCCTTCGCCACTCTGTGCGAGCACGAGCCGGAGATGGTCGCCTTCACCGGCACCTGCCTGGTGCATCGCGCCGAGATCATGTAGCTGCAGGGCGCGTGGCCGGAATCCTTGGCGGAGGCTTGCCGCGCGTGCGATGGCGCGGTGCGCTTCGGGCGCAAGCCGCCTGGCTCGGCGCTCTATCAACAAGGTGAGATTCACCGGCTCCGCGGTGAGTTCGACGACGCGGAGGAGGCGTATCGCGCCGCCAACGAACGCGGGTTCGAACCGCAGCCCGGTCTCGCCCTGCTGCGACTGGCGCAGGGCCGTTTCGACGTCGCGTCGGCGACGATCCGGCGGCTGGCGAGCGCGACGCGAGATCCCTTGTGCCGCGCCGGGATCCTGCCGGCGCACCTCGAAATCGCGCTGGCCTGCGGCGAGCTCGACGAGGCTAGGACCGCCCGCGACGAGCTGCGCCAACTGGCGGACGCCTTCGACGCCGACGTGCTGCGCGCGATCGTGGCCCAGGCGGACGGAGCCATCGCCTGCGCGGAAGGCCGCCCGCACGCGGCTATCGATCCGCTCCGGCTCGCGTTCCGGCTGTGGGAACAGCTCGAGGCCCCGTACGAGGCCGCGCGCGTGCGCGTGCTCATCGGACACGCGTGCCGGGCCCTGCACGACGACGACGCAGCGGCGCTCGAGTGTGCCGCGGCGCGAACCGTGTTCGAACGGCTCGGGGCAGGCCCGGAGCTGGCTCGGCTCGATGTGCCGCACCGGCCGGCGCGAGCAAAGGACGGCGCGCCGCTCACGGCTCGCGAGCTCCACGTCTTGCGAATGGTCTCCACCGGCCGCACCAACAAGGACATCGCCGGCGAACTGCACCTGAGCGAGCGGACCGTCGACCGCCATCTCGCCAACATCCTGACCAAGCTCGACGTGCGCTCGCGCACCGCGGCCACGACCTACGCCTTCGATCACAAGCTGTTCTGAGGCGACGGTCGCGGGAATTACCCATGTCCACGAATGGGTAATCTCGCGGATGCGGCGCCGGTCCCAGTCGTTGCACCTTCGAAGGAGACGAGTCTCCTGTCGAAAGGACAACGCATGTATGACGCGATTATCGTCGGCGCACGCTGCGCCGGCGCTCCGACGGCGATGCTGCTGGCGCGGAAGGGCTATCGAGTCCTGGTGGTCGACAAGGCCACGTTCCCGAGCGATGCCATTTCCACGCACATCATCTGGCCGCACGGCGCCGAGCTGATGGATCGCTGGGGCCTGCTCGATCGGCTGGCCGCCACCGGCTGCCCGCCCATTGCCCGCAACCTGACCTTCGACGTCGGCCCCTTCGCCTTGCACGGCGGCGTCACCGACACCAACGCCGGACGGGGCGGCTTCTGCCCTCGGCGCACGGTGCTGGACAAGCTGCTGGTCGACGCGGCTGCCGAAGCAGGCGCGGAGCTGCGGGAGGCGTTCACCGTCGAGAGCCTGCTCTGGGACGGCGATCGCGTCGTCGGCATCAAAGGCCACGACCGGCACGGCGGCCCCGTCGAGGAGCGGGCGCGCGTGATCGTGGGCGCGGACGGTGTCCATTCGCTGGTGGCTCGGGAGGTCGAGCCGGCCGAATACGACACCAGGCCGCCGCTGACGTCGACCTACTACAGCTATTTCAGCGGCTTCGACGCCAGCGACATCGAGGAGTACGTCCGCGACGACCAGGCGGTCGGCTGCTTCCCCACGCACGACGGGCTGACCCTGATCGCTGTGGTCTGGCCGACTCGGATGTTTCAGGAGGTCCGCAGCGACATCGAGGGCCACGTCCGCAGGGTGCTCGAATCGACGCAGACGGTGGCCGATCGACTGCAGCGCGCGCGACGTGAAGAGCGATGGGTGGGGATCGCCGGGGTCCGCAACTACTTCCGGCAGTCGTTCGGGCCCGGCTGGGCGCTGGTCGGCGATGCGGGCTACCAGAAGGATCCCCTCACGGCGCAGGGGATCAGCGACGCGTTCATCGACGCGGACGCCCTAGCCGTCTCGCTCGACGAGGCCTGGTCGAAGGGAGGGTCGCTCGACGAGCTCCTGGCGGCGCAGCAGGCGCGACGCGATCAACGTGTCAAGCCGATGTACGACTTCACCTGCCAGCTGGCGACGTTGGAGCCGCCGCCGCCACACCTGCAGCAGTTGTTCCTGGCGTTGCGTGACAATCGCGAGGCGACCAACCAGTTCTACTCGGCGATCACGGGCTCGCGGTCCCTGCCGGAGTTCATGAACCCGGAGAACCTCGATCGGATCACGGCGGGTGTGGCGGGTCGTGCTCACGGCCAAAGAGAGCCATCTGCCGCGGCTGCCGTGAACTGATCGAGCGGCCAGACGTCGATGCCGTCCTCGGTTCGGAGAGGCTGGTCGCCCAGGTAGACCAGGATGCGCCGCGCCAGCCGCGGCAGGCCGACGATGGCGCGCAGACCCGCCAGCTGCGACGTCGAGAATCGCGCCTGCGCCTTGACTTCGACGGCCAGGAAATCGCGGCCTCGCCGGAGCAGGAAGTCGACCTCGGTTTGACGGGCCTGCGCCGGAGCCCAGTACCAGACCTCATCGAACAGCTCCGAATCGACATTGTGGGCGCGCAGGATGGTCAGGACGAGGCCTTCGACCAGCGCTCCGCGTTCCTCCGCCGCGACCGGACCCAGTTGCCGCTTGGCGGCGCGAGCCAAACCTGGATCGACCCAATAGAGCTTCGGGTGCTGCCGTTCCCGCGCTCGCAGCTTCGCCTCGAACGCCGGCAGGAGCGTCGCCACCAGCGTGTCCTGGAGAATGCCGAGATAGCCCTCGATCGTCGTCCGTGCGGTGGCGGCGTCGCGCGCCAAACCGGCCACGTTGATCACCTGTCCGTGGAACATGGCGGCGACTGGCAGAAATCGCAGAAACGCCGGCAGGTTGCGGACCAGCGCCTCGAGGCGAATCTCCTCGCGGACGTACAGTTGCACGTACGCTTCGAGCGCGGCGCGCGGATCGTCGGCCTGCCACACGACCGGGATGCTGCCGAAGCGCAACACGCGAGCCAGGTCGAAGTCGGTACCGAGTTCCGCCGGCACCAGTGGAAACATCGTCCGCAGGGTCGCGCGCCCGGCCAGCAGGTTCGTGTCGGCGGTCTTCAGCCGCCGCGCACTCGACCCGAGCAGCACGAAGCGCCTGCGGGTCCCTTCAATCGCCCGGTGAACCTCGTTGAGGAGCGCCGGAACCCGCTGGACTTCGTCGATCACGACGACGCGGCGAGGTGGCACCGCCCGCAGCTCCAGTCCGAGCAACCCGGGGTTCGCGAGCAGAGCCTGGTGCCGGCTCTCATCGAGGAGGTCGATGACGTGGCCGTCCGGGAAGAGCTGTCGCGCCCAGGTGCTCTTGCCGACGCCACGCACCCCGTACAGGAAGAAGCTGTTCTTGGGCGGCGTCAGAATCCGCGGATACGGGCGGGCCGCCATGACGCCGTCATTTTACCATGCAAAATGACGGCAAGGTGGCAGGGTGGCGAGCTGCCGCCCTATCAGCCGCGACGTCCGCGGCCAGAGCGGGAGGCGCGACGCCGGGCCGGCGCGGCCAGCCACTCGAGGACGCCGGTCGTCGACTCGTAGGCATCGGCCAGCGTGTCCGCGATGTAGGCGGCCTCCTCGCGGCTACCCAGCGCGAACGAGGGTGCCTCATCGGGCGGCATCGCATCGGGATCGAGCAGGTATTCGACGACGTACCGATTGGCGACGAGGGCGGAGGAGAAGGCCTCTCGCGTGGCCTGCGAGTCGCCCTCGGTGCGGAACCGCCAGAGCAGGCGGCCATACGGCCAGAGCGCCTGAAGGTCATCCTCGTACTGGGCCAGCAGCCTGCCCGCCTCGTCGTTCGACCCCTGCCGCAGGAGCGAGGCGAGCAGGAGGTAGCGCACGCCCTGGTTGTCGCCGGGGTTCAGATCCAGCAGCGCCCGATAGTGCGCGATGGCCTCGTCCTCACGCCCCAGTTCGCTGAGTGCCTCCGCCAGGCCGAGCCGGGCGCGCATGTACGGCCGCGTCGCGAGGTGGCCCCAGAACTCCCCGCGCTGCGACTCGAAGCGCTCGGCGCCGATCGCGGCGGCTCCGGCTTGCATGGCGCGCTCGTAGCGCTCGACCGCCGCCGCCGGCGTCGACGCTTCGTCGGCCAGCACCACCCACGCGTCGGCGCATGCCTCCGAGATCGCCAGCGCCTGGCGGGCCCGCTTGAGCCGTAGCCGGCCGCTCGCCTCCATCGCGTCGTAGGCCAGCTCCTGCGCCCGTTCGAGCGGCGTCAGCTCGCGACGCGGTGATGCATCGAGGTCGCCGGCGGCTCGCAATCGCTCGAGCTCGGCGTTCACGGCGTCGAGCGATTCGAACGATCGCCCTTCGAGCAGGCGGCCGATGCGGGCGCTCGCGCGCTCGGCGATACGCGGCATCGCCGAGGCGGGAGGGCGCCTCGGCTTGCGGCCCGCTTCGGCTTCCAGCAGGCCCGCTTCGGCCTCGAGCAGGAACGGGAGCGAGAGCCGCAGTGTCAACGGCCCGTCGAACGTCTCGACGCGCTTCTGCCAGGCGCCGGCGTCGAGCTCGTCCTCCGTCGTCTCGGCGAGCGCGCGCAGCAGCCCCTCGCTGTACGAGAGGGCGCGCCGATCCGGCCGGCGCGTCGACCCGTCCAGTCTCAAATCGGCCGCCAGCGGATAGGCATCCGGGCCCGCCACCGGCAGCGCGTGGTCCTGCCACGCGTCCACGTCGGCGAAGGGCAACGCGTCGATCGTGTCGAAGGTCACGCCGTGCGCGCGCGTCGCCGAGCGGCCGGCGTCGGCCTGGTCGAGCAGGCGCTCGAACGCCCGGCGGGAATCGAAGTAGGCAACGCCGAACTGCTGCCCACCTTGGCCAAGCACGCAGACGTGGCGCATGTCTCGCGGCACCCGCTCGCTCTCGACGACGACGAGGTCCTCGTTCGTCAGCCGGTCCCAGGGCCGTGCCACGAAGAACGCGGCGGCCGCGCTGGCGAAGGCGCGCAGACGATCGATGGACATCCCGGGCGACTCCATCAACCCAGGCATCCGCTCGCCGACGTCGTGCGCTTCGAAGTTGTGGAGTGCCTCGCGCACGGCGGGCTGGTCCTCGACCAGCGTGATGGCGGTGTCGAGGGCCGCCAACGGAGCGGCCAGGGCGTCGCGCAGGCCGGGGTCTTGCACCTCGACTCGGGACGGCCGCCCGTCGAGCTGTTTCGCCCACTTCCGCCCGAACTCCAAGAGGGTGGCGAGGGCCAGTTCCGGCGTCGCCGCCTCGCCTTCCTTCGCCAGGTCCACATGAAGGAGTCCGGTTCGCAGGCTCACCCAGATCACACCGCTCGGCCGCAGCGGCGGTCCTTGGGGATCCGCGGGGTTGTCGGCCCACGCGGGGAACCGGACGATGCCGCCCTGCCAGACTTCGGCGGCGCGCTGGGGCAACCGCTTGAACCGACCGAGCGCGATGGACACTGGGGTGGCCAGCGACATGCGCTCACTGTAGCCGACGGGAGCGGTCAGGCGCCATCGGTGGCGGCTTCGCCAGCTCGGAACCAGCGCAGCTTCTGAAGCAGGATGTCCTCGGGCGTATAGGCGTAGAGATGGCGGTCCGGATCGGACGCCACCTGGATCCGCTGCCGTCGATCCATCTGCTCCTCATCGAGCGGCGACCCGCCCAGGATGAAGAGATCGACTTTGATGGCGCTCGCCACGTGGAACAGGTTCACGCTCGACCTCTCACGAACGGCTCGGGCGACCGCGCTCTCGTCGACGTCGAACTCTCCGCGCAGCCCGTCGACGAGTCGATCGATGTCCGACGCCGTCAGGGCCACCACGATGTCGACATCCAGGGTCGATCGCGGCTCACCGCTCAGCGAGCTGGCGAGCGATCCCCCGACCAGGTAGCGGAGTCCACACGCTTCCAGGACCTCCGCCACGCTCAGTGCGACGATGATTGGGTCGCTCACGAGGGGCCGCGGAGGTCAGACAGCTCCGCCGCTTGGGGATAAAATCCGTCGGGTCGTCTGGACACCGAGCCGAATGGCCGCCAGGCGAAGGAAGCACTCGCGTTCGGACGCGTGCGGATGGCGGTGGCGTATCCCGGCCAACGACAGGTTCGTGACCGCCCGAGTGGTGTCACTGACCAGTCGCAGGCGCTCTAGCGGCGACAGCCGACGCCACGCCTCTATCTGGCGCTGCTCGATCTCGGCCGTCGTGTCGGACGAGAGAATCGCCTTGCGGGACGGGGACGCGGGCTCGGCCACGGTGGCATTGTAGAGCGGGCCTGAACCGCAGGGGTCCCGCGACTACAATCCCGCATGCTGCTCGGCGACATCTTCGACCTGTCCCTCCGCGGACGCGCCCGGGCTGTCGGCCTGGTCTGGCACTGTCCCGAGGGGGTGCGGGAGCTGACGTTCGGCGAGCTTGCGGCCCGTGCCGCACGGGTTGCCGCCGCCCTGCGCCAGCGGGGGCTCGAACCGGGTGATCGGGTCGCGGTCTACCTGGCCAATCGCCTCGAGTTCATCGACCTCTTCCTCGCCTGCGTGCAGTCCGGCCTGGTGCTGGTCCCGATCAACGTCCTGTATCGGGAGCGCGAGATCGCCCACATCGTCGCGGACGCCCAGCCGAGGCTGGTCGTCACCACCGAGGCGCAGCGCGGGCTATTCCCGTCGGACACTCCAGTGGTCGACGTCGACGAACTGACGCGCGAGGCGGAGGGGACGACGGGCGGCGTGCCCCGTCCCGCCATCGATGGCGACGCGCCGGCGGCCATCGTCTACACGTCGGGCACCACCGGCCGCTCCAAGGGTGCGGTGCTCACCCACAACAACTTCGCGGCCAACGCCGCCGCGCTTGTCACGTGCTGGCGCATCACCAGCGCCGACCGCTACCTGGCGGTGCTGCCGCTCTTCCACGTCCACGGCCTGGGCAACGGCTTGTGCGCGTGGCTGGCCTCCGGCTGCCTCATGCGCCTGGTCGAGCGGTTCGAGGCGGCGAAGGCGCTCGAGTGGTTCCACGACTTCGAGCCGACACTCTTCTTCGGCGTGCCGACGGTCTATGTCCGCCTGCTGGAGCTGCCGGCCGACGACGCGCGAGGCATCGGGGCGCGGACGCGGCTGTTCGTGTCCGGCTCGGCGCCTCTGTCCCCGCAGGTCTTCGAGCAGTTCCGCGAGCGGTTCGGCCACACCATCCTCGAGCGCTACGGGATGAGCGAGACGCTCATGCTCGCTTCAAACCTCCTCGAGGG
The DNA here is from genome assembly GCA_039916225.1 of Vicinamibacteraceae bacterium. Taxonomy (GTDB): domain Bacteria; phylum Acidobacteriota; class Vicinamibacteria; order Vicinamibacterales; family Vicinamibacteraceae; genus JBDSLU01. The sequence continues at coordinate 7,791 of JBDSLU010000206.1, forward strand.
CGAGCGGCGCGCCGGCACGGTCGGCTACCCGCTGCCGGGGGTCTCGGTGTCGGTGCGTGACCGGCAGGGGCAACCGGTGGCCACGAACGAACCCGGCGAGGTGTGGGTGAAGGGGCCGACCGTCTGCCCCGGCTACTGGGCCAACCCCGAGGCCACGGCGCGCGCCTTCACCGACGGCTGGTTCAAGACCGGCGACCTGGGCGAGCTGGACCCCGCCGGCTGCCTGACGCTGCGCGGCCGCGCCACCGAGCTGATCATCTCCGGCGGCTTCAACATCTATCCGCGCGAGATCGAGGAGCTGCTGCTCGAGCAGCCCGGCGTCCGCGAGGCGGCGGTGGTCGGGACACCCGATGCGCGACGCGGCGAGGTGCCGGTGGCCTTCGTCGTCACCGAGCCCGACGTCGATCTCGACGCCCTGCGCGAGCGCTGCGCGGCGAGCCTGGCGTCCTTCAAGACGCCGCGGGCGGTCCACCGCGTCGACGCGCTGCCCCGGAACGCGATGGGCAAGCTGCAGAAGCACCTGCTCGTGAAGCCGCCAGCGTGACTGGACTCAAACGTCGACAGACCACACCTGAATGCCGTCGCGCTCCAACTTGGGAAGGCGCTTGACGCCTGGAAACCTCGGCGACGAGAAGAACACGTAACGGTAGGTCTCGGTGCGGACTGCCAGCTTGTCGAGGTCCTTTGCGAGCTTGCCGTTGTTGCTTGGATGGACGGCGGCGAAGGTCTCAGCGCCAACAAAGCCTTTGCTAACGCTCATGATGTCTAGCGGTTGAGACGCACTGGCTCCGGGTGCCAGCGTGAACCCGCCGACGCCAGGATGGAGATCAAGAAGAAGTCGCGTAGCCTCCAGGGCTACAGCGTAGGTCCATGTTTGGTTGACCTGCTCGATTATGTTGAGGGCGCAGCCGCCGACCGGATGACAGCCGACCTCTTCGAACTTCATCCGGCGCAGGAGTTCGAGTGGATCCCCAGCTTGCGCCGCGAGCCACGCTTGGGTCTTCTCGGCTGCCTGGCGAATGCCAGCCCGATGACCTTCGATATCTCGTGCGGTCAGAATCACCACGCCAACAGCACCTCAACGAGTTGGAACTCCTCAGGTTAGTCTACCCTCACCGATCATGTGGCTTTTACGCGACGGAGTCGGTCTCGGGAGTTGCCGTTTCATGCGGCGAATCGTGAAGCGATAGACATCTTGCAGAAGCACCTGCTCGTGAAGCCGCCGGCGTGAACCCCGCCATCCTGTCGCTCATCGCACTGCTGATCGCCATCGCCCTGTCGATGGCGACCAAGCTGAATGTCGGCGTGGCGGCGATGGCCTTCGCCTGGCTGATCGGCACCTACGCGGCGGGCTGGAAGGCCGAGCAGGTGGCGGCCGGGTTCCCGTCGTCGCTCTTCCTCACCCTCACCGGCGTCACGCTGCTGTTCGCGCTCGCCGAGACCAACGGCACCCTCGACCGCCTGGCGCACCGCGCGGTGGGGCTCGCCCGCGGACAGGCTCGCCTGCTGCCGCTGCTGCTGTTCGCGATCGCCTTCGCGCTGTCGTCGGTCGGACCGGGCGCGGTGATCGCGGTCGCGCTCCTGATCCCGATGGCGATGCCGGTATCGACGCGTGCCGGCGTGCCGCGTTTCCTGACCGCGCTGGCGGTGGCGAACGGCGCCAACGCCGGCAACCTCTCGCCGATCAGCGCCATCGGCATCATCGCCAACACCAAGATGGCTGCGGCCGGCATCGGCGGTCACGAAGCCAAGGTGTGGATCGCCAACTTCGTCGCGCACCTGCTGGTGATGGCGGCGGCCTACGTGATCCTCGGTGGCTGGCGCCTGCCCAACGTGCCGCCCGGATCGGAGGCCGATGTCGCGCCGCGGTTCGAATCGCGCCACTGGCTGACGATCGCGGTGATCGGCGCGTGGATCGCCGGCGTCATCGCTCTGCAGTTGAACGTCGGTCTGGCCGCCTTCCTGGCGGCGTCGATCGTCGTGCTGATGGCGATCGCCGACGAGACCGCCGCGATGAAGCGCGTGCCGTGGGGCGTGATCGTGATGGTCTGCGGCGTCACCGTGCTGATCGCGGTGCTCGAAAAGACCGGCGGCATGGAGCTCTTCACCGCGCTGCTGGCGCGCCTGGCCTCGCCGGCCACGCTGAACGGCACCATCGCGTTCGTGACCGGGTTGATCTCGAGCTGGAGCAGCACGTCCGGCGTCGTGCTCCCGACCTTCCTGCCGACGGTGCCTGGCCTGATCGCGAAAGTCGGCGGCGGCGATCCACTCGCCGTGGCACTCTCGATCAACGTGGGCTCGGCGATGGTCGACGTCTCGCCGCTGTCCACGCTCGGCGCGCTGTGCGTGGCGACGGTGGCCGACCCGGTCGAAGCGCGCACGCTCTTCCGGCAGCTGCTGCTGTGGGGGCTCTCGATGACCGTGGTCGGAGCGATCTTGTGTCAGCTGCTGGCCGGAGCGATGGCCAGGGCCTAGGTCGCGATGACTGCCGGACCGACGACGCCGACGGCTCGCGTCTCGATGCTGTTGGGCCTGCTGCTGGCCGTCGCGGCGGTGGCGATGCTCGAGCAATCTGCGCGCTGGGTGCTGACCTCGCTGACGCACAGCAACTTCATCAAGACGGAGTTCGAGGTCGACAACCTGCGTGATGAGGGCGGCGAGGGCGGCTTCTCGGTCCATGGTCGCATCGTCCCGAGCGGGGAGCAGGTCTACACCGACGAGACCCATGTGGTGCCGTTGGCTCGCCTTCGCGAGCTTCAGGCGGCCGGCAAGATTCCCGGCGCACGCGAGCCCGTCTACTACCTGCCCGCGGACGCCCCGTTGGCCTTCCTGCATCCGACGATCCGCTTCCGCCTGCAGGCGCCGGGAGAATACGAGACCGATGCGTTCGGCTGGAGCGCGCAGAAGCAACGGGGCTGCGACTCGGCCGTGAATCATTCCTCATGGTCCGGGCTCCGCGGACCGATTGCATAGGGCTACACATCCCTTCAAGACCCAAGTGAACGGTACGAGTGCCGGTTCCCAGGGCCCACGCCTTCCCGGGAGTCAGCCGTATGACGTTCACGATCCCGCGCTATCCCTTCGTGTCGGCTCTTGCCTTTGGCGCGGCCATCGCCATAGCGCCACTGTCGGCCATCGCGCAGGTCGTCTCTTACGCTTACATTCCGAACACCGGAAGCGGCACCGTCAGCGTCATCGATACCCGCACCCGCGTCGTCGTCCGCACCATCGCGGTCAACGGGCCGAATGACGTCATCGCCTCCCCTGATGGCGCGCGCGTCTACCTCAGCGGCGGCTCCAATTCCGTCACGCCGATCGACCAGGTAACGGGCACGGTCGGGACGCCCATCCCTGTCGGCCAGGCGCCGGGGGCGCTGGCTGTGCTGCCGAACGGTCGGAAGCTGTACGTCCCGAACCAATTCGGTTCGGACGTCAGCGTCATCGACACGGCGACTGATACCGTCATCGCGACCATCGCCGTTGGCGACGCTCCACTCATCGTCGCCGTCAGCCCTGATGGACAGCGCGCCTACGTCGTCAACAGCAACAGCAACTCGATCAGCGTGATCGACACGGCCACGGACACGGTGGTTGGCCCACCGCTCGGCCCGTTCACGGCTCCTACGGGCGCGGCCGTGTCGGCCGACAATCAGTTTCTCTACGTCCCCGATCTCCTCGCGAACACCGTGAGGGTCGTGGACGCCGCGCTGGGCACCATCGTCGCGACCATTCCAGTCGGAGGTGGCCCCGTTGGCGGGAGCCTCTCGCCGGGCGGCACGTCGTTTGTGGTGGGGAACACGAGCGGCAACGACGTGAGCGTGATCGACACGGCGACCAATACGGTCACTGCCACCCTCACCGTCGGCAGCAGTCCGTACGGCGCGGTTTACACGCCGGACGGCACGGCCATCTACACCGCGAACTACTACAACAACACGGTCACCGTGTTCGACGCCGCCACCGGCACGCTGGCGGCGACGATTCCGGTCGGCAGCGGTCCGTATTCGCTGACGTCGTTCATGACACCGCCCATCGTGACGGGGGACTGCGGCGGCTGCGGTCCGCTGACGATCGCTGGCGACGGTGATCTGACCGCACTCGGCGTTCGCTCGTACGTCAACTTCAACGGCGGTGTGCTGTCGCTGACGGCGCCATGGACGACCAATCGCAACCTGTCGATGCTCGTCGGATGGGGGGAGATCGACACGCAGGGCTTCGCGGCGGCGGTGTCGGGCGACGTCGTCAACACCGGCGCCCTGGTGAAGAGCGGCACCGGTACGCTGACCCTCTCGGGCACCGCCACGCACCTGTACAGCGTCGTGCAGGAGGGCATGCTGATCGTGGACGGCAGCCACGCTCCGCTCGTTGCCCTCCAAGGCGGCGCGCTGGGCGGCAACGGCGCGGTCGGTGAGGTGGCCGTTACCGACGGCGCGATCTCGCCGGGGACGAACGGGCCCGGCATCCTGACCGCGGCGAGCGTCAGCCTGGAGCCCGCAACGTCCTTGATCGTGCAGCTCAATGGACCAACGCCCGGCACCGGCTATGACCGGCTGGTGGTGACGGGCACGGCGAACATCGCCGGCGCGGTGCTGTCGGTCCAGCTCGGTTACGCGCCAGCGCCAGGCGGGATCTTCACGATCCTGACGCACGCCACGGGCACGTTCGCCGGGCTGCCCGAAGGTGCGTCCATCACGGTCGGCAGCACGCCCTTCCGCATCACCTACCTGGCCGGCGGCGGCTCCGACGTCGCGCTGATGGTGAACGCGCCGCCGACGTTCAGCGCGCCCGCCGACCAGACCATCGTCAACGGCAGCGCGCCGGTGCCCATCGTCTTCCTGGTGGCCGACGACCTCACCGCCACGGGCCTGCTCCTGGTGACCGCCACCTCGTCGAACGGGGCCCTGCTGCCGACGGCCAACATCGCCCTCGCCAACTTCGGCGGGGCACGAACGCTCACGCCCTCGCCGGTTCCTGGCGCGTCCGGCAGCACGGTCATCACCATTGCGGTGTCGGACGGCTTCCACCTCACGCAGCACAGCTTCACGTTCACGGTGGGGCCGGTCCCGGCGTCGATGTCCTACCTCGCCGAGGGCGCCACCGGTGCGTTCTTCAGCACCGACCTGCTGCTCGCCAACCCGAACGGCGCCCCGGCCCCGGTCGTGGTCACCTTCTTCAAGGACAACGGCACCACGGTGGTCGAGAACCTGACGCTGCCGGCGATGGCGCGGCGAACGCTGCGCGTCAACGACATCGTCGGTCTCGAAGCGGCGACCTTCGCGACTCGAGTGTCTTCGACCAGCGGAGCCCCGATCGTCGTCGAGCGCACCATGTGGTGGGACGCGACCGGCTACGGCGCCCACACCGAGAAGGCGAGTGCCGCGCCGGCGCCCGACTGGTACTTTGCCGAGGGGTCGCAGGGCTTCTTCCACACCTACTTCCTGCTGCTGAACCCTAACGTCGCGGCGAACGTCGCCCACGTCACCTACTTCGTCGAAGGCGGCTCGGCGGTGACCCGCGACTACCCGCTCGCAGGTTCGTCACGCCTGACCATCGATGCCGGCACCGACGTGGCGCTCGCCAACCGCTCGTTCGGCGCGCGCGTCCACTTCGACCTGCCCGGCCTGGCGGAGCGGGCGATGTACTTCGGGACGTCGCCGGCCTTCGGCGGCGGCGCGGCGTCCGCCGGCGTCACCGCACCGGGCACGACGTGGCTGCTCGCCGAGGGCGCGACCGGCTCGTTCTTCAACACCTTCGTGTTGATCGCCAATCCGGGAATCGCGACCGCGAACCTCACCGTGACCTACCTCCAGACCAGCGGCGCGCCGATCGTCAAGACGCACGCGATTGGGGCTGGGCAGCGCCTGACGATCGACGTCGCCCTTCAGGATCCCGACCTGGCGAGCGCTGCGGTTTCCATCCAGGTGGACGCCGATCAGCCGGTGGTCGTCGAACGATCGCAGTACTGGCCGAGCGCCGCCTGGCAGGAGTCGCACAACAGCGCCGCCGAGACGTCGGCCGGTGTGCGCTGGGGCCTGGCCGAAGGTCGGGTCGGGGGCGCCAACAACGCCCAGACCTACATCCTGATCGCCAATCCCGGCGCGCTGGCGGCGACGGTCACGGCGACGTTCCTGCGCGAAACCGGCACCCCGATCGTCAAGACGTTCACGGTGGCGGCACGGAGCCGCTTCAACATCGCGGTCGCCGGTGCGAGCAGCGCCGTCCCTGAGCTCGTCGATGAGTCGTTCGGGGCCGTCATCGCCTCGACCCAGCCGGTGCTGGTGGAGCGCTCGCTGTACACCGATGCCGGCGGGGTGGTCTGGGCGGCTGGCACCAACGCCTCGGCGACACGTTTGCCGTAATCTACGGGCGTGACGACCGAGGACGAAGGGGTCAAGGCCAGCGCCTACGGCTGCATCACCATCCCGTTCCTGCTGATCGCGTGCATCCCGCTGGCCTATGGGGCGCGTTCCAGCTGGAACAAGGGACAACTCGAACGGGACGGCATCGTGGTGCCAGGCCGCGTCATGGAGCTTCGCCACGTGCCCGAAAATCCGTCGATCAGTTCCTTCGAGTCCGGCTCGAGGAGCAAGCAGTCGGCGGTGGCGACGTTCACGACGCGTGCCGGCGAGACTCGCACGCTGGTGAGCAGCGTCAATCGGTCGCCGCCGCCGTGGAAGGTCGGCGAGATCGTAGAGGTCGCTTACGACCCCACCGATCCGGCGCGCGCCGACCTGCGCAGCGAGCTCACCAACTGGCGCACGTGGTTTGCCATCTGGTGCGCGGTTGCCGCGCTTCCGGTCACCATCGCGTTCATGCCGGTGGTCATGGCCATTCGTCGTCGACGGAAGAAGCGGCTCGATGGCTGAACCGTCGACGGACGATCGGCGTATCGCCTTCATCGCCGCCAGCACGTGGCACGGCTCGCTCGACCGCGCCGAGACCATGCTGGCCGCGCATCCCGACCTGGTGAGCAGCGACATCCACATCGCCGCCATCCTCGGCGACGACGCCGCCGTACGAGCGCATCTCGCGCGGGATCCCTCGTGCGTGAGCGCGAGGAGTGAGCCGTATGGCGCGGACGCGCTCACGCATCTGTGCCTGTCCAAATACCTGCGACTCGATCCGGCGCGCACGGATGCGTTCCTGGCGGCGGCAACGGCGCTGCTCGACGCCGGCGCGGATCCCAACGGGGGCTTCTGGACCAGCGGCGAAGACCCGGAACACGAGACACCGCTCTACGGCGCCGCCGGCGTCGCGCATCACGCGACGTTGACGCGTCTGCTCCTCGAGCGCGGCGCCGATCCGAACGACGGCGAGGCTGTCTACCACTCGCCGGAAACGGACGACAACGCGGCCCTGCAGGCGCTGGTCGAGACAGGCCGTCTCACCAGTGACAGCTTGTCGATGATGCTGCTCCGCAAGCACGATTGGCACGACTGCGACGGCGCGATGTATCTGCTCGAGCACGGCGCGGACGCCAACGCCGCGTGGGGATCGGGAGGCCGGCGACCGCTGCACCACGCGCTGGCCCGCAGCAACCGGCTCGCCATGATCGAGCTGCTGCTCGACCACGGCGCCGATCCGACACTGACCACGGACGACGACGACCTGAGCGGCATCGCCAGGGCGGCGCGGGAAGGCCGTCGCGACGTGCTCCAGTTGTTCGCGCAGCGAGGCGTCTCGCTCGAGTTGCCGGGCGTCGACGGCCTCATCGCCGCCTGCGCGCTGGACGACACCATTGCCGTGCAGCGACTCGCGCAGGATCCCGCCCTGGCAAAGGGCGCGCTCGCGATGGGCGGCGACCTGCTGGCGCGGTTCGCTGGCAACGGCAACGCCGAGGGTGTCCGCCAGCTCCTCGATCTCGGCGTCGACGTCGCGTCGCCGTTCCAGGAAGGCGACGGCTACTTCGCCGAGCCGCCGGGCAGCCTGGCCATCCATGTTGCGGCGTGGCGGGCGCAGCCGGCGATCGTGAAGCTGCTGCTCTACCGGGATTCGCCGGTCGATCGGCCCGATCCGAAGGGCCGCACACCTCTGGCGCTGGCCATCAAGGCCTGCGTGGATTCGTACTGGGCTCATCGCCGCACGCCGGAGTCCGTCGAGGCGCTCCTGCGCGCCGGGGCATCGCCTCACGGTGCCGGCGTGCAGTCGCCATCGGGCTACGCGGAGGTCGACGACCTCCTCGGCCGCTACACGGGGCACTGACGGCGGGGCCGCGATCGTGGACATTTAGTGTCAGCGATGGCCAGGCCCGAGGCGGTCCTGACGGATCCGTCGCGCGTCAATTCAAGAGCGAAACCTCACTGAGTGAGCGGTGCGTCGCTTCGCCGCCGCGGAGTGCCCGCGGCTTGCTGGCACGAGTCTGGCCTCACCGGCCGGCATGGAGACATCGCCGATGCCGCACGCTCGCTGCCCACGCCCGTTCTCGTTCCGGCGCACGCTGACGCAGGCGCTGGTCTTCAGTCTCATTCCCTTGGGTACGGCGTTCGCGCAGGCGAACCAGGAGTTGCCGCACGTGCGAGTGACCCGTGACAAGACGGAGATCGTGTCGCTGCGCGGGACCAACGATGTGCGCATGACGCCGCCCAAGGGAGCGGTACTCGAAGTCATCTACATCGAAGGCGATCGCTACGCGCACCGTGACTCGAACTGGTACTGGGTGCTGCTCCCGCCCGATCCCTGGGCGACGCGTCCGGCGGGATGGGTCCGCGGCGACGCCGTCGAGCACGTGCCCCCGACGGCATCCGCGACGACGCCCTTGGCGAGCCGCTCCACGGTGACGCCAGCAAGCGCGATGCGGGTCGAAACATCCAACGAAGCACGCGTGGGCGCACGAGAAGTCGAGGTCGCTTCCACCGCCGCGGTCCCTGCGGCGCCCGCCGTGTTCCCGGACGTGGTCCTGAACTTCCAGTTCGGCAGGAGCGAGTTGACCGAGGAAGCGAAGGCCAAGCTGGCCAACGCCCTGACGATACCGAAGCCGAACGCGCGGATGTCGGTTGCTCTCGAGGGCTACGCCGACTGGGTCGGCGGCGAGACCTACAACGAGCAACTCGGTCTGGCCCGCGCCGAAAACGTGCGGCAATACCTGACCGAACAGCTCCGGATCTCGCCGGCAGCGATCAGCGTCGTCAGCTATGGCGAGAGCAACCCGACGGCTCCGAACACGACCCGGGAGGGCCGCGCGCAGAACCGCCGAGTGGTGATCAAGGCAGGCGCCTAGATCACGAGGACGCGAGAGGGAATCGTCAGGCAGCCGCGAGAACGCCGTCGATCTGCGACATCGCCGCCTTCAGGCCCTCTTCCATGCCCATGCCGAGCAGCTTCTCGAGCGCCTCGAGTGAGGGGAAGGTGGTCAGCGTCACCATGCGCGTGCCGCCGTCGTGCGGCTCGAAGGTGAATCGCATCTTCATGTCGGGCATCTTGGGATCGGGCTGACCGTCGGCGCCGAGGAAGCCGTCTTTCACCTCGAACGTCCTGGGTTCGTCGACGGTCACGAACTCCCAGTAGCCCCTCGGCTTCTCTCCGTTCGGGCCGGACATGTAGTACTCGGAGCGGCCGCCGACCTTGAAGTCGTGGCGGACGAACGTGGCGGGCCACTGCGGCGGGCCCCAGAAGCGCTCGAGCTTTCGCGGATCAGCGTAGGCGGCCCACACCTTGGCGACGGGGGCGGCGAATTGGGCGACGACCTTCATCGTCAGGGCCTTGGTGTCCTTGTGAATCTCGACGACCGGCATGCGAGTCTCCTTGGGGTGAAGTGGCCAGCAGCTCGTCGAGCCGCGCGACGCGGGTGAGCCAGCGTTCCTCGAACTGCGCGAGGAGACGGTTGGCGCGGCGCACGGCGTCGGGATTGCCGGCCACGCGCTGGGCGCGACCGTCCTTCCGCTTGGTGACGAGCTTCGCCCGTTCCAGCACGGCCACGTGTTTTTGTACGGCTGCGAACGACATCTCGTAGCGGGCAGCCAGCTCGCTGACGGACGCGTCGGCGTCCATCACGCGGTGCAGGATGTCGCGGCGAGTGGCGTCGGCGAGTGCCCCGAACAGGTGATCCAGGGCCAGGCTCGACGGCTGTCTATCTACAACCATCTGGTTGTA
>JBDSLU010000207.1:0-6323 GCA_039916225.1 Vicinamibacteraceae bacterium
GCCGTGCCGTGGAACGCGTTGGTGCCGCTGCGGAAGGTGGCGTTGATGACGGCGCCGCCGGCGCGGCCGAACTCGGCGCTGAAGTTGTTGGTCTGGACCTTGAACTCCTCGACGGCGTCGGGCGAGACCTGGACGACCTGGTTCGAGAAGCCCTGGTTGCTGGTGCCGTAGGAGTTGTTGTCGACGCCGTCGAGGATGAAGTTGTTGAGCGAGCTGCGCATCCCGTTGACGTTGAACGAAGCGTCGCGCGAGCTGCTGATCGACGACTGACGGACACCCGGGCTGAGCAGCGCCAAGTCGGCGTAGGCGCGGCCGTTCAGCGGCAGGTTGACGATCTGCTCGCGGCTGATGACCTGGCCGCGATCGCTCGACTCGCTCTCGAGCATGCGTGCGCCCGTCACCTGGATGGTCTCGCCGACGGTGCCGACCTTCATGGTCAGGTCGACGCGCTGCCGGGCGTTGACGGTGACCGTCACCGACGGCACCACCGCCTTCGAGAAGCCTTGGATCTCGGCCTCGATCTTGTACGTCCCGACGCGGACGTTGAGGAACTGATAGGCCCCGGTGGACTCACTGACGGTGGTCGCGACGATGCCGGTCGCGAGGTTGGTCAGGGTCACCGTACTGCCGGGAACGGCGGCACCCTGTTCGTCCGTGACGTTGCCCAGGACGGTGGCGGCGTCGAACTGGCCGCGAGCGATTGACGGGAACAACAGAACGAGGCCGACGAGCCAGACCGGCAGCAGCCGGCGCGCAAACGTAGACATGGATCCTCTCTAGACAAGGGACGAGTGGAAGAACCCACTCTATGGCGGATTGGCCCTCGCCAACGCGACGATATCCGCCGCGTGTGAACCGGGGATGACGCCGCGTGGTCCGACCACCGCGCCCGGGCGGGGCGCGTGCGTCAGCGGGCGGGCGCGGCGATCAGCTTGGCCTGACGCAGGAAGGCGACCAGCTGCGTGGTCCACTCCTGCTGCGACTGTCCGGCCCGATCGGGTCGCACCCCGAAGCCGTGACCGACGTTGGCGTAGATGTGCAGTTCCGCCTGCACGCCAGCCTTCTTGAACCGGAGATAGGCCTCGGCGAGGCCGGTGGAGATGTCCGGGCGATCGTCGAATCCGGCGGCCAGGAAGGCTGGCGGTGATCCAGCCACAGGCTGAATCAGCTGGCTCTTGCCCGGATAGATCAGCACCTGGAAGTCGGGCCGCGAACTGACCCGCTCGACCGGATCGGCGGCGTCCGCCCTCCCGGCGTCGTTCCGCAGGGCGGCGAGCTGCGCCAGCTCCCCGCCGGCGGAGAACCCCGCGGCCCCGATCTTCGCCGGGTCCACGCCCCACTCCGCGGCCCGGCTGCGCACCGTCCGGATGGCGCGCTGCATGTCGGCCAGGCCCTCGACGTCGAAGGCGTAGCCGGACGTCTGCAACCGGTTCTTCAGGATGAAGACCGCGATCCCCTTGTCGTTGAGGGCCAGGGCCGGGTTCACGCCTTCGTGCATGATCCACAGGCTGCGGTGGCCGCCGCCCGGCGCCATCACGATGGCCACGCCCGTCGCCACGTCCTTCTTCGGCAGGAACGCGATGATCGACGGGTTGTGGACGTTGAGGACGGTCTCGCCGTCGATCTGCTCGGGCTCGGCTTTGCGCGCCTCGGACCCCGGCGCACCGTTCGGCCACAGGACGATCGTCGGGTGTCCCGGTGGGATGACGACGGCCGGCGGCTTGGGAGCTGCGGGCGCGGACACCGCCGGCGGCGTCTGCGGCGATGCGGCAATGGCAGCGGTCGACGCGCCGGACAGGGTGACCGCCGCCACCAAAGCACGACCTGCGACGTCGAATATCTTCACGATCGGGCTCCTTCGGGCTGCCTGGTGGTGACGACGCTGCGCGGCAGCGTCACCTGAATGGCGGTGGCGCCGGCCTCGGATCGCGCCGTCACGGCGCCGCCGTGCGCCTGCGCGATCTGCTGGGCGATGTAGAGCCCGAGGCCGAGCCCGTCCTCGTGCGACCGGCCCGGTCCGCGGGCAAACGCCTCGAACAGCCGCGGCAGCGCCTCCGCCGAGATCTCGCCGTCGTTCGTGACCGTCATCACCACCAGCGCCGGCGCCGTGCCGTCGAGCCGCACGGAGATGGGCTGGCCGGACACGCCGTGCTGCAGCGCGTTGCCCAGCAGGTTCGAGACGACCTGGGCCAGGCGCTCGGGGTCGCCGTCGCAGGTCAGCGCGCCGGCGGCCTCGACGACGATCGGCGTCTGTGGCTGGGTCGCCTGGCACTCGACCGCGACCCGCTGGACCAGCACCGCGAGATCGATCGGCTGCGGCTGGATGGGGATGCCGCCACCGAGGCGACCGCGGGCCAGGTCGAGCATGTCGGCGATCATCCGCCCCATGCGCATGCCGCTGGTCCGCATCTGGCGCGCCGTGCGCCGCACCGCCTCGGGATCGTCGGCGACGCGATCGAGGAGGTGCGAGGCGGTCAGGATGAAGTCGAGTGGCGAGCGCAGATCGTGCCCGAGCATCGCCGCGAACGTCTCGTTCAGCCGCAGCGTCTCGGTGCGGTCGCGCAGCTGCTGGGCCAGGAGCAGCTTCTGCCGATGCAGCTCGAAGAAGACCCGCGCCTTGCTGAGCAGCACGTGGGCGTCGATCGGCTTGTAGAGGAAGTCGACGGCGCCGAGGTCGTAGCCCTTGAACGACCGCTGCGCCTCCCGGCCGGCGGCCGTGACGAAAATCAAGGGGATGTGACGGGTGCGCTCGGCGCCGCGCATGATCTCGGCCAGCTCGAAACCGTCCATCTCCGGCATGTGGACGTCGAGCAGGACCAGCGCCACATCGTGGCTGAGCAGCACGTCGAGCGCTTCGGCGCCGGAACGCGCCGTCAGGATCTCCACCTGCAGCGGCTCGAGCAGCGCGCTCAGCACCAGCAGGTTCTCGTCGAGGTCGTCGACGAGTAGACAGGAGATGCGTTCGGGCGTCTCCGGCATCGTCTCCTCAGCCACGGCCAGGTCTCTTTCCCGGCGCCAGCCCGCGCACCAGCTCGGCGATCCCCTGCAGGCGAAGGCAGTGATGGGCCGGCCCGCGCGCCAGGGCCGCTTCGACCATCATCGGCGCGTAGGCCTCCGCCGGATCCTGTACCACGACGATGCCCCCGGCGTCGCGCACCGCGGCCGTGCCCGCGGCGCCGTCCTGGTTGCCGCCGGTCAGCAGGATGGCCAGCACACCCGGACCGAACGCGTCGGCCGCCGATTCGAACAGCACGTCCACCGATGGCCGCGAATGATGGACCGGCTCGTCGTCCGACAGGGCGATGATCGGTCCGACGTCGATCAGGAGATGATAGTCGGGCGGCGCGAAATAGACCGTGCCCGCGGCAATCGGCTCCTTGTCGACGGCCTCGCGCACCGGCACCGCGCACTTCGGGCCGAAGATGGTCACCAGCAGGCTCGGCCGCTCGCGCGGCAGGTGGAGCACCGTGAAGACGGGCGCGCGCAGGCCGGCCGGCAGGGCCGGCAGCACCACCGACAGCGCCTCGACGCCACCGGCGGAGGTGCCGATCACGACGGCCTCAATGCGGTCGGCGATGGGTCGGTGGTCGGCCATCCTCGTCCCGCTTCTGGAAGATGCGATCCTCCAAGGCCACGTCGGCGAACGCCGTGGCGTAGGCCGACCAATCGAGCGACTCCTTCGATCCGATGCCGAGGAACCCGCGCCGGCACAGCGCGTCGTGGAACAGGCCGACGGCGCGATCCTGCAGCTCGCGCTTGAAGTAGATCAGCACGTTGCGGCACGACACCAGCTGCACCTCGGCGAAGACGCTGTCGGTGGCCAGGCTGTGGTCGGAGAAGACGATGTGCCGCTTGAGGCCCTTGTCGAGCACCGCCCGGCCATAACGCGCCGTGTAGTGATCCGACAGCGACGCGCGGCCGCCGGACCGGCGATAGTTCTCGCTGAAGCCGGGCATCCGTTCGATGTCGTAGATGCCCGTCTCGGCCTGCTGCAGGGTGCGCGGATTGATGTCCGTCCCGTAGATGATCGTCCGCTCGAGCAGGCCCTCTTCCCGCAGCAGGATGGCCAGCGAGTAGGCCTCCTCACCGGTGCTGCAGCCCGCCACCCAGACCTTGAGCGACGGATAGGTGCGCAACATCGGCACGACCCGATCCCGCAGCGCCTTGAAGTAGCCGGGATCGCGAAACATCTCGCTCACCGGGACGGTGAGCACGTCGAGGACGTCGGCGAACGCCGCCGGATCGTGCAGGACCCGATCCTGCAGCTGCGAGATCGTCGCGCATTCCAGCCGGGTCATGGCCGTCCGCACCCGCCGCTTCGCCGACGCCTCGGCATAGCCACGGAAGTCGTAGTGGTACTTCAGGTAGATCGCGTCGAACAACAGACGGCGCTCGATGTCGATGCTGCTCGTGGTCACGATCGCCCTACTTCGTGATCCAGACGCGCACCAGCGACAGCAGGCGTTCGACGTCGAGCGGCTTGGCGATGTAGTCGCTGGCGCCCGCCGCCAGGCAGTGCTCCTGGTCGTCCTTCATCGCCTTGGCGGTCAGGGCGATGATCGGCAGCTTCTGCCAGTGCGGCTGCTTGCGGATCTCGCGCATGGCGGTCAGGCCGTCCATCTCCGGCATCATGATGTCCATCAGGACGAGATCGATGCGGCCGTCCGGCGCCGCCTGGGACCGGGCCAGCGCCGTCAGGGCCTCGCGGCCGTTGCGCGCGATCTCGACCTTGACGCCCTTCGGCTCGAGGATGCTGGCCAGCGCGAAGATGTTGCGCGCGTCGTCCTCGACCACCAGCACGCGGCGGCCTTCGAGCGCGGTCTCGCGATCGCGGGCGACCTTGAGCATGCGCTGGCGCTCGGCCGGCAGGCTGGCCTCGACCTGGTGCAGGAACAGCGTCACCTCGTCGAGCAGGCGCTCCGGCGAGCGGGCGTCCTTGATGATGATCGACTTCGAGAAACGACTCAGGCGCTGCTCGTCGGCGGCGTCGAGGGCGCGACCGGTGTAGACGATCACCGGCGGAAAGGACACGCCCTCCTGCCCGGCCATCTGCTCGAGCAGTTCGTAGCCGCTCAGGTCGGGCAGGCTGAGATCCATCACCATGCAGTCGAAGGTGGCGCCGGCGAGCTGCGTCAGGGCCGCCTGGGCGTCGGCGGCCTCGACGATCTCGACGCCAGGACTGGTCAGCAGGTGACGGATGCTCTCGCGCTGCCGCGCGTCGTCTTCGACCACCAGCACCTTGTGCAGCGTCTGCGAGAACTTCAGCTCGAGCTGCCGGATGGCGCCGACCAGATCGACGCGGGCCACCGGCTTCAGCGCATAGCCGATGGCGCCACGCTCGAGCGCCTCGTGGGCGTAGTCGTCGACCGACATGACGTGCACCGGCACGTGTCGGGTCCGGGGGTCGCGCTTCAACTGCTCGAGCACGCCCAGGCCCGACTGGTCCGGCAGCTGCACGTCGAGCAGGATCGCGCTGGGCTGGAAGCGCGCGGCGGCCGCCAGTCCCTCCATGGCCGTGTGGGCGACCAGGCAGTGGAAGCCGAGCTCGTGGGCCAAGTCACTCAGGATGGCGGCGAAGGCGACGTCGTCCTCGATGACCAGGATCCGGCGCGTCCCGGCATCCAGGTGTTCGCGATCGTCACGCGCCCTCGGAACGGGCGTCGCCGCCACCGCGGTCACGGGCGGCCGACCGACGGCGCGCGCCGGAGGCGCGTCGGCTCGTACCGGCGGCGCCTGGGGATCGCTCGTCTCGGGCGGGGCCGTGTAGGCGCGCGGGAGGGTGAGGGTGAACACGCTGCCTTCGCCCGGCGTGCTTCGCAGGCGGAGGTCGCCGCCCATCAGGCGGGCCAGGTCGCGCGAGATCGAGAGGCCCAAACCGGTGCCGCCGTACTTCCGGTGCGTGCTGCCGTCGGCCTGACGGAACGCCTCGAACACGATCCCCTGCTGGTGCTCGGGGATGCCGATGCCGGTATCGCGCACCGACAGCGACACGGCGTCGTCGTCCTCGGCCTGGATGCGGATCGCCACGGTGCCGGCGTCGGTGAACTTGACGGCGTTCGAGAGCAGGTTGCGCAGGATCTGGCCGAAGCGCTGCGCGTCGGTCACGATGTGCTCCGGCGTGCCCGGCTCGACGGCGACGCTGAACGCCAGGCCCTTCTCCCGCAACAGCGGCTCGAAGATCGACGCCACGCCGTCGACCGTGCGGGCCAGGTGGAGCCGTTCCGGCGCGAGTTCGACCTTGCCCGATTCGACCTTCGCCAGATCGAGGATGTCGTTGATCAGGACCAGCAGATCCTTGCCGGCCGACGAGATCGTCTGCGCGA
>JBDSLU010000208.1:0-14764 GCA_039916225.1 Vicinamibacteraceae bacterium
GAGCGAGGACGGCCTGTCGGCGGTGCTGCACGCCGACGTGCAGTACCAGTACGGCTTCAAGCGCGGTGACCCGCAGACACCATCGCTCCGGA
The DNA here is from genome assembly GCA_039916225.1 of Vicinamibacteraceae bacterium. Lineage (GTDB taxonomy): Bacteria > Acidobacteriota > Vicinamibacteria > Vicinamibacterales > Vicinamibacteraceae > JBDSLU01. The sequence goes on from JBDSLU010000208.1 coordinate 93, forward strand.
TCGCGTGGCGGATGCGCAAGACACCGGCCGGCTGGATCGCCGACAAGTAGGGCAGTCGGCGTGCTGCGGCGCGTCAGCGTTCAGCGGCCCGGCGCCCGGCGTCGATGTCGACCGTGACGAGCAGCGCGCCGCCAGCCACGAAGAACAGGATCACCGACAGGATCGCGGCGCGATTCGAGTGGGTGAGGGCGACCGCCGCCGAGAAGAGCAGCGGTCCGAAGACCCCGGCGAACTTCTCGAACACCGCGAAGAAGCCGAAGAACTCGGCGGTCCGATCCTTCGGAATCAGGCTGGCGAACACCGAACGGCTCAGCGCCTGGCTGCCGCCCTGCACCAGGCCGACGAGCGCGGCGAGCACCATGAAGTCGCGCGCCGTGGTCATGCGGAACGCCAGCACGCTGATCACCGTGTAGAGCACCAGCGAGCCGAGGATGGCCGGCTTGGCGCCGATCTTCGCCGCCACGGCGCCGAACAGGAACGCCGCCGGCACCCCGATGAACTGCACCAGCAGCAAGGCGCCGATCAGGCTGCCCTGATCGATGCCGACCTGCGTGCCATAGAGCGTCGCCATGCGGATGATGGTGCCGATGCCGTCGTTGTAGAGCATGAACGCGACCAGCATCGTGAAGGCGTGCCGGTAGCGGCGCAGCTCGCGCAGCGTGTTGGCGAGGCGCCGGATGGCCGCGCCGATCGAGGCATCCGCGGCCGTGGCGGGATCGACGGGCGGCTCGGGGACGCGCCGCAGGATCGGCACCGAGAACACCGCCCACCACACCGCGACGCTGACGAACGCGGCCCGGGTCGCCGTCCCGGCGTCCGGAAACCCGAACCACGCCGGCCGCTGGATCCACGCCAGATTGATGGCCAGCAGCACGCCGCCGCCGAGATAACCGAGCGCGTAGCCGGCCGACGACACGCGATCGAGCTCCTCCGGCCGCGCGATGTGCGGCAGCAGTGCGTCGTAGAAGGTCATCGATCCGTAGATGCCGATGTTGCCCAGCATGAACAGCCCCAGCGCCAGCATCCAGTCGCCGCGGCCGACCAGGCCGAGGCCGGCGGTGGCGACGATGCCGATACCCGCGAACACGGCGAGCAGGCGCTTCTTGCGGCCGGTGGCGTCGGCGAGCGCGCCGAGGATCGGCGACAGCACCGCGGTCGCCGTCAGGGCGATGGTGGTGGCGATGCCGAAGCGGAACGTCGCGGTGGCATCGGGGACGCCGTCGGCGGCCACCTTGGCGTAGTAGATCGGGAAGACCGCGGCGACCACCGTGGTCATGAACGCGGAGTTGGCCCAGTCGTACCACGCCCAGGCCCGCAGTTCGGGCCGGTGCAGGCCGAGGCGGTGAAGCAGCGTTCGATTGGGAGTTGGAAGTTGGGAGTTGGGAGTTGACACGTTCGGTCTTAGAACGTCCGCCTGGCCACCCACTCGCGCAGCAACGAGTCGACGACGACGTAGCGGCCGTCCGGCTCGCGGGCGACCACATCCTGGCGCATCAGCGCAGCCAGGGCGGTCTGGACGCTGGAGGCGCCGCCGAGGCGATGGCGATGCCTGGTCTCGGTGGCCAGGAGCTCCAGGCCCTGCTCGAGGACGACGGCGCGCAGCGCCGCGCGCTGGCCGAGGGTGAGGCGCAGCCAGGTCGCCTCGAACAGCATCTGCTGCTCGCCGAGCAGGCGGTGCAGCGTGGCGTGGAGATCCTCGAGCGTGACGGTGCGGCGCTTGAGCGTCGCGGCGCGATCCCAGGTCTCGTGGGCGAGGCGCTGGACGTCGTAGGGCAGGTTGCCGGCCAGATCGACGATGGCCTCGCCGAGGCCGGCTTCGGGCTTGAGCCCGGTCGAGGCGAAACGCGCCTCGAGGAAGGCGGCGAACTCGTCGGCCGGAATCCGCTCGAGCCGCATGACCGGACCGGCCTTGTAGAACGGCCGCTTCATCCCGACCATCTGTTCCATCAGGCTGGGCTCGGATCCGGCGAACACGTAGCCGACCTGACGCTGCTGCTGCACCGCGGCGCGCAGCGCGTGCTCGACCTGGCCGTTGTCGAAGGCGGTCACGGCCTGGAACTCGTCGAGGGCAATGACGATCTGGCGGCGCAGCCGCTCGGCCATCAGCCCGGGCAGCGCGAAGACTTCCTCGGCCAGGCGGCTGGCGTCACGCGGCGTGCGCACGGTGGGAAAGGACACCGCCAGCGCGGCACCGGCCGGACCCGTTTCGAGTCGCACGTCCGGCCGCGAGGCCGGGAACAGCTCGCGCAGCCAGCCGCGCGCGTTCTCGGCTTTCGTCTCGAGCGCGAGCAGGGCGCGGGCGTAGCCTTCGAGGAAGGCGACATAGGAGCTGAAGCTGCTGACCGTCAGCTCCAGCGTCAGGATCCGCTTGCGCGCGAGCTGGGCCAAGGCTTGCCGCACCAGCGACGACTTGCCGTAGCGGCGCGGCGAGATCAGGAACACCTTCTGGCCCTCGGCCAGATCGGTGACCAGACGGTCGAGCTCGACGACGCGGTCGGCGAACGCCTCGAGCGGCACGATCTCGCCGTAGACGAAGGGGTTCTTCATTGCATTACGTCGATCGACGTCATCATAACGCCGATCGACGTAATCGACCGTAAGCCACGTCAGCCGAGCTGAGCCGGCGTCGGTGGAGAACCGCGACGTTGCGTCAAGCGCCTGGCGGTGGTGAGGGCGCGCTGGGATTGGGCAGCGCCTCCCCCGGCACGGCTTCGACCGGGACTTCCGCCGCCGATTCCGGCCGCACCACCCACTGGGCGTAGGTGGTCCAGTCGGTGCGCTCCTGCGGCAGCCACGGCAAGGGCCGGCGGCCGTCGCTGCCGGGCAGGGCCCAGGATCCGATCGTCACCGCGGCCGAGGCCAGCGACGGGGCGGCGGCGGCGGGCATCCGCACGCGGAACGTCATGCCCTCCGGCGGAATGGCCAGATAGGTCGCGCACCAGCTCGCCCGGCACTGCGCGCCGACCGGCGTGGCGCGGACCGGCACGATCGCCGTCGGCAGGTGCAGCGTCGCGCCGAGGCCTTCCCGCTGCGGCGTGACCGCCACCTCGTAGTCGATCTGACCCGGCGAATCAGCGGCCGGAACGATCCGCGCGACGACCCGTGCCGGTGCCGGCGTCGCCTCGCCCTGCCGCCGGTAGCGGAACGCGCCCGACGCGGCGCCGACCGTCACCGAGGCGGGGATCGGCGTGCCGCGCTCGACGGGGCGCCAGCGGGCCGCCTGGTCCGCGCTGTGGGCGAGATCGAGGCCCGGCTCGTTGCCGGCGACCTCCCACCACGCCTGGCCGGTCAGCGTGTCGTGCACGTAGACCACCGAGCGCCGCGCCGGCCGCTCGGGCGTATAGGCCGGGGCCATGTAGGCGAGGCCCAGCGTCAGGGCGAAGGCGGCGAGCAGGGCACCGCCCATCGAGCCGTGGCCGCGGCGGCCTTCGACGAACCCGATCAGCGCGGCCGCCACCGGCGGCACGATCATCACGCCGACGAAGGCGACGAACAGCGGCAGCACCCAGACCGGCGTCACGATGGGCAGCCGGCCCAGGACGGCCACCAGGAACTCGTAGAGGCGGACGCCGTCGCCCAGGAACAGCAGCGCGGTGACGGCCAGCACCAGCACCGACGCGCCCCGCATCCATGCGGTGCGGCCGGGCGGGACGACGGCGAGCGCCGCGCCGGCGAGCGCCAGGCTCACCGCCCATATCGGCGAGGCCAGCGGCGCCTTCACCTCGAAGAACGCGGTGATCAGGCCCCACACCGGCAGGGTCAGGGCCCACACGCTGGCGGGCTCGCGGATGTAACGGACCCGCTCGGGCGACAGCAGTGCCACGCGGGTCAGCAGCCACGGCCCGAGCGCGCCGCTGACGGCGATCAGCGCCAGCGTCCGCATCGGCGAGGCGTACCACGGATGGTGCACGGCGCTCGAGGTGACGAGCAGCCACGACGCCCCGACCATGGCGCCGATCGCGGCGGCCAGTGACAGCACGCCCCAGAGCGCCGTGGCGATGAAGCGGATCGCGTCGCCGGCGGCGAGGTAGCGCACGATCCGGATCCACGCGACCAGGCCGAGCCCGATGGCGAGGATGGCGAGGAGCATGCCCTGCCAGTCGGCGAGGATGATCACGGTGCTCTCGCCGACCGAGGCGAAGCGGACGTCGCGATCGGCGGTCTGACGATCCAGGGCGTCCATCGCCCGCATCGTCGTGACCGTCGTCTCGCCCATGTGCAGGAGCGTGGCCGACGACACGCGATCGGCGGTGTCGCGCGACGTGTGGTAGGTGTGGCTGTTGCCGACCGGCGCGAAGTTCAGGCCGGGGATGCCGGCGGCCTTCAGGATGCTGAAGTCGGTGTCGTTGGGCAGGCGCTTGTAGATCTCGAGGACGTAGGAGGCGCCGTGCGGATGCGGGGCGGCGCCGGCCCAGGCGCGGATCAGCGCCTCGTTGCCAGGGCCCGACTCGAACAGGATCGCCGGGCCGGTCGATCCGGTCGACTCGAGGTTGACGTAGCCCTTGAGCCGCGCCCGCAGCTCGGCGTCGGTCATCGCGCCGACCGCGCCCATCAGCCCGAACTCCTCGCCGTCGGTGAGCAGCACGACCAGCGTGTGGCGGAGGGCCGGGGCCGCGGCGAGCAGGCGCGCGGCCTCGAGCGCGACGGCGGTGCCGATGCCGTCGTCCATCGCACCGGGCGCGACGGCGACCGAGTCGTAGTGGGCGACGAGGGCGATGGCATCCTGGCGCGAGCCCGCTCGCGTCGCCACGATGTTGCTGACGCGCATGGTGCGCCCGTACTCGGGCCGCGACGCGTCGACGGTCTGGGTGCGGACGTCGAAGCCGTAGAGGCGCAGTTGATCGATGAGGTAGGCGCGCGCCGCGACGTTGGCCGCCGATCCGGTCGGCCGCGGCCCGGCGTTGGTCAGCCGATCGAGATGGGCGCGGGCGTTGTCGACGCGGAACGGGACGACGCTCTGTCGGGAGCACCCTGCCAGCGAGACGAGCGGCAGGAGCAGCGCGCCGAGCGCGACCAGGGCGAGCGGCCACCCGCGGCGGCTCTGTCGCGAGGGGAAGAGCCTGCCGGGGAGGGCTGCACGCGTAGTCATGGTGGACTCAGGCTCGAGGACTCGCGGGCTGCAGGGCGGGATCGTCGAGCGAGAGCGCGCCTGTGTAGACGGCCATGCCGACGACGGCGTCGATGCCGAGCGCGTCGAGCGCCAGGATTTCCTCGCGGGTGCGGATGCCGCCAGCGGCCGTCAGCGACTTGGCGGTCGCGGCGCGCACGGCGCGCACGGCGTCCATGTCGATGCCCTGCATCAAGCCCTCGGTGTCGACGTGGGTATAGAGGAAGCCGCCGCAGAACGGTTCGAGCTCGTGGACCGCTTCGACCGCGGTGAGGGCGGTCGCCTCGGTCCAGCCGCGGATCACCACCTTGCCGCCGGCGCTGTCGACGGCGGCGATGACGCGCTCCATGCCGATCGCATTGGCCAGCGCGCGCGCGAACGCCAGATCGACGCGGCCGTGCATGAACATCGCCGAGCTGACGATGACCTGGCGGGCTCCGGCCGCGACCAGTGCTTCGGCCCGGGCGATGGTGCGGACACCGCCGCCGACCCGGCACGGCAACTCACCGCAGATGCGTTGGACGATGGCGTCGTTGGCGCCGGTCTCGAGCGCGCCGTCGAGGTCGATGAGCTGGACGACGGGATAGGGCGCGAACTTCCGCACCCAGGCGTCGATGTCGTCCGAGGCCAGCGCCAGCCGCTTGCCCTGTACCAACTGGACGACTTGGCCGCCCTTCAGATCGATTGCAGGAATGAACATGTGCTGGCCGATTCTAGCAGCCGCCCGCGCTGCCAGCCGGCCTAGCGCAGGGTCTTCCGAACGACCAGTTTGAGGCCGGACCAGGTGGCGTCCACGGCGCACACCTTGACGTCCACGAACCCGAGCGGCAGGGCCATGTCCCGCACGGTGTCCTCGGTCACTTCGCTGGTCACGCCGGCCGCCTTCTTGGGCCACGACACCCAGACGATGGCCTCGCTGCCGAGCCCCGCCCGGGCGCGATCCAGCACCTCTTCGAGGCGGTCCTTCGTCGTCACGAAGGCGTGCAGGAACTCGACGTCCCGGGTCAGCCGGGTGGCAAAGGCCACTTTCTTGCCGACCGGCGCGATCAGCGTCGCGTAGTCCATCGGCGCGTCGACGACGTGGAGCGTCATGCCAGGCTTGATGCCCAGCTTCTGCGGCAGCGGCGTTCCCGAATACCCGGCAGTGGCCATGCGGCGCTATCCTCCCGACGCAATTCGCATGGGGATGCCGGCTGTAGCGAGGTGCTGCTTCAGGTCGGCGACGCCATGCTCCGAGAAGTGGAAGATCGACGCGGCGAGCGCCGCGTCGGCGCGGCCGCGGGTGAAAACGTCGACGAAGTGATCGAACGAGCCGGCGCCGCCCGAGGCGATCACCGGGATGGACACCGCGCGCGACACCGCCGCGGTCAGCTCGCAGTCGAACCCGCTGCGCGTGCCGTCGCGATCCATCGACGTCAGCAGGATCTCGCCGGCGCCGCGGGACGCCGCCTCGCGCGCCCACTCGACCGCATCGCGGCCGGCCGCACTGGTGCCGCTGCGGGCGTAGACGGCGAACCCGTCCGGGCCAGCGGTGGTCGGGCCGCGCTTGGCGTCGATGGCGACGACGACGGCTTGGCTGCCATAGCGGACGGCGAGGCGCGCAATCAGATCCGGATCCTTCAGGGCGGCGCTGTTCAGGCTCACCTTGTCGGCGCCGGCGTCGACCACCGCGGCGGCGTCGTCCTCGGTGCGGATCCCGCCGCCGACGGCGAGCGGGATGAACAGGGTCCGCGCCACGTCGCGGATGGTCTGCGCCAGCGCGCGCCGCGTCTCGAGCGTCGCCGTCACGTCCAGGATGACGACCTCGTCGATGCCCTCGACGTTGTAGCGCGCCGCCAGCTCGGCCGGATCGCCAGCCGAGCGCAGCCCCTCGAACTTCACGCCCTTGACGACCTGTCCGTCGCGGACGTCCAGGCAGGCAATGATTCGCTTCGACGCGTGGTGCGCAGTTCCTGCAACGTTTCGACCCAGCTCTGAGCTGGGCTCGGAGCCGGGCTCAGGGCTGAGCTCCGAGCCGGGCTCAGAGCCGAGGCCGGGACGGGTGGCGCGTAGGCAGAAATTGCGCAGCATGGCCACACCGGCGTCGGCGGACTTCTCGGGGTGGAACTGCAGGCCGAAGATGTTGCCGCGCTCGACGGCGCTGGCGAACGTGTTCGGACCGGTGGTCGTCGTCGCCGCCGTCGCCTCGCCGACCGGCGCGGCGTAGGAGTGGGTGAAGTACGCCTGCGCGCCCGGCGCGACGCCGGCCAGGATCGTCGACGGCCGGGTGGGATCGACGGCATTCCAGCCGACGTGCGGCACCTTGAACTCGGACCAGGCGTCGTCGCTCAGCCGCACGCCCGGATCCCAGTCCGGTCCGAGCTTGCCGCAGACGCCGGGCAGCAGCCCGAGGCCGGTGAGGCCGGGCGCCTCGATGCTGCCCTCGAACAGGAACTGCAGGCCGAGGCAGATGCCGAGGAGCGGCTTGCCGGCCCGCGCGTGCGCCAGGATCGCCTCGCGCCACGGCGCGTCGAGCACCGCCGTCGCCTCGAAGTGGCCGACGCCAGGCACGATCAGCCCGTCGGCGCCGGCGATCTGCGCCGCGTTGTCCGGCGTGAACACCTCGGCGCCGGCCGCGGCCAGCGCCTTGCGCACCGACGTGAGATTGCCGGCCCGATAGTCGATGAGCGCGATCCTCACAACAATCCCTTGGTGCTCGGCAGCATCGTCTTCAGCTGCTTGTCCTTCGAACACGCCACGCGCAGCGCGCGCGCGAATGCCTTGAACACCGCTTCGATGTGGTGATGGCTGGAGCGGCCGTAGAGCACCTTGACGTGGACGTTGGCGCGCGCGCCGATCGAGAAGCCCTCGAAGAAGTCGTGGACCAGCTCCGCCTGCAGGTCGCCGACCTGCTTCACTTTCAGCTTGAGGTCGACAGCGACGTGCGGCCGTCCGCCGAGGTCGATGGCGGCGACGGCCAGCGTCTCGTCCATCGGCATGATGAAGTAGCCGGCGCGATTGATGCCGCGGCGGTCGCCGAGCGCCTGGGTGATCGCCTCGCCGAGCGCGATCCCGAGATCCTCGACGGTGTGGTGCTGGTCGACGTCGAGGTCGCCAGCGCAGGCGATCGTCAGGTCAAAGGCGCCGTGTCGCGCGAACAGCTCGAGCATGTGGTCGAGGAAGCGGATGCCCGTCCGCACGTCGTAGCGTCCGCGGCCTTCGAGACCGATGGTGAGCTGGATCTGGGTTTCGGTCGTTCGACGGTCGATCACGCCACGGCGCACAGGATGTCCTCCAGAGCCGCGAGCGCCTGCTCGGTGTGAGCCAGGACGCCGGCGGTGATGCGGATGCAGCCCGCGCAGCCCGGCTCGGTCGAGCGGTCGCGGACGAAGATGCGGCGCTGGCGCAGCGCCTCGACGATGGCGCTGGCGCGGTCGCCGACGCGGATCAGTACGAAGTTGGCGTCGCTCGGCCAATAGGCGAGGCCGAGCCGATCGCAGACGGCGTAGACGCGGGCCTTCGAGGCGCGCACCTGGGCGCGGTAGGCGTCGAGGTGCGGCTGATCGCCGAGCGCCGCCTCGAGCGCGACGGCCGCGGCGACGTTGATGCTGTAGGGCGGCAGCGATCGCCGCAGCCGCGCGATCACCGCCTCGTCACCGACGACCGCGCCGATGCGCAGCGCGGCCAGTCCGTAGGCCTTGGCGAAGGTGCGGCCGACGACGACGTTCGGTGCCGCGCGCAGCTCGCCGAGAAAGTGCGCCTCGGTGAAATCGGCGTAGGCCTCGTCGATGAACACGAGCCCGTCGGGCAGCGCCCGCGCCAGCGCGCGCACGGCCGCGTTCGGGATCAGCAGGCCGGTCGGGTTGCCCGGACTGGTCAGGTAGATCACGCGCGTCCGTGGCGTGATCGCGGCGAGTACCGCGTCGAGCGGGAACGCGAGATCCGCCGGCGGCGCGACGCGAACGATGCGGCCGCCGACCGCCTCGATGCAGTCGGCATACATCCCGAAGCACGGCTCGGCGATCAGCCCCTCGGGCGAGCCCGCGACGCCCCCCGGATCCCGCTGCAGATACGCGATCGCCGCGGCGAGGATGCCTTCGTCGAGCCCGTTGGTCAGCAGCAGCCGCGGCGGATCGACGCCAAGGTAGCGCCCGCAGACGTCGTTGACGCGGGCGTAGTCCGGGTAGATCGCCGCGTCGAGCGGCGACAGCGCCCGCAGCGCCTCGATGACCTTCGGCGAGCAGCCGCCGGTGTTCTCGTTCAGGTGCAGGCGCAGGCCGTCGCCGAGCTCGGGCTCGCGCTGGTACTGGCTGGACATCACCGCGCTCCCTGTTTGCCGCTGTCGGGGGCGACGCGGATCCGGATCGATGCGGCGTGGGCGGCGAGCCCCTCGGCGTCGGCCAGCGCGATCGCCGTCGGCGCCAGCCGGTGCAGCCCGGCCCGCGACAGCGTCTGGACGCTGGAGACGCGGACGAAGTCGGCGGCGGACAGCCCGCCGCGGAAGCGCGCGGCGCCGCTCGTCGGCAGCACGTGGTTGGAGCCGGTGGCGTAGTCGCCGGCGGCCTGCGCCGACCATGGCCCGACGAACGTCGCGCCAGCGGTCGGGATACGCGCGGCGACGGCCGCGGTGTCGACGACGAGGTGCTCGGGCGCCATCGTCGTCGCGATCTCGATCGACTGCGCGACGCTGCGCGTCACGATGATGCCGCCGCGCTTCGCCAGCGAGGCCCGCGCAATCGGGTTGTTGGCCGCCTGGGCGATGGCCGCGGTCCGCACGGCGTTGGCCAGGCGCTTGCTCGAGGTGATCAGCACCGCCCGGGCGTCGGGGTCGTGCTCAGCCTGGGCCACCAAATCGGCGGCGATCCAGTCGGCGCGGCCGGTGTCCGAGACGATCACGATCTCGCTCGGCCCGGCGAAGAAGTCGATGCCGCAGTCGCGCGCGACCAGGGCCTTGGCCGCCGCCACCCAGGCGTTACCCGGGCCGACGATCTTGTCGACGCGCGGGACGCTCGCCGTGCCGTAGGCCATCGCCGCGATGGCGTGGGCGCCGCCGACGCGATAGAGGCGCGACACGCCCGCTTCGAGCGCCGCCGCCAGCACCGCCGGCTCCGGCCGCGGGCAGCAGGCGATCACCTCACCGACGCCGGCGACGCGGGCCGGGATCGCGGTCATCAGCAGCGAGGACGGCAGCGGATAGCGTCCGCCAGGCACGTAGCAGCCGACGCGGGCGAGTGGCGTGATGCGCTGCTCGACGACGACGCCCGGCCAGGCCGCGCTCCGTGAGCCCTTCGGCACCTGGGTCCGCGCGATGCGGGCGATGACACGGGCGGCGCGCTTGATCGCCGCGCCGACCGGCCGGCTGACGCGCTTGGCGCCGGCCTCGATCTCGGCCCGCGGAATCTCGACGGCGCCGGCCGGCCCCGACACCGGCAGCTTGTCGAAGCGCCGTGCGTAGGCGACGAGCGCGCGGTCGCCACCGCGGCGGACGTCGGCCACGATCGCCGCGACGCGCCTGACCAGCGCGGCGTCGTCGGCGGGATCGTCGGCGAGCAGGCGTCCCAGTGCGCGCGGATCCGAGGCGGAGATGATCTTCAGCATGGCGGCGGCTCGGGGGCGCTACATCACGATCTTGTTGAGCGGGTACTCGACGATGCCCTCGGCCCCGGCCGCTTTGAGGCGCGGGATCAGGTCGCGCACGGTGCGCTCCTCGAGGATCGTGTTGAGCGCCACCCAGTCGCCTTCGGCGAGCGGTGAGATGGTCGGCCGGCGCAGCGCCGGCAGCAGGCCGAGGATGCGCGGCAGGTCCTCGCGTCTGGCGTTCAGCATGATGCCGACGCGGCCCTGCGCGGCGATGGCGGCCTTGAGCAGCAGCGAGATGTTCTCGAGCTTCTCGCGCTTGGCCGGATCGATCCAGGCGTCCTTGTTGGCGATCAACTGGGTGTTCGATTCCATCACCGTGTCGATGATGGCCAGGCGGTTGGCCCGCAGCGTCGAGCCCGTCTCGGTGGCCTCGACGATGCCGTCGCAGAGCACCGGCGGCTTGACCTCGGTCGCGCCCCACGAGAACTCGACCAGGACCTTGATGCCCATCCGCTTGAAGTACTGCTCGGTGACCTTGACCAGCTCGGTGGCGATGGTCGCGCCCTCGAAATCCTGCGGGCGCTTGAACCGCGAGTCTTCAGGGGCGGCGAGCACCCACCGGACCTTGCCGAAGCTCTGCTTGGCGTAGACGAGGTCGCAGACGCTGACGACCGGCGGGATGTTCTCGCCGAGGCTCTCGACCGGCAGCACGGCCGCGCCGAGCTGCTCGGCGATCCAGTCCTGACCGGTCAGCCCGGCGTCGAGGATGCCGTCGGCGACGTAGCGGGCCATTTCCTGGGCCCGGATGAGCATGCACTCGATCTCGGGATCGTCGACGGTCGGGAAATACGATCGCGAGTTGACGTAGACGTTGAAGCCGGCGCGCGCGAAGAGCGCGACGGTGGCGTCCTGCAGCGAGCCTTTGGGGATGCCGAGTCGCAGCTTCATGACCGCACCTGTTCCGAAACCGGCGCCGCGGTTGACGTGTCCATCGGCAGTTCGCGGAAGCACGTGCGCGTGCCGGTGTGACAGACGACGCCATCGCCGAGGCAGGTGGCTTCGACCAGGAGGGTGTCCTGGTCGCAATCGATCCACATCTTCGAGACCTGCAGCTTGTTGCCCGAGGTCTCACCCTTGGTCCACAGCGTGTTGCGGGTCCGCGAAAAGAAGGTCACGAAGCCGGTGCGCCGGGTCACGTCCCAGGCCTCCTGGTTCATGAAGCCCACCATCAGAATGTCCCGGGTGGCGGCGTCTTGGACGACTGCCGGCACCAGGCCGTGGAATTTGGAGAAGTCGATCGTCGTCATGGTCGGTCGGAACCCACGAGCCCGGCGGCCGGGCCGAAGGTCGCTTGGGCAAAAAAAAACGCCTCGCCGGAATGGACGGCGAGGCGTGCGTTTCAGGGCGTGTCGTACCCTTTACTGTCCGCGCGCACCTCGACCGATCCCATGGTGGGCATGGCCCTCATGGTGGTGCAGGTGATGGCGCTGGGCGGACAGGGACACGGACACTGGGCTAGACGGTACTTGGAGCCTCCGGGCCTTGTCAACCAATGGTCGGGTTTCGGCCATATAATCGCCCTTTCCGGCGGCGTCCCTTCCCCAGGTCAGGCCCACGGAGGCGCGGGTGCGCGACAGCGAGGCGGAAGACCCGAGCATCGTCGAGGCGCTGCGCCACGGCCATCAGCGGCTGCAGTTCTTCCTCGATCACGCGCCCGGCGCGATGGCGATGCTGGACCGCGAGATGCGTTATCTCGCGGTGAACAGGCGCTGGCAGGCCGAGTACGCCCCAGGCGGCGTCGACCTCATCGGCCAATCGCACTGGGACATCTACCCCGACCTGGAGGAACACTGGCGCGAGGCGCACCGGCGCGCTCTGGTCGGCGAGGCCACCCGCGTCGAACGCGAGCAGGTCCGGCCCTCGCCCGATGGGCCGCTGGTGTGGATGCGCTGGGAAGTGCAGCCGTGGCGCGACGCCGCCGGCGCGGTCGGCGGCATCGTCCTGTTCGTCGAGGACATCACCGCGCGGGTGGACTCTGAGGAGGCCGCCCGTGCCGCCCGGAAGGGCTTCGACGATCTCATTGGGACGATCGACGGCATCGTCTGGGAGGCCGACGCCCGGACGTTCCAGTTCACCTTCGTCAGCGCCCAGGCCGAGCGCCTGCTCGGCTATCCGGTCAGCGCCTGGCTGAACGATCCCAACTTCTGGGCCGAGCACATCCATCCCGCCGACCGCGAGTCGTCGGTGCGCTACTGCGTCGATAGCACCGAGGCCGGCCTCGACCACCAGTTCGACTACCGGATGACTGCCGCCGACGGGCGCGTCGTCTGGCTGCAGGATCGGGTGACGGTTCACGTCGTCGATGGACGTCCGACGACCCTGCGCGGCGTGATGGTCGACATCACCGAGCGCAAGAGCGCCGAAGCCGCGCTGCGCAGCAGCGAAGAGCGCTTCCGCATGCTCGCCGACACGGCGCCGATGATGGTGTGGGCCTCCAACGCCGACGGCCAGCCGGTGTTCATCAACCAGCGGTGGATCGCCTTCTTCGGACGCCAGCTCCACGAAGTACCGCCCGACGGCTGGTACGAATTCCTCCATCCCGACGACCGGACGTTCTTCGCCGCCGTGCAGCGCCGCGCCTACGAGATGCAGGAGCCGTTCGAGATCGAGTCCCGGTCGCGCCGCGCCGATGGCGAGTTTCGCTGGGTGTCGACGCACGGCGTTCCGCGCTTCGACGCGTCGGGCGCCCTGGCCGGCTACATCGGCACCAGCATCGACATCACCGATCGGCGGCGGGCCGAGGAGACGCGGCAGCGCCTCGAGACCCAGCTCCGCCAGTCGCAGAAGATGCAGGCGATGGGCACGCTCGCCGGCGGCATCGCCCACGACTTCAACAATCTGCTCGCGGCCATCGGCGGCAACCTCGAGCTCGCCTCGATGGATCTCGGATCGACGCATCCGGTCCAGGAGAACCTCGACGAGATGCGCCGGGCGGTGCGCCGGGCCACCGAGCTGGTCGACCGGATCCTCACCTTCAGCCGTCCCGAGACGCACGAGCACGCCGCGATCCAGCTCGCCCCGGTGGTCGGCGAAGCCGTTCGCCTGCTGCGCCCCCTGATTCCCGCCGGCGTCGAGCTGTCACAGCACATCGCGCCGGACCTGCCGGACGTCCAGGCCAATGCCTCGCAGGTCCACCAGGTGCTCGTCAACCTGGTCACCAACGCCTGGCAGGCGATGGATGGCGGGCCGGGGCGGGTCGAGGTCCGGCTCGAGCCCTGCGCCGTCGACCAGCGCCTCAGCGATGCCCATGCCGATCTGCGGCCGGGGCCGCACGTCTGCCTGTCCGTCGAGGACAGTGGGCACGGCATGTCGCCGGCGACCATCGAGCGCGCCTTCGAGCCCTTCTTCACCACCAAGTTGCATGGGAAGGGCACCGGTCTGGGCCTGTCGATGGTCCACGGCATCGCCCGCGGCCACGGCGGCGCGGTGCTGGTCGAGAGCGGACTGCGACGCGGCTCGACGTTCAAGGTGCTGTTCCCGACCTGCGTCGGCGGTGCCGCCGAGGCGCCCGACGGTGTCCCGGTGCCGCCCGCGTTGCGCGGCAGCGGCCAGCGCATCCTCTACCTCGACGATGAGGAATCGCTGGTCAAGCTGGCGGTGCAGTTCCTCGAGCGGCTCGGCTACCGGGTCAGCGGCTTCACGCGTGCCGACGACGCGATTGCCGCCTTCCGGCTCGACCCCGAGGCCTTCGACGCGGTCGTCACCGACTACAACATGCCCGGTCTGTCCGGCATGGACGTCGCGCTCGGTGTGATGAGCGTGCGGCCGTCGGTACTTGTCGCGCTCGCGTCCGGATATCTGCGGCCGGACGAAGCCGAGCACGCGCGCGCCCTTGGCATCCGCGACACGATTCCCAAGCCGTTCACGCTCGAGGAGCTGGGCCTGGCCGTGCAGCGTCTGCTTCACGCGCACGAACAGACGTAGGTCCACACGCGCAGCCCGGTCG
>JBDSLU010000209.1:0-4099 GCA_039916225.1 Vicinamibacteraceae bacterium
GCGGCGCCAGAGACGGCGCCGTAACCGGGCTGGCCGACGCCGCGATGGCGGGCGGCTCGGGGGCGGCGACCGCGGCTGAGGGGCCGGCCTCGACGACCGGCTCGGGTGCCGGTGGTGCCGAGACGACCGGCTCCGGCTCGGGTTCGTACGCCGCGGCCTCGAACGCCTCAGGCGCCGACGGAGCGACGGGCTCGTCCAGCGCGTAGGCCTGCGTGGGCGGGGCAGCGAACCTGGACTCGGCGGTCGGCGCATGCGCCATCACGTCGCCGGCCACGCCACCTTCGGTGGGCAGGGGGGCCGGGCGCGGCGTGATGGTGCGGACCAGACGCGGCGGGCCGACGACCGGTGCAACCGGCTTGGGCGGCGGCTCCGGCCCGCGCGCCGGCGCCTTCTTGGCGCTGATCGGTGCGCCCTTGACCGGTGCCACTGTCTCGAGGAACATCTGCGCCGGCGGCGGCAGGGTAATGCCCTTCTGGCGCGCGAGGCGCTCGACGAACTGGCGCGCGACGACCTCTTCGATCGTGCTCGACGCGCTCTTCACGTCGATGCCGTGATCGCGCTTCAGCAGCGTGACCACTTCCTGGCTCGAGGAGTTGAGCAGCTCAGCGACTTTGTAGATCCGGACGGTTGACAACCTTGGCCTCGGCCTTTCCTTACTGCACGTCTCGCTCGGGCGCTGGCGCGTCGCCCGTGACGGCATCCGCCGTCTCGCTCACGGCCTCGGCGGTCTCGCCGCCGTCAGCCGGTGCCGTCTCCAGGGTCTCGCCCTCAGGCGACTCCTCGGTGACCAGCGCGCCGTCCGTCTCGCTGTACGCCTCGCCCTCGGCCGCGCCGTCGGCCGCGCCGTCCGCGCCAAGGGCTGCGCCTTCCGTCTCGGCCAGGAGCTCACCCGCCAGGGCGCCGAACTGCTCCTCGACCTCTTTCCGCTTCTCTTCGTCGCTCTTGATGTCGATCTTCCAACCCGAGAGCTTGGCGGCGAGGCGGACGTTCTGCCCCTTCTTGCCGATGGCGAGCGACAGCTGGCGGTCTTCGACGACCACCTCCATCACCCGGTTCTCCTGGTCCATGATCGTGACGCGCTGGACCTTGGCCGGGCTGATGGCGTTGGTCACGAAGACCATTTCGTCATCCGACCACTCGACGATGTCGATCTTCTCGCCGCGCAGCTCGCGGATGATGGCCTGGACGCGGGTGCCCTTCATGCCGACGCAGGCGCCGACCGGATCGACGTCGCGCTCGCGCGAGTAGACCGCCACCTTGGCGCGATCGCCGGCTTCGCGCACGGCGCCGCGGATGACCACGGTGCCGTCGTAGATTTCCGGGACTTCCTGTTCGAACAGCTTGATCAGCAGGGCCGGGTCGGTGCGCGACAGCACCACCTGCGGGCCCTTGATGTTCTTGTTCACCGACTTGATCACCGCGCGGACGCGGTCGCCGATGTTGTAGTTCTCGGCACGCGATTGCTCGCGGCGGGGCAGGGTCGCTTCGACGCGGCCCATCTCGGCGACGATGTCGCCGGTCTCGAAGCGCTTGACGACGGCGGTGACCACCTCGCCGATGCGCTGGTTGAACTCGTCGTAGACCTTCTCGCGCTCGGCTTCGCGGGTCTTCTGCGACAGCACCTGCTTGACGGTCTGGGCGGCGATGCGCGATTCGACCGGCGGCTTCGGGAACTCGATCTCCATGTCGAGTTCGGCGTCCTCGCCGTACATCTCCTTGGCGTCCTGCAGGGAGATTTCGGTGGCCGGGTTCTCGACGGCTTCGACGATGTGCTTGACCGCGAAGATCTCGATCTGGCCCGTCTCTCCGTTCATGCGCGAGCGGAGATCCTCGGTCGACTTGTAGGCCTTGCGCGACGCGGTGAGCATCGCGTCCTCGAGCGCGGCGATGATGACCTGGGGCTCGACCCCCTTCTCTTTGGCCATCGTCTCGATGAGCGGCAGCAGCGAACTCGTCATTGGTTCTAGAACTCCACAGCGAGGCGTCCGCGGGCGATGCGGTCGTAGGGCAGCCGGACCACCTTCGTCCGCCCCACCGCCAGCACCACGGCGCCGTCTTCGATTCCGGTCACGCGACCTTCGAAATGTACCTGCCCGTCGATGGGCTGCCGGACGACGATCTTCGCCAGCCGACCCGCGAACCGGGCGTAATCGTCGAGGTCACGCAGCGAGCGTTCCAGCCCGGGCGACGAGACCTCCAGCGTGTAAGCGGCATCGAGCGCGTCCTCGACGTCGAGGATCGTGCTGACATCCTGGCTGACCCGCTGGCATTCCTCGATCCCGATACTGTCCTCCGGCCGTTCGACGATGGGGTGTCCTGCTTCGTCGCGCCGCGTTGGCCGATCGATGAAGATGCGGAGCACCAGCCCGACTGGCTCACGCCGCAGCTGCAGCTCGAACACTTCGACGCCGCACGAAGCCGTCACCCGGTCGGCGATCTCCCGGATGTGCGCCAGCTTGGCGTCCCCCGTTGCGCGGGTCCCCATAAACACAAAGAGTGGGCCGCTAGCCCACTCGAACACCTTTCCCGGAACGAGCGACCCAGCAGTCTAACATGCCGGCGAGGGGGCGTGCCAGAGGCGACCCGCTGGGCCCGTCACCCCCGGACGCGAGGGCTCAGGTGCGTCCGGTCGGGGCTGGTGCACGAGACGCTTGGGCCGGCCGGCCGGGACCTTCGCGCGGTGCCCGCTGTCGAGCGCCGTCCTGACCTGGTACGCGAGATCGCGGCCGTTCGGGACTCAGACGCGGGCGACCAGGTCGTAGCCCCGCGAATCGATGATCTCGGCCTCGATTAGATCTCCAGGCCGGAGGACCTCCGGGTCCGCATCCGTCAGGTAGACGATGGCGTCGATGTCGGGCGCCTGACCGGCCAGCCGGCCGGTCCACGCCAGCTCGTGCTCCTTGGACGGCCCGTCGATCAGTACCTGGACCCGTTCGCCGAGGCGCTGCCGGTGCCGCTTGGCAACGATCTTCTGCTGCAACGCCATCAGCTTGCGCTGGCGGGCCGCTTTGGTCCGCGCTGGCACGTCGTCCTCCAGCGCATGGGCCGCCGTTCCCTCCTCGTGCGAGTAGGTGAAGACGCCGACGTGGTCGAACTCGACCGTCTTGACGAAGTCGCAGAGCTCGGCGAAGTCGGCCTCGGTCTCGCCAGGGAAGCCGGTGATGAAGGTCGTGCGCAGCGTCACGTTCGGCAGCCGCTCGCGCAGGCCGAGCAGCAGCCGTTCGTAGCTGGCCCGGGAGCCCGGCCGCCGCATGCGTTTGAGGACGCCGTCCGCCGCGTGCTGCAACGGGAGGTCGATGTAGGGGACGACCTTGTCGCAGGTCGCCATCGCTTCGATCGTCTCCTCGGTGACAGTGGTCGGGTAGAGGTAGAGCAGGCGGATCCAGGCGATGCCGTCGACCTGATTCAGCTCGCGCAGCAGCCGGGCCAGCGCCCCGCGCTCGCGGCGGTCGACGCCGTAGAACGTCGAATCCTGCGAGATCAGCAGCAGTTCCTTGACGCCGCGGGCGGCCAGCGACCGGGCCTCGGCGACGATCGACTCGACCGGCCGGCTGCGGTACTGGCCGCGCAGCTTTGGGATGATGCAGAAGGCGCAGTTGTAGTCGCAGCCCTCGGCGATCTTCACGTAGGCGTAATGCTTCGGCGTGGTCAGGACGCGCGGCGTGCCGGCGTCGTAGAGGTAGGTCGGCAGCTCGCGTCCCGCCGCCTGCTCGGCCTGGACCGCGTCGCGGTGCCGGGCGGCCACGTGCGCCGAGGTCGGCTTGGTTCGATGGAACGTCATCGGCACGGACACCGGCCCGCCCCCCGGCGCGCCCAGGGACGACTCGATGGCGCCGACGATCGACTCGACCTCACCGGTGCCCAGGACGACGTCGATCTCGGGGATCTCGGCTTTCAGCTCGTCGCGGTAGCGCTCGGCCAGGCAGCCGGTCACCACCAGCTTCTGGCAGCGGCCGTTCGTCTTGTGCTGGGCCAGCTCCAGAATCGTGTCGATCGATTCCTGCTTGGCGCGGTCGATGAACGCGCAGGTGTTGACCACCAGTACGTCGGCCTGCGCCGCGTCCTCGGTCAGCTCGTGGCCGGCGCCCTGGGCGAGGCC
>JBDSLU010000210.1:0-3545 GCA_039916225.1 Vicinamibacteraceae bacterium
CAGGCACAGGCGGCGATGCGGATCCTCGGCCGGCGATTGGCGGCCGAGTATCCAACCGAAGATCCCGGCAAAGGCATCTCCGTCGTCGCCTCGCGTGACGTCCGCATCCACCCGCAGATGGACGGCCTGCTCACCGCCGTCGCCACCGTGCTGCAGGCGATCGTCGGGCTCGTGCTGGCTATCGCCGGCACCAACCTGGCGACGCTGCTCCTCGTCCGCGGCACGTCGCGGGCCAAGGAGGTGTCGCTGCGCCTGGCGCTCGGTGCCAGCCGCGGTCAGCTGGTCCGTCACCTGCTGACCGAGAGCCTGCTGCTCGCGCTGGCGGGTTGTGCGGCCGGTTGCCTGCTGGCGTGGTGGGCAGTCCGCACCCTCGCCGCCATCGAACTGCCGATCGTCGTCGACGTGAGCCTCGACTACCGCGTGCTCGCCTTTGCCGCCGCGCTGTCGATCGTCACCGGCGTTGCCTTCGGCCTGGCTCCTGCACTGAAGGCGACGCGCGTCGATCTCGTGCCCACGCTGCGCGGCGACAGCAACGTGCGCTCGGCGCCGGGCCGCGGCTGGACGCTGACCGACGCCCTGGTCGCCTTCCAGGTCGCGGTGTCGGTGCTGCTGCTGGGCAGCACCAGCGTCTTCCTGCAGATGCTGCACGCGTCGCGCTCGGCGCGGGTCGGCTTCGCCGTCGACGGCGTGGCCGTGCTCGAGACCGACGCCCGCTATGTCACGACCGACGCGGCCAGAGCGGCCGCGGCGTTCGAGGATGCACGCCGGCGGATCGCGGCCCGGCCGGGCGTGCAGGGAGTCGCCGTGCTGCACGGGTTGCCGATGCAGAGTACCGGCCGTCCGGTGTTCATCGGCGATGCGCCGGCGCCGGGCACCGGCGACCAGGGTGCCGCCGGTGTCGCCGGCGTGGTCTGGGGCGGCCCGGGCTACCTGGAGACGCTACGCATCCCGATCCTGTTCGGCCGTGCACTCGACGAGCGCGATCGTCCCGGCACACCCGCGGTCGCGGTCGTCAGCGAGAGTCTGGCCCGGCAGTTCTTTCGCGTCTCCAATCCGGCCGAGGCCATCGGCCGGCGGATCCGGCTCGAACGCGAGACCGGCGCCGACACGTCGATCGAGATCGTCGGCATCGCGGCCGACACCGGCACCGCCGATCGTCAAGGCGATCTCGTCGAGCCCCGGCCGCAGCTCGTCTACCGCTCCTACCTCCAGGGCGGGCGGCGGCCGACGGCGCTGGTCGCGCGGACGACCCTCGACGCCGCCGCGCTGGTCGGGGAGATGCAGCGCGATCTGCGCGCGGTCGACTCGACGTTGCCGGTCGTGTCGGCGATGACCATGGCGCAGTACCTCGAATCGTCGCTCGCCGCGCCCAAGGCCATCGCCGCCTTCATCGGGGGCCTCGGCGCGCTCGGCCTGGCCTTGGCCGCGATCGGGCTCTACGCCGTCATCTCCTTCGCCGTCTCGCGCCGGACCCGCGAAATCGGCATCCGTATGGCGCTGGGCGCGCACCGTGGCCACGCCGTCTGGACCGTGGCGCGCGGCGTCGCAATCGTGGTCGGCGCCGGCACCGCCGTCGGCCTCGGCCTGACGCTGCTGGCGATCATGGGCCTGCGCGCCGGGGCGGCGCCGGCGCCCGGCATCACCCTCTACCGGCCGACGGCGGATCCGCTCGCGCTCCTGGCCGTCGCCGCATTCGTCGCGATGGTCGCCGCGGCTGCGGCGCTCGGGCCGGCGCGGCGGGCGGCGACGATGGATCCGCTGGTCGCGCTCCGCCGCGAGTGAGATCCGCCGGCGCAGGCGGTAGACTCCTGGCCATGATCGCCATCACGGCTCGTCAGCGCGCGCTCGTGCTCATCGGTGCAGCCGCCGTCGTCTCGGCGGCCGCGGTCGTCGCCCAGCAACCGACCGCGGCTCCGCCGACCGCGGCTCCACCGCAGACCGGACCGACCGGCTTCACGACCACGCCGGGCCTGACGTTCCGCGCCCAGGACATCGCCACCGACTTCGGCGTCGGCTACGCCGTGACCGCCGCCGACGTGAACGGCGATCGGCGGACGGACATCCTGGCGATCAGCGGCACCGAGCTGGTGTGGTTCGAGGCGCCGACCTGGGAACGGCGCACGATCCTGGCCGCCGGCGTCACGACGGCCGACAACGTCACCCTGGCCCCGCACGACATCGATGGCGACGGCCGGCTCGACATCGCCCTCGGCGCTGGCTGGACGGGGCCGAACACCGGCACGCTGCAGTGGGTGCGCCAGAACGCGCCCGGCGCGAGCCCGGCCTGGGAGGTGTTCCCGATCGGCGCCGAGCCGACGCTGCACCGGATCAAGTGGGCCGACGTGGACGGCGATCGGAAGGCGGAGCTGATCGTCGCGCCGCTGCACGGCAAGGGGGCCAAAGGGCCGGCCTGGGACGGCCCGAGCGCCCGCCTGCTCGTCTTCCGCCCGCCGGCCAACCCGGCGCGCGATCCGTGGCCGATCGAGGTCGCCGGCGAGGCCAATCACATCCAGCACAACTTCCTGGTCGCCGACGCCGACACGGATCGCGGCGACGAGCTGATCACCGCGAGCAAGGAAGGGGTGCGGCTGTGGAAGCGGCACGCCGATGGCCGCTGGACGCCCTCGCTGATCGGCGAAGGCGCGCCGGGCGAGGTGAAGCTCGGACATGTCGGCGGCCGCCGGCTGCTGGCGACGGTGGAGCCGTGGCACGGCGCGGGCGTCGCGGTCTACGCCGAGGCGCCGGGCGCCGCCCTGTGGCCCAAGACGACGATCGAGACCGGGCTGACGGAAGGGCACGCGCTCGGCTGGGCCGATTTCGACGGCGACGGCAGCGACGAACTCGCGGTCGGCTGGCGGCGCGGCAAGCCCGGGGTCGCCGTCTACACCGTCGACCGCGGCGGCGCGCTGCGGTCGAAGCAGCTGGTCGACGACGGCGGCGTCGACTGCGAGGACCTGATCGTCGGCGATTTCAACGGCGACGGCCGCCCCGACATCGTCGCCTCGGGACGCGCCACCCGCAACGTCCGGATCTACTGGAACGAGACCGCGAAGCAGCGCCGCTGACGGCCCGCTGACGATGACGCTGCGCCGCCACCTGCACGACATCCTCAGCCACGAGCCGCGGTCGGCCTCGTCGCTGGCGCGGGAACTCGGTCTCCGCCGTGCCGACCTCGAAGACGACCTGCAGCACATGTTGCGCTCGGCGGCGGCCCGCGGCGAGGCCATCGACGTCCTGCCGGCGCGGTGCAAGGCGTGCGGCTTCGAGTTCGGCCCGGACCGTCTCGCCAAACCGAGCCGATGTCCGTCGTGCAAGGCGAGCCGCATCCAGGAAGCGATGATCCGGATCGGCGGCCACTGATGGGAACCGTCGCTCGGGACATAATCCGTCCCAGCGTCGACCTCGTCCGGGCCACCTACACCAAGTAGCAGGAAGCGAAGAGGACATGGTGCAATCGACGTTCTGGCGCGTGGCGGTCCTGGGGTGGGCGGTCCTGATCTCGGGTGGTGTCGTCACATCGCAGCAGCCCGGGAATCCGGCTGCGG
>JBDSLU010000211.1:0-4003 GCA_039916225.1 Vicinamibacteraceae bacterium
CGAACGGGGTGCCGTTGAAGCTGTTGTCGTTGAACCCGATCAGCAGGTCGTTGACCAACGACGTGCCGATGATCCGGTTCCAGTTGGCGCCCATGCTCCAGAACGGGTTCTCGGACAGCGAGGCGAAGGACAGCGGGAACGCGGTCGCTTCCGGCGTCGCCTCGTGCGTCTGCTTCGAGTAGCGCACGTAGACCTTGTCGTTGGTCGAGGCGTTCCAGTCGACCTTGCCGTCGAACTGGTTCACCGTCTGCGACGAGGCGACCTGGCCGCGGTAGTTCTGGCGGAAGTCGGCAAGGGCGCGGGTGACGTTGGGGCGCGGGTAGAGCGCTTCGTTCGCCAGCAGGCTACGGGCGAACGGGCTGAAGCGGTCGACCGGAA
Organism: Vicinamibacteraceae bacterium; assembly: GCA_039916225.1. GTDB lineage: Bacteria > Acidobacteriota > Vicinamibacteria > Vicinamibacterales > Vicinamibacteraceae > JBDSLU01. The sequence continues at coordinate 379 of JBDSLU010000211.1, forward strand.
TCTGGTTGTTGGGGAAGGGCTGGCCGGTGTTCGGGTCGCGGACGACGATCGGCGTCGCCCGGGCCAGCAGGCTGCTCAGGTCACCACGCCGCCACTCGTCGGGAATGACGGTGACGAACGAGTCGGCCGGCGGCGACTTCTGGCGTCCACCCTGGTAGTCGCCGAAGAAGAACAGCTTGTTGGCCATGATCGGCCCCCCGACCGTGCCGCCGAAGATCTTGCGGTTGAACTCGGCCTTGCGGCCGCCGGCGCGGTTGGTGGCCCACGGCGTCGCCGCCATGTCGTTGTCGCGCCAGTAGTAGAAGGCGTTGCCGCTGACCTTGTTGGTGCCCGACTTGATCACCATGTTGACGATGGCGCCGGCGACGTTGCCGAGCTCGGGCGAGTAGTTGTTGGTCTCGACGCTGACCTGTTCGACGGCGTCCGGGCTGGGCTGATAGGCGATCAGGTTGTCGATGGCGTCGTTCATGTCGACGCCGTCGAGGGTGAAGTTGTTGCCCTGCTCGCGCTGGCCGTTGACGTAGGGACGACCGCCGCCGGTGTTCTTGAGGTCGTTGAACGAGGCGGGATTCGGCGTCGTCACTCCGGCAGCGTAGAGCGTCGCGGTGGCCAGGTTGCGACCCTGGATCGGCAGCTTCTCGACCTGCTCGCGCTGCAGCGTCTGGCCGACGACGGCATTCTCGGTCTGGAGGACGGCGCCGGTCGCGGCGACTTCGATCCGCTCCTCGACGGTGCCGACTTCGAGCTTGAAGTCGACGCGCGCCGTCTGCGAGGCCGACAGCGAGACATTCGACTGCACCGTCTTGAAACCGGTCAGCGAGCTGCTGACGGCATAGGTGCCGATCGGCACGGCGGTGATCAGGTAGGCGCCAGCCTGATTGCTGATGGCGGTGTAGTCGACGTTGGTCGCCTGGTTGGTCGCGGTGATGGTGACGCCGGGGACGGCGGCGCCGGTATTGTCGGTGACGAGACCGGTGAGGGTTGCCAGACCTGTCTGCGCGGACGTCGTCGTCGGCGCGAGCAACCCGAGGATGAGACACATCAGTACCAACGAGCGCGGTACGCGAACCATGGCGGGGGGACTCCTTTGACGTTCCACCGGACCCGGCGCCGCTAAAGGGGGGTGGCGGCTCGAGCGGTGTGCCGAGATGCTACGCCCACCGCCCTTAAGCTCGCCACAGAAACAAACACGAATTCGTCACATCGCGGCTTGTCTAGCCAATTGCCGACGGGCGATTGGATCTGCGAACGAAACGTTGGTTTTTCAGGGCCGTTTCGCGCGCCCAGGCCAGCCTGCGGTCAGCTCCGCGTGTCGCGACCGGGGACCACATCGAGCTGCAGGATCGGGTCGGCAGCCGGCACATAGTTGGCAGGCAGGCCGAGCTCACGGCGCACGATGTTGCAGCCCTGAGCAATGGCGCTGGCCTTGTAAAAGGCGATCTCGCGATTGCAGCCCTGGCGGCCAAACCCGCAGTCGCTCGAGACGATCAGCTTCTCGGCCGGGATGTACTTCAGCGCCTTGCGGATCTCGCCGGCCACGTCCTCGGGCCGATCGGCCTGGAGCGAGCGATGGCTGACGGCGCCGATGGCGATCTTCTTCTTCAGGTCGTGCTTGAACGGCTCGAACAGCTCGAGGTCCTTCTGGCCGCGGTCCTTCATCTCCAGCGTCCAGACGTCGCCGCGGCATCGCTCCAGGTAGATCTCGATCGACGCGGCGTAGCTCGTGTCCTCCATGACCCGCTGCATGTTCGGGTTGCCCCAGCAGGTGTGGATCCACAGCTCGACGTCGTCCAGCCCCTGCACCTCGCGGTTGAAGGCGTCGATCATGAACTTCACGTCGTCATGGTCCTTGCCGAAGGTGTTGGCCATGAAGTGGAACGTCGGCTCCTCGATCTGGATGCACCGGCAGCCGGCGTCGCGCAGCGCCAGCAGCTCCTTGTTCATGGCTTCGGCCATGTCCCAGATCACCTGGCGCTTGTCCTTGTACTTCGGGGTGTGGATGTCGAGGAAGAGCGCCATCACCTGCGAACAGCAGGTGCCGAACTTGATCGGCTTGCGGGTCTTGCTCTGCGCGATGCGCCACAGCTTGGCGTAGTCGAGCGGGCGATGCTCGATCGTGTCGACGACGTGCGGCCAGCGCCAGCCGGTGTAGATCTCGTTCAGCAGCGTGCCAGGCGGATAGTGCAGCCACGGCGCGGTGGTCGCTTCGGGTTGGAGGTTGTCGCCCGAGAACCCGGCCCACCGTTGCAGCGGGTAGTGGTGCCACGAGCGCCCGCCCATGTCTTCGTCGCAGTGGAAATCGCCGTGCGTCAGGACATCCAGCCCGGCCCGCTCCTGGTCGGCGATGACGACCGCCAGTGCGTCCTGGAACTTCTCGCGGAACCGGATGTCGAGCATGCAGGTGTCGAACGGGCGACCCCACATGCTGACGTCGAACCAGCGCGGACGCGGGAACGATCCGGTGGTCGTGCTCGGAAGCAGGAGGTCGGCGGTCGCGGTGAACATGCGGCGAGGGTAAACGCCGCCCGCCGAAACCGCAAGCGCCGACGCGGAGGCGGGCCCGACTGTCGAGACCGCGCCGCCATGGCGTTGCTTAGACCTCCAGGTCAGGCGTCGCAGCGACGCGACTGGCCATCCAGAGAAAGACGGCCAGGCACGCGGCGTAGGGCAGCCTCCTGAGCCACCAGTTCGTTTCGATGAGCCGCTCGACGAGCGGTGCCGAGAAGCCGTGCGCGCCGAGCTCGACCTGGATGGGAAACTGGATCGTCGCCGTCGACAGCCAAACCACCGCCTGCAGCCCGAGAGCGATCCAGACCGACCAGCGCGGAATCGCCACCGGCCTCCATCGAAGGAGCATCGCGGTGCACACCGTGCCGAGCAGGGCCGGCGCGACCAGGAAGGCGATCACCCGCGGGCCGATGAACGCGTGGTAGGCCATGAACTCGCTGGCGCCGATGAGGCGCCAGCTCGGGTAGTTCACAAAGCTCTCGATTCCGGCGGCACCGTTGGCGTAGCAGACCAGCGCAAATGTCAGGACGAATATCCATCGGGCCATGTCGGACCTCTCCGCGAAACGTCGCGCCACACCGAATCCTCAGCGCCCGATCGGCAGCGCCACCACGCGCCCCAAGGCCAGCTGGCTGACGAGCAGGTCGCCGGTCTTCGGGTCGATGGCCATGTTGACTGGAGTGACCAACCCGTCCGCGAACGTGACCGGCGTGGCGGTGGGCGAGTCGTACCACAGGACCCGGCCCGGCAGCCCCGCCAGCAGATCGCGCGAGAACTCCAGCACGAAGAAGCCGTCGGTCTCGCCGCCGAAGGGCAGCACGTCCACGACCGTCCGCAGGCCGGTGAAGAACGGCGTGTGTTCGCCGGTGGATGGCTTGACCAGCCTGACCTCTCCCAGTCCCTGCAGGAACGGCGCGCCCGACAGGAACGAGACGAGCAGGTCGCCGTTCCACGTCCGGGCGCTCGTCGGCACCGCGTCGATGCGGGGCGGCCCGACCGGCGTCGGGTTGATCGTCGGCGGGAACGATGTGAGCGTCGAAAACGTGTTCTCGCAGATGTCGACCTTCCAGATCAGGTTGCGCGACGCGTCGACCAGCCAGAGCGCGCAGGATCCGTC
>JBDSLU010000212.1:0-10481 GCA_039916225.1 Vicinamibacteraceae bacterium
GCTGGCGCGGTAGGACACGGTGCGCCGCAGGGCCGCCGCATCGCGTCGCGGCGACACGCCGAACATGCGGAGGTATTCACGGCTGAACTGCGAAGCGCTGCGGTAGCCCACGCCGAACGAGGCGCGCTCGGCCGTCTCGTGTTCGTCGACCATCAGTCGCCTCGCCTCGAGCAGCCGGAGCCGCTTCTGATACTGGATCGGGCTCATGGCCATGGCGTCGCGGAAGTGCTGGAAGAACGCCGACCGGCTCATGCCGGAGGCCGTCGCCAGGACGCCCACGTCGACGGGCTGGTGGAGGCTCGTCCGGATCGCGAAGACGGCGTTGGCGATCCGGTGCATCGCGGTGCCGGCGCTGACGAACTGGCGGATGGCCGCGCCGTCCGGGCCCTTCAGCAGGTCGTAGAACAGCTCGCGAACGATCAACGGGCCGACCACCCGGGCGCGGTCCGGTGTCTGGAAGACCCGCGCCAGGCGCGTCGCGGCGTCGCGCATGTCACCGTCTACGGCGCCGCTGAACAGGGCGCGTGACGCGCTCGCCGGCGCTCCGCGATCGTCGCTCCCCATCTGCGCGGCGACGTCGCCGACAATCAGCGGATCCAAATCGATCAGCAGGCCGAGGAATGGCCGCTCCGGCGATGCCACCGCGATGCGGCTGACGACCGGCAAGAGCACCGGCGCCGCCGTGTAGCGGCCCTCGCCGCACCGATACGTCTCGCGCCCCAGGGCGACTTCCTTGCACCCCTGCGCGACGATGGCCAGGCAGGCGCGCCACTGTCGCCTCGTCCGGCGATCGGTGTGGGCATAGCGAACGCAGTGCACGCCCGGCACCGGGGCGGGATGGAGCCCATCGGTGCGGGCGAATCGCGCCAGCGTCGTGGCCAGGTCCGGCGGCATGTGGGCATTGTCCACGATCGCGACGGTGGCGGCGATTCGCACTGGACGATCAGGCAAGACTCGTGGACGAACGCGTCTTCACCGATCGTCGCGACCCTCGCATACTGGCGTGGCGGAACGTCAGCACAGGGAGGGCCACATGCGGATCTTCGTCACCGGCGCCACCGGCTTCATCGGCTCAGCGGTCGTCCAGAACCTGCTGGGCGCGGGCCACCAGATCGTCGGCCTGTCGCGGTCCGACGCCGCGGCGGACGCGCTCACCAGCGTGGGCGCCTCGGTCCATCGCGGCAGCCTGGAGGATCTCGACAGCCTGCGGGCCGGCGCCAGCGCCGCCGACGGCGTCATCCATCTGGGATTCATCCACGACTTCTCGCGGTTCGCGGAGAACTGCGAGATCGATCGGCACGCCATCACGGCGCTCGGGTCGGCCCTCGCCGGCTCCAACCGGCCGCTCGTGGTCACGTCCGGCATCGGCCTCCTGCCGCAGGGCCGGATAGCCACGGAAGACAGCGCGCCAGCCGGCCAGAACCCTCGCGTCGCCTCGGAAGAGGCGGCGCGCGCCGTCGCCGGGCGCGGTGTCGCCGTCTCGATCGTGCGACTCCCGCCGTCCGTCCATGGCGACGGCGACCACGGGTTCGTCCCGATCCTGATCACGCTCGCACGCGACACGGGCGTGTCCGCGTACGTCGACGGCGGCGACAACCGCTGGACCGCGGTGCACAGACTCGACGCGGCTCGACTCTTCCGGCTCGCGATCGAAAAAGCGGAGCCCGAAGCTGTCTACCACGGGGTCGCCGAGCAGGGCATCGCCTTCCGCGAGATCGCCGAGGCCATTGGTCGGCGCCTGGGCCTGCCCGTCGTGAGCCGGACGAAAGAGCAAGCCGCAGCCCACTTCGGGTGGTTCGCCCACTTCGCCGCGCTCGACGTGCCGGCGTCGAGCGCGCACACGCGGGACGCGCTGGGCTGGCGTCCGACGCAGGCCGGCCTGCTCGAGGATCTGGAGCGTCCGAGCTACTTTCCGACGCCTGGACGATGAGCCGGCGGATCGCCCTGCAGGACCGGCAGCGGCTTCAGGTCGGCGGTGGGAAACGGGACGCGCATCAGCTGGGCCAGGGTCGGGGCAAAGGCGCGCATGTCGATCTCGCCCAGGTTCTTCCCCGCGGCGATCCCGGGACCGGCGATGAAGAACGACGCCTGCAGCTCCGGATGCGTCGGCGCATAGCCGTGGGCGCCGCCGGTCGTCTTGCGATCTCGCACCACCGGGCCGGTGAGCGCGCCGCCGGCCGCGTAGCCGGGGCGGAAATCGACGAGGAACGCCGGGCCCGCGGTGCCGCCCATCTCGGCAATCTGCGCGGCGTCGAGCACCGCGGCGATGCCGCTGGCCGGATCCGCAGCGAGCCGGCGCAGCAGCTGCTCGACCTTCGTCGCCACGGCTGCATCGCCAGGATTCTTGAGCATGATCGCCGCCGAGCCGCCGGAGTTCCAGGCCGCTGCGTCCCAGTCGGCAATCGTCTGCGGCGCCGACGGCCGTGGCGGCGTCAGGCGAACGAGACCGGCTTCGACCAACGCCGCGTTGATATGCGTCTCCTTGGTCGTCGCGGCGAAACCGTGGTCCGACACGACGCAGACGATGGCCTTCGGATCGGCGGCGCGCATCGCCCGCTCCATCTCGGCGACCATCCCGTCGATCGCCTCGAGCACGCGGAACGCCTCGGCACTGTAGGGGCCGGCCTCGTGCTCCACGTGATCGAACCCGGCCATGTGGATGGTCAGGAAGCGCACCTGCTTCTTGCCGATCATCGCCACCGCGTAGCGCGTCCGCGCCTCGTCGCCCGGAATCACGTCATCGAGGTCGTTGGTGTAGCGGCCAGCCACCGGCTCGAGATCCCGGAACAGTCCCGGTGTCGAGATCGCCCGCACCAGCTTGATCTCCTCGGGTGACTTCATCGCCCGCCAGTACTCCGGGATGTTCCAGGCGATGCCTGGCGCACCGACGCTGACCGGCCAGCTGACGCTGCCGACGACGTAGCCGGCGGCGCGCGCGGCGTCCCACAACGTCGGCGCCTTGATGTCCTCCGCGTACCAGTACCAGACGCCGAGATTGCGGTTGAGCGGATCGAACGGCACGTTGTTCGGGATGCCGTGCCGCACCGGCCACACGCCGGTCAGCATCGTCGTGTGGCTCGGATAGGTGACCGTCGGCAACACGCCCCGCACGGCCGTCGCGTGCGCCCCCTCGCGCAGCAACCGCCGCAGCGTCGGAATCTTCAGCCCGTAGCGATCCGCCTCCAGCACGTTGCCCGGATGCAGGCCGTCGATGGAAATCAGCAGCACGGCTGGTCCGGCCGGAGCCGACTGCGGGCTGGCCGCGAGCGAGACGGCGACGAACGAGACGACCGCGAGACTGGCGAATACCATGAGACAGGACGATCCGAACCCTTGCGGCTTCCGCACGGCACCTCCAACTGCAGTCTAGACAGGAACGACGAGTATTATCTTAGTGCTCTCCGGACGATGCGCAAGCCCACTCCCAGGAACGACCGCGATCACGGCTCGGTGTACTTGCGGATCGCAGACGCGATCCGCCACGACATCCTGTCCCGTGGCCTCGCTGCCCACACCCGTCTGCCGTCCGAGCCAGCCTTGGTGCGCAAGCATCGGGCGGCGCGGGCCACCGTGCGGCGCGCCCTGGCCAAGCTGCAGGACGAAGGCCTGGTCTACTCGCGCCAGGCGGTAGGCACCTTCGTGGCCGAAGCGCGGGTCGAGCAGGACCTCGATCAGCTCTTCAGCTTCAGCGAGTTCATGGTCTACCGCGGCATCAAGCCGGGCGCGCGGGTCATCACCGCCGAGAAGCAGCGGATCGACGACCCGCATTCGGCGCTGCTCCACTATCTCGGCCTCCGCCCCGGCGCCGAGGTGATCTTCGTCCGGCGCCTGCGCCTCGGCGGCGACCAGCCGCTGGTCATCGCCAACACCTGGCTGCCGGCGTCGCGGTTTCCGCAGTTCCTCAAGCAGGATCTGACCCAGCACTCCATCTACGACCTGATGGAAGCCACCGGCAGCCGGCCGACCGACGCCGTGCAGACCATCGAGGCGATCACGCTGCCGCCGGAAGAAGCCGCGCTCCTGACCGTGCCGGCCGGCGCGGCCGCCCTGCTGGTCCGCCGGGTCGGCTACGCGCAAGGTGTGCCGGTCGAATACGCCATCGATCACTACCGCGCCGACCGGACGACGTTCCGCGTCCGACTGGGGCTGCTCGAACAGCGGCTCTCGGACCAGATCCGGCACGAGCACATCTCGCTCTGATCGATCCCGGACGGCTCGATCGTCCGGACGCGGCCTCCGTCCCGCCTGCACCGGCCCCCGGCTCCTCTGCCCGCGTCACACGGACGTCGCCGGTTCGTCGCGTCCCACACATCCACGGCCGTTAAGGTTTTGTCTTGCGGCCGCGTTCGTCCGCCGGCCCGCGCGGCCCCCTGCCACAGCTCCCGGAATTCTTGACAGGACCGGGACCTTGCGACGGGATGCCGCCTGTCTATACAAGCTGACGGGCCATGCGCCCGAGGAGACCCCCCATGCGCCAACGTCGATCCACGCTGTGGAGACTGATCGGGGCCTGTCTGACGCTGTGGTGCGTCAGCAGCCTGCCCCTCCACGCTCAATTCGACACCGCTGTCGTGCTCGGCACCGTCCGCGACGGCAGCGGCGCCGTCGTCCCGGGCGCGACACTCACCCTGAAGAGCGTCGAAGCCGGCATCACCGCCGAAACGCAGAGCGACGAGAACGGGAACTACCAGTTCTTCAACGTCCGCGTCGGCTCCGCCTACGAGGTCACCGCGGCCTGCCAGGGCTTTTCGTCGTCGGTCGTGAAGAACGTCGGCGTCGCGGTGAACGCGCGCCAGCGCGTCGACTTCAGCCTGCAGGTGGGTGCGCTCACGGATGAAGTCGTCGTGACCGGCGGCGCCCAGCTGCTCGAGACCGACTCGAGCGAGCGCGGGCAGGTCATCGAGCGGCAGCAGATCGTCAACCTGCCGCTGAACGGCCGCTCCTATTCGAGCCTGGCGCTGCTCTCGACCGGCGTGCTCGAGTCGAACCAGAACGGCGTCGGCACCAGCGGCCGCGAAGGCTCGTTCAACGTCAACGGCCTGCGCAACACCGCCAACAACTTCCAGCTCGATGGCATCGACAACAACCTCTACGGCACCAGCAATCAGGGCTTCTCGAACCAGGTCATCCAGGTGTCGCCGGACGCCGTCGCCGAGTTCAAGGTCCAGACCAACAACTACAGCGCCGAGTACGGACGCAGCGGCGGCGCCGTCATCAACGCCACCTACCGCAGCGGCACCAACGACATCCGCGGCAGCGCCTGGGAGTTCAACCGCAACACCGCGCTCAACGCCACCGGCTTCTTCCAGCCGACCGGCGGCAGCAAGCCGACGCTGAAGCGCAACCAGTTCGGCTTCGTCCTCGGTGGGCCGATCGTGCGCGACCACTCGTTCTTCTTCGCCGACTACGAAGGCTTCCGCCAGGAACAGCGGACGCTGGTGTTCTCAACCATCCCGACCTCCGCCCAGCGCCAGGGCGTGCTGACGGTGCCGGTCGTGCACCCGCTCACCGGCGAGACGTTCGCCGCCGGCACGCCGCTTCCCCTCACCGCATTCGCCCGCAAGGTGCTGTCGGAACTGCCCGAGCCCAACGTGCCCGGCGTCACCAGCAGCAACTACCAGAAGGGCGTGCCGAACCAGAGCAACTACAACAAGTGGAACGTGCGCCTCGATCACAAGCTGAACGAGCGCCTGTCCGGATTCCTGCGGGTCGGCCAGCAGAAGAACGACGCCTTCGAGGCGCCGAACATCGACGGCCCGTCCGGCAGCAACCAGAATGGCTTCATCAACGTCGACTCGCTGCAGATCGTCGGCGGCGGCACGTGGATCCTCGGCCGCGCCTCGGTGCTCGACGCCCGCATCGGCTACTCGCAGACGGACGCCGGCAAGCGGCCGCCGACCATCGGCGGACCCAGCATGCTCGAGCTCTATGGCATCCCCGGCCTGCCGACGGATCCGGAGATCACCGGCGGCCTGACGCCACAGACCATCACCGGTTATTCGCAGCTCGGTCGCCAGGCGACCAACCCGCAGTTCCAGAACCCGAGCATCTTCAACCCGCGGGTCAGCCTCACCCACGTGCTCGGACGCCACAGCCTGAAGGTCGGCTTCGAGTACGCGGCCGTCAACACCGAGGTCCAGGACACCAACCCGCTCTACGGCCTCGACAGCTACACCAGCCAGTTCTCACGGCCGGCCGGCGCCGCGGCGAACAACCAGTACAACCTGGCCGACTTCTACTTCGGGGCGCGCACGCAGTACGAACTGGCCAGCCTGATCGTCGCGAAGATGCGGCAGCGCGGCACCTACGCCTATTTCCAGGACGACCTCCGACTCACGTCGACCCTGACCGTCAACCTCGGCCTGCGCTATGAGTACGTGACGCCGTACTACGAGGCGGACAACCGGTTGGCCAACTTCGATCCGGCCACCGGCACGCTGGTGGCGGCGCGGGACGGGTCGATCGCCGACCGGGCCCTTCTCAATCCCGACCGCAACAACTTCGCACCGCGCTTCGGCCTGGCCTGGCAGCCGCTCAAGGACACCGTCGTCCGCGGCGGCTACGGCATCGGCTTCATCCACTTCAACCGGCTGGCCAGCGCCGGCATCCTCGCCACCAACACGCCGATCGTCACCCGCGCCAACGTGACGCAGGCGCTGATCCGCGGCGCCGACGGTCGCGTCATCCAGTGCGTCGGTGACCAGTTCGCCGGCTGCTTCCGCACCACCGAGCAGGGCTACGCGCCGAACCTGCCCAACAACGTCACGCTCTACAATCCGCCGGACGCGCCAACAGGCTACATCCAGAGCTGGCACCTGTCGGTGCAGCAGAAGGTGACCGACAACATCGTCACCGACCTGGCCTACGTCGGCAATCACGGCGTCAAGCTGTCGATGATCGCGGACATCAACCAGGCCCGGCCGCCCCTCGCCAGCGAGAACGCCAACGCCACGCTACAGGCGCGCCGCCCGATCCAGGGCTATGGCACGATCTCGGCGGTCCTGCCCGAGGCCTTCTCGAACTACCACGCCCTGCAGGCCAAGGTCGAATTCCGCAAGTCGGCCGACCTCAACGTCCTGAACTCGTTCACCTGGTCGAAGGCCATCGACAACGTCAGCCAGGTGCTCGAGGAGCCCGGCGGCAGCACCGGCACGCCGCAGAACGTCTTTGATATCGGCAACGATCGGGGGCCGTCGGGCTATCACGTGCCGCTGCTGAACGTAACGAGCTTCGTGTGGAACCTGCCGTTCGGGCAGGGCCAGCGGTTCGGGACGAACATGGGTACGGTGCTGAACGGCATCCTCGGCGGCTGGCAGGTGAGCGGCATCAACACCATGCGCAGCGGACGGACGATCAACCTGCGTTACGCCACGTCGGGTCCGACGGCCGTCACCTCCGGGCTGCCGTCCTTTCTCGGCGGCGTGGCGCTGCGGCCGAACGTCACCGGCGATCCCCTCGCACCCGAGGACGTGCGCTCGATCGACAACTACTTCAACCGCGACAACGTCACCTTGCCGCCGGCCACGGCGCCGCTCGGCAACGCCGGACGGAACAGCGTCCGCGGCTACGCCTTCTATCAGCTCGACCTGGGCATCCAGAAGAAGTTCGGCCTGGCGATCCGTCAGGGCACCTCGCTGGAGATTCGCGCCGAGGCGTTCAACGTGCTGAACAAGACCAACTTCGGCCTGCCCAACGGCGATCGCAACAGCGGGGCGTTCGGCACGATCCGGTCGACGTTCCCGGCGCGCCAGCTGCAGGTCGCCGCCAAGTTGTCGTTCTAGTCGTCGCGGCCGAGTACATCGGGGCCTGATGCCAAGCGGTCGCTGTGGTCGCAGCGCCGCTTGGCTTTCGGCATCGTTCCGCCGCGAACAGAGACCCGCGAGATCGTCGATACCGAGGCGACGCTCCGCGCCAAGCGATCCTGCGCGATTCGGCTCAGCGTAGACTCTGTTCTCGATGGCTGTTCGTCCCCCGGCAGAGAACGGATGTGTGACCCGGCGCCGCTTCCTCGGCATGGCCGGCGTCGTCGCGGGCCTGAGCGGCGCCACGACAACGGCCTTGGCCGCTGCCGCGCAGCAGGCCGATATGGCCGCCAGATTCGAGGAGGCGAGCCGCCTGATTCGCGCGCAGACCGACAGCGGCGAGGTGGCCGCGGCGGTGCTGTATGTCCGCCACGCGCGCCAGGAGATGTCCGGCGCCTTCGGCGCGGCGCGCGTCGACCTGCCGTTCCTGCTCGCGTCGCCGACCAAGCCGATGACCGCGTCGGCCGTGCTGTGGCTGCGCGATCGGCGTGAGTTGACGCTGGACGATCCGGTGAAGAAGTACGTGCCGGCGTTCGACGGCGGCGACCGCAGCGCCGTCACCATTCGCCATCTGCTCACGCACACGTCGGGTCTGCCCGACATGCTCCCGGAGAACACCGGGCTTCGTCGCCGGCACGCGCCGCTGTCGGAGTTCCTTGCTCGAACCTGCCGGACGCCGTTGCTCTTTCCACCCGGGCGAAAGGTCAGCTACCAGAGCATGGGCATCCTGCTGGCGGCAGCGATCGTCGAGAAGATCAGCGGCGAGCCGATGCCGGGGTTCGTCGCACGGACGGTGTTCACCCCGATGGGGCTGCGGCAGACGTCGTTCGGCTTGGGCGGTCGGACGATCACGGAGACCGCCCAGTGTCAGGTGCCGGAGGCCGAACGAAGCGATTGGGACTGGAACAGCGCCTACTGGCGGAACCTCGCCTCGCCGTGGGGCGGCGCCCACGCGACGGCAGCCGACCTCGGCGCGTTCCTGGACGCCTTCGCGTCGCCGGCCGATTCCGCGTTGACGCTGGCGACACGGCGCGAGATGCGGACCGTCCAGACAGGCACGCTCCGGCCACGCTTTGGCTTGGGCTGGCAGCGCGAGCCGGGGGCCTTCGGCCGGGCCTGCTCCCCCGAGACGTTCGGGCACTCCGGCTCGACCGGCACGATGGCCTGGCACGATCCGACGACGGCCACCACCTTCGTCCTGCTGACGACGCGACCGGCCGCGACGTCCAGGGCCAGCCTTCTCGTCCCGGTCTCGGAGATCATCGGACGGACACACGTCTGAGCTCGCGGGACGCGACTGCCTGCAGGGCCCGCTTGCCGTAGCGCGCCGGCGTCGTCCCGACGAGCCGTCCGAAATGACGCGTCAGCTGCGCTTGATCGTAAAAACCAACGAGGCAGAAACATCACGCCAAGGACCGACAAGCTGCCGCGGCAGCGCGACTTCAGAATGAGGCATGAACGACAGACCACTCGCCTCCCAGTCGGGAGCCTCGAGCATCGCACTCGGCTGCATGGGAATGTCCGGCGCCTACGGCAAGACGGACGACGCGCAGAGCATCGGCGTCATTCGATCCGCCATGGAGCGCGGCGTCACACTTCTTGATACGGGCGACTTCTACGGCTCGGGGCACAACGAGCTGCTCATCGGCAAGGCAATCGCCGGCCGCCGCGAGCGTGTCCGGCTCTCGGTCAAGTTCGGCATGCTGCGCGGCGCCGGCAACAGCCTGGGCGGCATCGACGCGCGACCCGCGGCCCTGAAGAGCTTCCTTGCCTACTCGCTGGTTCGCCTCGGCACTGACTACGTCGACGTGTATCGCCCAGCGCGCTTGGATCCGGCGGTGCCAATCGAAGAGACGATCGGCGCCATCGGCGACCTGGTGAAGGCCGGCTACGTGCGGTCAATCGGACTGTCCGAGGTCGGGCCCGACACGGTCCGGCGCGCGGCGACGGTTCATCCGATCGTCGATCTCCAGATCGAGTACTCGATTGCGAGTCGCGACCCAGAGGACGCGATCTTTCAGGTGCTTCAGGAGCTCGGCATCGGCGCGACGCTGTACGGCGTGCTGTCGCGCGGATTGCTCTCGGCCAGTCCGATTGGCGCCGGTGATGCGCGCGCCCACTTGCCGCGGTTCAGCGCGGCGAATCGCGACACGAACGCCAGGCTGGTGGCCGGTCTCCATGGTCTCGCGCGGCGCTGGGAGATGACCCCGAGTCAGCTGGCAATCGGCTGGGTACGTGGCAAGCAGCCGCAGTTCGTGCCGACGCTCGGCATGCGCACACCGCAGCAACTCCACGAGGCGTGCGCTGCCCGGCCGCTGACCGTGGAGCAGTTCGCCGAAGTCGAGGCCATCGCACCGCGCGGGGCCATGGCGGGCACACGCTATCCAGCCGCGCACATGAGCTCACTCGATAGCGAGAAGCGCTGACCCGGCTCGTCGCCAGACTCGGTTGCCGCCAGGCCGGCCGCGACATCATCCTCTGGGGCGGACCGACGGCCGCCAGCTCTCGTACGACATTCACACCACAGGGGCGTCGCGGTCGACGAACCCCTTACCTGCCCGCGAGAATGGAGGCTCACCATCTTGCCCCGCCGTGACAAGTAGCGCGGCCCCGTGACCACGAGGACCATGACTCCGCACACGGTGACGAGGGCCCCAGCGATGTTGACCACCAACGGCG
>JBDSLU010000213.1:0-8954 GCA_039916225.1 Vicinamibacteraceae bacterium
GCGGCGGGTCACCAGGACCGCGGACGCTGCCTTCGCGCACGACGCGCAGGATCGCCTGGCGGGTCACGAGCAGGCGCAGATACATCCAGGTCAGGCGGCTCAGGCTGTCGCTCTGCGACGCGTAGCCAGGCGCCAGCGTGTCGTTCTGGAACTGCTGCTGCAGGATCGACTGGCAGCGCTGCGCCAGCGCCTGGTGCCGGCGCTTTTCGGCATCGGGCAGCATCGCAAACAGCTCGGCCAGCTTGCGTTCGGCGTCGGAGTCGCCGCCCGCCGACTTCTTGCCGGCGACGAAGCGCTGGAAGCGGGCGTTGGTGCCGAGCAGCAGCAGGTAACCGAGCTCGACGCCGGCGCCGAGCACCAGCCAGCCCGGATCGTGGACCATGCCGGCCAGGCCGAAGCCGCCGAGCATGGCCCAGTTCGGCGGCAGGAACATGCCGATCGGGCGGGCGTTGAACGCCTCACGAACGTAGTCCCACAGGGACGGTCGCATCGGTGGCGGCCTGACGTGACGCTACGCGATCCCTTTGCCTTCGACCGCCGTGACGTAGCGGTCGAGGGGCACGGCGGTCAGGCGCTCGACGCGCCCGCTCGGCTTCGGCCAGGCAATCTCGACCCAGTCGATCTTGGCCGCGGTGCCGATGCCGAGCACCTCCCGCGGGTCGTGCGACGACAGATAGCTGCCGCCCGAGGTCTTGAGCCGGGTCCGCGTCTGGCCGTTGAACGACCAGGTGATTTTCGCGCCGATCGCGTCGCGGTTGCAGGTGACCCCTTGCAGCGCCAGCCCGAGCCAGTGGTGGCCCTCGCCCGACACGTTTTTCAGGATCGCCGGGGCGGCGCCATTGTTGGAAATCACGACGTCGAGGCGGCCATCGTTGCTGAAGTCGCCGACGGCCAGGCCGCGGGCCGGGTAGCTGCGCCCGAACGCGCTCCCGGCGCTCTTGCTGACGTCCTTCAGCTTGCCGCCCTCGTTGTGGAACAGCAGCAGCGGCTCGGCGTACTTCACCTGGGTGGAATACTGCTCGATCATGTCGTCCGGATGGCCGTTGGCGAGCATCAGATCGATATGGCCGTCGTTGTCGTAGTCGAAGAACTTCAGGCCCCAGCCTGACAGCAGCCGGGTCGCCTGCGCGATCCCGTTGGCGTGCGCGACGTCGGCGAACGATTCGCCGCCCCGGTTCTTGTACAGCGAGAACATCTCCTGGTCGACGTTGGCGACGAAGAGATCCTGCATGCCGTCCTGGTCGAAGTCGGCGGCGTCGACGCCCATGCCCGAGCGCGGCTGGCCGTTGGCGCTGAACGCGACTTCGGCGGACAGGCCCAGCTCCTCCCACTTCGTCTTGCCGGTCGGATCCGGACCCCGGTTGGCGAAGAGGAAGTTCTGGACGGTGTCGTTGGCGACGAACAGGTCCATCAGGCCATCGCCGTTGAAGTCGGTGGCGACGACGCCCAGGGCCTTGCCCAGCGCCCGTTCGATGTCGGTACCGGCGCTGGTCTTGGTGAAGGTGCCGTTGCCGTTGTTCTTGAACAGCAGGCTCGCGGTCGGCTTGAAGACCCGCGGGATGCAGTAATAGCGGCGACCGAGCTTGTTGTCGCCGCAGATGACGTTGGCCTTGCCCGAGAACTCGACGAAGCTGCAGAGAAAGAGGTCGAGCTTGCCGTCGTTGTCGTAGTCGAACCAGACCGCGCTCGTCGTCCAGCCGGGGATGTCGAGACCGGCGGCCTTGGTGACGTCACTGAACGTCCCGTTGCCGTTGTTGCGGTACAACGTCGGCTTGCCGTAGGCCGTGACGATCATGTCGGCGTGGCCGTCGTTATCGTAGTCGCCGACCGCCACGCCCATCCCGAACGAGCCGCCAGGGACCCCCGCCTGATCGGTCACGTCGGTGAACGTGCCGTCCCGGTTGTTCTTGTAGAGCGCGTTCTTGATCGGGGTGGCGGGCGTGAAGAAGTCGGACGGACCGCTGTTGACCAGGTAGAGGTCCATCCAGCCGTCGCCGTCATAGTCGATGAACGCGCATCCGGCGCCGCACGTCTCGGGCAGGAAGCGCCCCGGCGACATCGCATTGTCATGGACCCAGCTGATGCCGGTGTCCTTCGGGGACAGGCTCAAGAACGCCGGGGAGGCGCCGGTGGCGCCGGGCGACTGGCCCGGGGCCGCGCCGCCGATCAGCCGCCACGGCAGGACAGCGCCGCCGGCCGCCAGCCCGGCTGTGCGAAGGAACGAACGGCGTCGCTGACGCATTCGGCCGATCCTACCAGCATTCATCGCTGCCACCAGGTTTCCCGAAAACGAGGGCTTTCGCGGGCGCGTTTACAAAGGTCCATGAATTTTTTTTATATTTCGATGCCTTGACTGATGCCATTTTTTAAACCATGCGGCTGGATCACCGGCGCAACCCGGAATGAGCGGCATGACGGTGGTTGCCCTCTAGCCCGGCCGTAGGCAGCATGCTTCTCGCTATCGGAAATTGCCGAGCGGCGCCGAAGCGTCGGCAGAAGTCATTGCCGGAATGGCGCTTAGCCGCCCTGAACATGCCAATTTCGGACAGCGTCCACGTCCGAAAAAATCCAAAAATATGAACGCATTACCAGGCCAGCTGGAAAATTGGTAATACCTATTTTAAGTTCCTAGTGCTTTTTGGTGATCCGGCGAATTGAAGAACGGCCGATCCAGGCCCTGGGAAACGCCAGAGAGCAGGCGGAAGTGCCTTATTTCAGGGGCTTTGCACCTTGACACCCCAATAATGCGTTTGTGATACTCGACCTCGCTGAAATTAGTTTGGTTTGGCCACATCCACTTTTGTGGGGAGAAGCCTGTGCAAGAAGGTAAGCGTTTGAGGACATCAATTCTGGCTCTGGCGTGGGCGGTGCTAGCCACCGTGTTCGCGTTCGGGACGCCAGGGACCGCCGCGGCGCAGGGAACTGCGACCCTCCGTGGCACGGTCACCGACGCGTCGGGCGGCGTGCTGCCCGGAGCGACGGTCACGATCACCAATACGGGCACGAAGGCCCTCCGCACGGCCGTCTCCGACGACCGCGGCGGCTACACCTTCGCCTCGCTGTTCAATGGCACCTACGAACTCAAGGTCGAGCTTGAAGGGTTCAAGGGGTACGACGCCAAGAACATCGCCCTGAGCCCCAACGATACGCGCGGTCTCGACGTGATGCTCGAAGTCGGTAACCTGACCGACGTCATCACCGTCTCCAGCCCGCTCGAAATCATCCAGACGGAAACGGGCGCCCGCGAGGGCGTACTGCGCGCCGAGCAGATCGACAACCTGTCGGTCGTCAGCCGCAGCTCGCTCGAGCTCCTCCGCATCATGCCCGGCGTCGTCTCGCCGGCGATCGACTCGCCCGGCTACGAGAGCGTGAGCTTCGGCGGCGGCGCCAACAACACGCAGGGCTACACGGTCAACGGCGTGCGGTCGTCGAACAACACGGTCAGCCTGGACGGCTCGGCCCTCATCGACATCGGGTCGAACAGCGGCGTCATCGTGACGCTGAACAACGACATGGTGCAGGAGGTCAAGATCCAGAGCTCGAACTTCGCGGCCGAGTACGGCGCGGGTGGCGTCAGCGTCAGCGCCGTCACCAAGGCCGGCTCGTCGCAGTTCCACGGCACCGTCTACGACTACATCCGCGACAGCAAGTTCCAGGCGAACGACCGGTCGAACTCGATCACCGGCACGGCCAAGCCGAAGAGCAAGTACCAGTACCCCGGCCTGAACGTCGGTGGTCCGATCCTCCTGCCCGGCTTCAACAAGCAGCGCAACAAGGCGTTCTTCTTCGTCGGGTTCGAGGCGCAGCGCCAGCAGGTCGACTCGGGCTCGCGCATCGGCACGGTGCCGACCCTCAAGCAGCGCGCCGGCGATTTCTCGGAGTTCGCCACGAGCAACGGCAGCAATCTCGGCCAGCCGGTCGGCAACGTGGTGATCCCGCCCGGCTTCCCGAATGCCGGTCAGCCGGCGCCCGGCAACAACTTGGCGCCCTACACCACCCCAGCCGGCCGGGTGCTCGCCAACCTCTACCCGGTGCCGAACTACAACGACCCGCGCAACCAGAACAACTACATCTACAGCCGTCTCGAGCCGACCAACCGCACCGACCTGAAGATGCGGTTCGACTACAACATCTCGCAGAACACCAAGGCCTACGTGCGGGTCGCCATCGAGGGCGAGGAGGCCGAGAGCGGTCGCGGTGTGTGGTGGGGCGCGTCGGACGTCGAGCTGCCGTCGCCGAACCTCGGCACGAACAAGGGGCGGTCCTACTCTGGCAACATCGTCTCGGTGCTCAGCCCGACGATGACGAACGAAGCGCTGGTGTCGTTCAGCCGCCTGCGGCTGGACAACACGTACAAGGATCCGGCGGTCATGTCGCTGGCGAACTACGGGCTGTCGATGCCCGGTCCGTTCGGCAATGCCAGCCCGTACATCCCGGGCATCATCCCGAGCTGGGGTGGCGGCGTCAGCAACATGTGGGCGGCGGCCAACGACATGTACGCGCACAACGACGAGCTGACCTTCTCGGACAAGCTGACCAAGATCGCCGGTGCGCACGGCTTCAAGTTCGGCGTGTCGATCTCGCGCCTGCAGAAGCAGCAGAACTTCCAGAACGACGAGGAAGGCCGCTTCGTCTACGCGCCGGCCTGGTCGTCCGGGTCGACCGGCAACGCGGTCGGTGACATTCTCACCGGGCGTCCGACCAGCTACCAGGCGGGCACCACGTCGCCGGCCGGCGAGTACCGGTTCTGGAACATGGACTTCTTCGCGCAGGACTCCTGGAAGCTGAAGCCGAACTTCACGCTCGAGCTGGGCGTCCGCGCCGGCTACTGGCCGAACAACGAGGAGCTCAATGGCCTCGGCGGCAGGTTCGATCCGTCGACTTACGACCGGAACCGCCCGCAGTTCCTGGATTCCAGCTTCACGCGCTTGAACGGCGTGCGCTACATCGAGGACGGCGACGCTCCGGCCGGCATCCTGCCAAACCGCAGTCCGTTCGCAATGCCGCGCATCAACGCCGCGTGGGATCTCGACGGTCAGGGCAACAACGTGCTCCGCGGCGGCTACGGCATCTTCTTCAACCGCAACATGGGTAACGTCGAGTACGACAACACCCTGCGGCTGCCGCCCTACATCTACAACCTCACGGCCGATGTCTACAACAGCGGCGGGCTTGGCAACAACGCCGGCCTGACCTACGACACGATCGACGAGATCACCCTGGCGTCGCGGCTCGGCTCGGTCGGCATCAACACCCTGACGCCGGACTCGTTCAAGTTCCCGAAGACGCACTCCTTCAGCGTGTCCTACGCGCGGCGCATTCCCTTCGACATGGTGCTCGAAGCGGCCTACGTCGGCACCCGCGGCCGGGATCTGGTGACGCGCGTCAACGGCAACGTCATTCCGGAAGGCTCGCTGCTGACTGGGGTGATTGGCAACGCCAACCTGAGCGACATCGTGCAGCGGAGCGCGCTGGCCGATACGGTTATCAACGAGCGCCGGCCGTTCACCGCCTACCCGGGCATCACGGTGTACGACTTCGAGGGCGAATCGAACTACAACTCGCTGCAGGTCACGTTGAGCCGCCAGACCAGCAAGCGGCTGCAGTACTTCGCGACCTACACGTTGAGCCGCACCAAGGGCACGCTCGGTGACGAGTATCGCAACCGCGATCCGTTCAACCCGGCGCGCACCTACGGCATCCGCAACGAGGACCGCACCCACATCTTCAACCTGTCGTGGAATGCCTTCCTTCCGGATGCGGTCAGCGAGTCTGGCCCGGCGATCGGCAAGGGCCTCCTCAACGGGTGGCAGCTGTCGGGCATCTCGACCTACGCCAGCGGCATTCCGATCTGGCTGGGCTTCTCGGGCCCGGCGGGCACGAACGGCGCGGAGATCGCCTACTACGGCACGCCCGATATCACGGTGCTGACCGGGCCTGGCGGCGGCGGCGACGGCCTCGCCCCGGTCTACACCTGCAATCCCGCCCTCGACGGGCGCAAGGTCGGCGAGAAGCTCCTTGACATCAGCTGCATCGGCTTCCCGGCGATCGGCGAGGTCGGCGACGTCCTGCCGCCCTACGACCTTCGCACGCCGGGGCGCATGAACCACGACATCACCCTGTTCAAGAACTTCGCGATCAAGGGTGACCAGAAGCTGCAGGTCCGGGTGGGTGTGTTCAACATCTTCAACATGGCGGCGGCGTCCACCGCAGTGGATCGCAACGACATCAACCTGAACCTGGAAACCGTCTGCAACGTCGGGGTGAATGGCGTCCCGAACGGCGCCGGTGGCACCACCGACAACGTCTGCGACGCGCGCGGCGGCTTCTCCTTCACGCAGAACTCGCTCGACAACTTCGGCCGGATCAACATCCGCCGCGGTCACCGGATCGTCGAGTTCGCGCTGAAGTACTACTTCTAAGGCCAAACCCGGCTCCGTCCGGGTGACGCACGGGGAGGGCGAGAAATCGCCCTCCCCGTTTTTTTTGCCTGATCGGGGCGGGCTTTCGCCCTCCGCGGCGCGGCGGCGGTCCTATAATCGAAGGCTAGCCCTGTAATGCGCCGCAATATCCTGCTGTCCCACGCCCTCGTCGCGCTGTGCCTCGCGTGCAGTGCGTCCCTGGCCTCCGCCCAGGCGCCGGCGCCTGGGGCGACGCCGCCTCGCCCGCACCCGGCGACGGCCAGGAAGGCTGCGGCGACCGCGGCCGAACCGGCCGGCTTCGCTGCTGCCGCGAAGCAAGCCTCGACCGCCCGCGAAGCCAACGATCTCGACAAGGCCGTCACCCACTACAAGCGCGCGCTGGCGCTCAAGCCCGAGTGGACCGAAGGCTGGTGGGCGCTCGGCACGGCCTGCTACGACCTCGATCGCTACGACGAGGCCAACGACGCCTTTCGTCGCGTCCTTGCCAAGGACGACTCGGACGGCGTCACCTGGGTGTTCAAGGGGCTGACCTCCTTCAAGTTGAAGCGGTACGACGACGCGCTCTCCGAGTTGACGCAGGCCCGCCGCCGCGGCGTCACCTCCAGCCGCGAGATCTCGGAGGCGGCTCGCTACCACACCGCCCTGCTCCTGATCCGCAACGAGGACTACGAGCAGGCGCTCGCTGTCCTGTCGGACTTCGGCCTGGAAGGCAACGACTCGCCGCGGATTATCGAGGTCCTGGGGCTGGCGACGCTCCGAATGCCCATGCTGCCCGACGATCTGCCGGGCTCCAAGCGTGAGCTGGTGATGCTCGCCGGCCGCGCCCAATACTTCACGGCGGCGCGGCTGCTGCAGGCCTCGCAAAACGCCTTCGACGCGCTGGTATCGCGCTACCCGGATACTCCCAACGTGCACTACGCCTACGGCGTGATGCTGTCGGGCGAGCAGCCGGAACAGGCGATCGAGCGCTTCAAACGGGAGCTGGCGGTGTCGCCGACGCACGTCCTGGCCAAGATCCAGATTGCCTTCGCCTACATCAAGCGGAGCGAGTTCGCCGAAGCCAAGCCGTGGGCCGAGCAGGCCGTCCAGGAAGCCCCGACGATGTTCGTGGCGCACAACGCCCTCGGCCAGGTCCTGCTGGCCACCGGAGACCTCGTGGGTGCCGTGCGCGCGCTCGAGGCCGCCGTCAAGCTCGCGCCGGACAGCCCGGCCATGCACTTCGCTCTGGCCCGCGCCTATCGGGCGGCGCAACGTCCTGCCGACGCCGATCGCGAGCAGGCCGAGTTCACGCGCCTCGATCGTCTGGTCCGCCAGCAGCGGACCGGCGAGAACTCCGTCGGCGGCATGGCGCCGCCTCGATGACATCTATGAACGTACTGCGCCCTCTCAGTGTCCTCCTCATCGCTGCCGTGTCGTCGATCACGCTGGTCGCCGACCAGGCCGCCGTGCCTCGTCAGCCGGCTTCGGGCCAGGCGGTGCGGACCAAGGACGTCGACGCCACGGCCGTCACCGCCATCGTCATCGACGTCGTCGTCCGCGATCGCGACGGCAAGCCGGTCACCGATTTGAAAGCCAGCGATTTCGAGCTGACCGAGGAGAGAGTGGCGCAGGACATCGGATCGTTCACGCCGGTGAACCGGCCCGATCCCGTGTCCGCTGCAGTCGCGCCGACTCGCGGCAGTGAGCCGGCGGTGACGACGGCCCCCGAGGTCATCGCGCTGCTGTTCGATCGCCTGACGCCCGAGGCCAAGGATTTGGCCCACAAGGCCGCCCTGGGCTACATCGGCGCCGGCGCCAACGCCAAGAACGTCGTCGGCGTCTTCGGCATCGACCTGTCGCTCATCTTCTACCAGACGTTCACGCGCGACGGCGGGCTGCTGCGCAAGGGCGTCGAGCAGGCTGTCGGGCGTGCCACGTCGACCTACAACGGCCGCGAGTCGGCGGCCCAGGCGCAGGCGATGATGCAGGAAGCGCAGGCCCAGGTGGACGCCGGGGCGGCCAACGCCGGGCCCGGTGGGGGCGGCGTCGATCCGGCGGCGGCGGCCAACCTGCAGTTCGCGACCATGACCAACCGCATGGCGACGCAGTTCGCCTCCCTCGAGTCGGACCAGCAGGGCTACTCGACGGCCAACGCCCTGCTCGCGATCGTCTCGGCGATGCGCGCCATCCCCGGGCGCAAGAGCGTCGTGTTCTTCTCGGAAGGCCTGTCGATCACCTCGAACGTGCAGCAGCGCTTCACCTCGGTGATTGCCACCGCTAACCGCGCCAACGTCTCGATCTATCCGATGGACGCCGCCGGTCTGCGCACCGAGAGCACGCTCGCCGCGACACGCGAGGGCGTCCAGGGGGCGTCGAGCCGGCGCATGAACGCCAACCCGACGTCGCTGCCCAACGACCGGCCGATGACCGAAGCGCTCGAGGCCAACGAGGCCTTGCTGCGTGCCGACCCGCACAGCGGCCTCGGCCAGCTCGCCGATCAGACCGGCGGCTTCCTGATCGCCAACAGCAACGACCTGCGCGACGGCTTCGGCA
>JBDSLU010000214.1:0-18876 GCA_039916225.1 Vicinamibacteraceae bacterium
CCCGCTGCCGAAGTCGGCCGATTGATTGAAGGTGTCCACGCCGATGCCGCCAATGGCGTTCGAGATCGTCGACTCGAAGGCAAAGGCATCGCTGACGACGGCCGTGTCGGTGAAGATGACCAGCTGATCGAAGCTGTCGGCGTGGCTGGCGAAGAAGCGGCGGGCGGTCTGCGGAGCGTCGAGCTCCGGGTCTTCGGAGAAGCGCTCGCCGACCGCCGCCGAACCGCCGCCGAGGCGGGTCGCGGCGCTCAGATCGATCGGCGTGAACGCGCTGCCCCGTCCCGGCGACAGCGCGATCAGCGCCTCGGTCAGCGTCACCTCGGGGCCGAACTTCACGTCGATGGCACCGTTGGCGAAGAGCGATGCCTGGACGGTCGTCGTCTGCGTCGAGTCGAAGCCGCGGACACCGCACCACGTCACCGTGAACGCGTCGCTGGCGGCGTCGACGAAGACGCGGCCCCCGGTCGACGGGTCGAGGTCGGCGAAGAACGGCGCCACGCGCGGCGGCCCGCCGAGCAGGCGCGCGAAACCGCGCGTCGTCGAGGTCGCGTCGGCCTCGTCGAACGTCAGGTTGCCGTCCGAATTGACGAACACCGAGGTGAACGAGCGCCCGTAGTACGAGAACGCGAACGGGATGGTCTCGGTCTTCGAGTCGTCGTCGGTCAGGGTGAGACGGCGGCCGAGGGCGGTGCGAAACGACGCGGTGGTCTGGGTCAGGTCGTAGCCGCCGCTGCCGTTGCGCTCGAAGCGCAGGCCGGCGTTGCGGACATCGAAGCTGTTGCGCGGCAGCAGCAGCGTGCCGTCGTCTTCGATCACCGCGATGTCGCCGATGTCCTGTGTCACCGCGTCGGGTGACGGCGTCGCGCGGTTGGCCGCCCGGGCGCCGATCGCGCTGCGCCACAACAGATCAGCGACATTACGCTTGTCGGCGGCGAGGCCGAGGCGCCCCTTGCCGATCACGCCGGCCGCCAGCGACGGCGCGAACGGCTCGCCGTCGGCGTCGGCCTGGGCCAACGCCGCGACGCACGGGTTCTGCGCGGTCTGTCCGCCTCCTGGCGGGGTACTCGGCGGCGGGAGGGTTGGCGGTGAATCGTCGCCGCCGCCGCAGGCGACGAGCGTGACGAGCAGCAGGACGGGGCCGAACCGGCGAAGCGGCATGTGGGGTATCCGGGTCGGCAGGCGCGCCCCGATTCTAGCAGCACGTCCCGGCCGCACCAGCGGAAACACATTACGCAAGACGGGGCCGGCAACGGCTTCGGATTGCGTACGATTCGGCAGCGTCCCGCCGCGTCGCCACGCCCCCGCTTGACCGTCGTCGCAGCACCGGCCTACAGTGAATGAACCGCCATTCAGTAGCCGGATCACGGTGCCACCGATGCCGCCAGCCGCCGCCGTTCGCCCGAAGCCCGTTCGCGCCGCCCGCCCGCGCGTCCGTGCCGCCGCTCCGCGCGGCGACAAGCGGGAGGCGATCCTGCGCGCGGCCATCCGCACCTTCGCCCGCAGCGGCTTCTTCGGCGCCCAGGTCGCCGACGTCGCCCGCACCGCCGGCGTGGCCGCCGGCACCGTCTACCTGTATTTCCGCAGCAAGGACGACCTGCTGGTCTCGATCTTCGAGGGCGTGATGAGCGAGGCCATCGCCGAAGGCCGGGCGGCGCTCGCCGGCATCGCCGATCCGCTCGAGCGGCTGCGTCGGATCGCCCATCTGCACCTCGATCGACTCAGCCGCGATCGCGACCTCGCGGTCGTCTTCCAGGTCGAACTGCGGCAGACGACGAAGTTCATGGAGCGCTTTTCCAACACGCTGCTCCGCGACTATCTCGGCATCCTCCGCGACGTGATCGCCGATGGGCAGGCCGCCGGCGTCGTCCGCGCCAGCGTCAACCCGACCCTGGCCGCCAAGATGCTCTTCGGCGCCCTCGACGAGATGGCCACCAACTGGATGCTCAGCCACCGCCGCACGTCGCTGGACGGCGTCGCCGACGCGGTCGTCGACGTCTTCGTGCACGGCGTCGGCGTAGGAGCCCGCCCATGATGCGCACCGTCACCGTCCTCGGCGCCGGCACCATGGGCGCGCAGATCGCGGCTCATGCCGCCAACGCCGGCTTCGAGGTCATGGTGCTCGACGTCTCGGCCGACGCCGCTCGTGACGGCATGAAGCGGGCCGCGGCGTTGCGCCCCGATCCGTTCTTCACCCGCGCCCACGCGCAGGCCATTCGCACCGGCGGCTTGGAGACCGATCTCGACGCCGCCTGCCGCGCCGACTGGGTGGTCGAGGCGGTGGTCGAGCGCCTCGACATCAAGCAGGCCCTGTTCGCGCGGGTCGACGCGGCCCGCGCGCCACACACGATCGTCACCTCGAACACCTCGGGCATTCCCATCGGCGCCCTCGCCGA
Source organism: Vicinamibacteraceae bacterium (assembly GCA_039916225.1). Classification (GTDB taxonomy): domain Bacteria; phylum Acidobacteriota; class Vicinamibacteria; order Vicinamibacterales; family Vicinamibacteraceae; genus JBDSLU01. The sequence continues at coordinate 2,394 of JBDSLU010000214.1, forward strand.
GGGCCGCAGCGAGGGCTTCCGCCGGCACTTCCTCGGCACCCACTTCTTCAACCCGCCGCGCTACCTGAAGCTGCTCGAGCTGATCCCGACACCGGACACGGATCCGGCGACGCTCGCCCGGATTGCCGACCTCGGCGACCGCCGTCTCGGCAAGGGCGTCGTGGTCGCGAAGGACACGCCGAACTTCATCGGCAACCACATCGGCCTCTACGCCATCGCCCGCATCCTCGACGTGTGGGCCGAGGGCCGCCTCACCATCGAAGAGATCGACGCGATGACGGGGCCGGCCATCGGCCGGCCGAAAAGCGCGACGTTCCGGACCCTCGACATCACCGGCCTCGACGTTCTGATCCACGTCGCGCGCAATCTCGAGGGGCGGATCGGCGCCGAGCGGGCCCGCGCCTTCGCACCGCCGCCGCTGGCGCTGGCGATCGCCGAGCGCGGCTGGATCGGCGAGAAGGCCGGGCAGGGGTTCTACCGCCGCGAGAAGCGGCCCGGCGGCCAGTCCGAGATCCTCGCGCTCGACCCGGTGACGATGACCTATCGCGCCCAGCAGAAGGCGCGCTACCCGTCGATCGATCGCGCCCGGACCATCGACGACGTCGGCACCCGGGTCCGCACGCTGTTCCTCGGCGACGATCCCGTCGGCGACTTCCTGCGCCGCACGCTCGGCCCGACGCTCTTCTACACGGCGTCGGTCGCACCCGATATCGCGCACAGCCTCGACGACGTCGATCGGGCGATGCGCTGGGGCTACGGCTGGGAGCTAGGCCCGTTCGAGCTGGCCGACGCCATCGGCCTGCGCACGCTGGTCGACGCCTGCCCAGGCGCGCCGGTGCCGCCGCTCGTCGCCGATCGCCTGGCCACCGGCGCCGACACGTTCCGCGACGGACGGCGGGTGCCGTCGTCCGCCGGCGTGTTGCTGCTCACCGACGCCAAGAACCGCACGCCAATCGTCGCCGGCAACCCCGGCGCCAGCCTCGTCGATCTCGGCGACGGCGTGCTCGCCGTCGAGCTGCACTCGAAGATGAACGCGCTCGGTGGCGACGCCATCGGGATGCTGCAGAAGGCCGTCGCGACGGCCGAAGCGCAGTTCGCGGCCCTGGTCGTCTCGACCGACGCCGTCAACTTCTCGGTCGGCGCCAACCTGATGCTCCTGTTGATCGAAGCGCAGGAAGGCAACTGGGACGACATCGACCTGATGATCCGGGGGTTTCAGCGCGCCACGATGGGCCTGCGTCTCTCCAAGGTGCCGGTGGTGGTCGCGCCGGCCGGCCTGACCCTCGGCGGCGGCTGCGAGGTCGCCCTGCACGGCGATCGGATCCAGGCCGCCGCGGAAACCTACATCGGTCTGGTCGAAGCCGGCGTCGGCCTGATCCCCGCCGGTGGCGGCACCAAGGAAATGCTGGCGCGGGCCACCGGCCACCTGACGCTCGGGCCGAGCACGGACCTCGCCGGCCCGGTCCGCACCGTCTTCGAGACAATCGGCTTCGCCAGGACGTCGACGTCCGCCGCCGAGGCGCGGACGCTGGGCCTGCTGCGGCCGGTCGATCGCGTGAGCATGAACCGCGACCGGCTCGTCGCCGACGCCAAGGCGCTGGCGCTGGCCCGCGTCGCCGAGGGCTACGAGGCGCCGGTGCTGCGCACGGCGATCCCGGTCGGCGGGGCGCCGGTCGAGGCGATCCTCAAGCTGGGCGTCCATCTGGCACACCGCGCCGAGCGGCTGAGCGATCACGACGCGCTGATCGGCCGCAGGCTCGCGCACATCCTGGCCGGCGGATCGCTGGCCGGCCCGGCCCTGGTCGGCGAGCAGTACCTGCTCGATCTCGAACGCGAGGCGTTTCTGTCGCTGTGCGCCGAGCCGAAGACGCTGGCGCGCATCAAGCACACCCTCGACACCGGCAAGCCGCTGCGCAACTGATGCCTGGCGCGATGGAGATCAGGGGAAACGGCCCGCCGCTCGTGCTCGTGCCTGGCATGCAAGGCCGCTGGGAATGGATGACGCCGACGGTCGACGCCCTCGCCCGCCGCTTCCGCGTCGCCGCCTATTCGCTGTGCGGCGAGCCGGGGGCGCCGCCGCTGTCGGCGTCGTTCGACGGCGATCTGGCGCGTCTCGACGACATCTGTCGCGCGCTCGGCCCCGAGCCGGTGGTGCTGGTCGGCGTCTCGTTCGGCGGCCGCATCGCCGTGCACTACGCCGCCGCGCATCCGGAGCGCGTGCGGGCGCTGGTGCTGGCATCGGCGCCGGGTCCCGGCTTCACGCTGCCACCGAACCAGGCGCGCTGGGTGGCGCGCCCGAGGCTGTCGCTGCCGGCCTTTGTCCTGTCGGCGCCCGGACGCGCCCGTCCCGAGTTGCGCAACGTATTCCCGGCGTGGCCGGATCGGGTGCGCTTCAGCGCCCGCATGCTGCGCCACGTACTGTTGGCGCCGATGTCGAGCACCCGCGCGGCGCAGCGGATCCGCCTGGCCCTGGCCGACGACGTCAGCGCGCCGGCCCGCCGGATCCAGGTGCCGACGCTGCTCGTCACCGGCGAGGACGGCCTCGATCAGATGGTGCCGCCCGAAAGCACGCGGCGCTATCGTGCGTGCATCGCCCGGACCGAGGTGGCGCGACTGGACGGCACCGGGCATATGGGCGTCATCACCCGCGCCGCGCACTTCGCCAGCCTGGTCGGGCGTTTCGTCCTCCCCGACGGCTCCGCCGGAGCGACGGCTGGGGAGGGTCAGGCATGAGCGCGCATCCCGCCGGCGTGCGCCAGTTCGATGGCCCGGCCGGCCGTCTCGAAGCTCGCATCGACGAACCCGCTGACGCCCCGCGCGCCGTGGCGGTCATCGCCCCGCCCCATCCGGAACTGGGCGGGACGCTGCACGATCGCGTCGTCTACCACGCGACGCAGGGGCTGACACGCGTCGGCTGCGCGGTGGTCCGGTTCACCTTCCGCGGCGCCGGGTCCAGCGACGGCACCTTCACGGGCGGACCGGGCGAACGCGACGATTTCCGCACCGCCATCGACGTGGCCGCGGCACGCTACCCGGGCCTGCCCGTGTGGGCGGTCGGCTACTCCTTCGGTTCGTGGATCGCCCTCGATGTCGGCGCCGGCGATCCCCGCGTCACCCACCTCGTCGCCATCGCCCCGCCGATCGACGGCTACGATTTCGCCGCCGTCGCGACCGCCGGCAAGCCGGTGTTCATGATCCACGGCGAGTTCGATCACTTCACCTCGACCAAGGCCATGCAGCGCTTCTACGGCACGCTGGCCGAGCCGCGCGAGCTGGTCATCGTCGACGGCGCCGATCATCTGTTCGACGGCCACGTCAGCGAAATCGCCGACACCATCGCGGATCTCCTGCACGACTGAGCGGCAGGAACACAGGAAAGCAGGCCGCCATGCCCGAAGCCGTCATCGTCGCCGCCGTTCGCACCCCCGTTGGCAAGGCGCCGAACGGAACCTTGCGCCACACCCGTCCCGACGATCTCGCCGCCGCGGCCATCACCGCGGCCCTGGCTCGCGTGCCGGGGCTCGACCCGGCCGAGGTCGAGGACGTGATCCTCGGCTGCGCCATGCCCGAGGGCGAGCAGGGCCTCAACGTCGCGCGCATCGCCAGCCTGCGTGCCGGTGTGCCGCATTCCGCCTCGGCCGTCACCGTCAACCGCTTCTGCGCCTCGGGGCTGCAGTCGATCGCCTACGCCGCCGAACGGATCCAGAGCGGCGCCGCCGACGTCGTGATCGCCGGCGGCACCGAGTCGATGAGCCTGGTGCCGATGGGCGGGCTCAAGGTCTCGCCCAACCCGACGCTGATCGATACCTACCCCGACGTCTATCTCTCGAACGGCCTGGTCGCCGAGAACCACGCCCGCGCGTCGAAGATCAGCCGCGAGGCGCAGGACGCCTTCGCCTTCGACAGCCATCGCAAGGCGATCGCCGCCATCGACGCCGGGCGCTTCGCCGATGAGATCGTCGCCGTCGACGCGGCGATCGTGGACGCCGCCCCCGCGGTGGGACGCGCGCCGGCGGCGCCGAAGCGCATGGATACCGACGAAGGGCCGCGGCGCGACACCTCAGCGGAGGCGCTCGCCAAGCTCAAGCCGGCGTTCCACGCCACTGGCAGCGTCACTGCCGGCAACTCGTCACAGACCAGCGACGGCGCGGCGGCGGTGATCGTGATGTCGGCGACGCGCGCCGCCGCCCTGGGCCTGACGCCGCTGGCCCGCTTCGTCGGCTACGCCACGGCCGGCGTCGCCCCCGAGCTGTTCGGGATCGGCCCGGTGCCGGCGATCCGCAAGGCCCTGACTCGAGCCGGACTCACCCTCGACGCGATGGATCTGGTCGAGCTGAACGAGGCGTTCGCGGCGCAGATCCTCGCCTGCCTCGCCGAGCTGCCCATCGATCCGGCACGGCTGAACGTCAACGGTGGCGCCATCGCCCTCGGTCACCCGCTCGGCTGCACCGGCGCGCGCCTGACGACGACGCTGCTGCACGAAATGAAGCGCCGGCAGGGCCGATACGGCCTGGTCAGCATGTGTGTCGGCGGCGGCATGGGCGCCGCCGGCATCTTCGAAAGGATGTCGTGATGGCGACGCTGGCGATCGCACACAAAGGCGGCGCGTGGCTGATCGAGGACGCTGCGGCGGGCGACGTGCTCACGCCCGAGCAGCTCACCGACGAACACCGGTTGATCGCGCGCACCGCCGCCGATTTCGTGCGGCAGGAAGTGGCGCCGCAGCGTGAGCGGCTCGAGGGCAAGGACTGGAACATCGCCCGTGCCCTGGTTCGCCGCGCCGGCGAACTGGGCCTGCTGGCGACCGACGTCGCCGAAGAGCACGGCGGGCTGGCGCTCGACAAGGTCAGCTCGGTGGTCGTCGCTGCCGAGATCTCCGCCGATGCCTCGTTCGGCACCACCTTCGGGGCGATGACCGGCCTGGCCATCCTGCCGCTGGTCGCCTTCGGCACCCCGGAGCAGCAGGCGCGCTACCTGCCCCGCCTCGCCGCCGGCGAGATCGTCGGCGCCTACTGCCTCAGCGAGTCGGGCTCGGGGTCGGACGCCCTCGGCGCGCGGACGCGGGCGACCCGCCTCGACGACGGCGCCTTCTCGCTCTCGGGCGAGAAGATGTGGATCACCAACGCCGGCTTCGCCGATGTCTTCATCGTCTTCGCCAAGGTCGACGGCGAGGCGTTCACCGCCTTCATCGTCGAGCGCGACTTCCCCGGCGTCTCGATCGGCGAGGAGGAGCACAAGATGGGGCTGCGCGCCTCGTCGACGGCGCCGGTGATCCTGCAGGACGCGCGCGTCCCGGCTGCCAACGTGCTCGGCGAGGTCGGGCGCGGCCACAAGGTTGCCTTCAACGTACTGAACTACGGCCGGCTGAAACTCGGCGCGGCCACGGCTGGCGGCTCCCGCGCCACGCTGACCGAAGCGATCGCCTATGCCACCGAGCGGCGGCAGTTCGGGCAGTCGATCGCCTCGTTCGGCGCCATCCGCACCAAGCTGGCGACGATGGCGGTGCGGATCTACGTGCTCGAGAGCCTGCTGACGCGGACCGCCGACCTGATCGACCGGGCCATCGACGCCGGCACCGGCACGCCGGCGGCGCGGCTGCTGGCAGCGCTCGAGGAGTACGCCATCGAGGCGTCGATCGCCAAGGTCGCCGGCAGCGAGATCGCCGACTACGTCGTCGACGAGAACGTGCAGATCCACGGCGGCAACGGCTTCGTCACCGACTACCCCGCCGAACGCCGCTACCGCGACGCCCGGGTCAACCGCATCTTCGAGGGCACCAACGAGATCAACCGGCTGCTGATCGCCGGGCTGCTTGCCCGCCGTGCCGCCAAGGGCGACATCGGGCTGATCGCCGCGGCCAAGCGGCTGGCCGACGAAGTGACCGGCCCGATGGCCGGCGACGGCGGCGACGACGCGCCGCTCGCCGCGGCCCGGCGCACGGTCGGCGGCCTGAAGAAGGCCGCGCTCCTCGTCCTCGGCACCGCGATGCAGCGTTTCGGCGAGAAGCTGGCGGACGAGCAGGAGGCGCTGATGCTGACCGCCGACCTGGTCATCGACGCGTTCGGCGCCGAGAGCGCGCTGCTGCGTGCCGAGCGGGCCCAGGCCGACGGCGCACGTCATCCCGACGTGCACGAGGCCATCGCCTGCACCGCCATCGCCGACGCCGCGCTGCGGGTCGAGATGACGGCGCGCGAAGCGGTCGCCGCGCTGACCGACGGCGACACGCGGCGCGTCACGCTGTCCGCCCTGCGTCGCCTGCTCAAGAGCGCGCCGGTCGACACCGTCGCCCTGCGGCGCACGATCGCCGCGCACGTCCTCGCCAGTGGCGGAGCCTTCTGAGCCGCTATCGCGGCTCAACGTCCTAGGTCCCTCCCAGGAGTCCAACTTCCAAGAGGCCAACTTCCAAGGGTCCAACTGCCAAGGGTCCAACTGCCAACTGCCAACTCCCGAGCCGAACCGGCCCCGTTGGATTTTGGAAATTGGACATTGGAAGTTGGGATTGGGAGTTGAGAGTCGGCTGACATACGCTTCACGGGATGCGTGCGAGAGTTCGCGGGTCGTTCGTGCTGGCGGCGCTGCTGGCGGCCGGATGCGGGGCGCCGCCGCCGGTGCCGTATGCCCAGCAGATCCATGAGCACCGGAGCACCAAGGATGCGGCGTTCGCCTCGACGGCGCAGGACTCCCCGGTGCCGCAGGCCGAGCGGGCGCGGCTGCTGCCGCTCGCCTACTTCCAGGTCGACGAGGGCTACCACGTGCCCGCCAAGCTCGCTCCCTCGCCCGGTGAGGTGGCGCTCGAGATGCCGACGTCGACCGGGCAGCGCCGCCGCATGCGCCGCGCCGGCCAGCTCCGCTTCTCGGTGAAGGGCCAGCCGCTGACGCTGACCGCCTTCGTCGAAGAGAACGACCAGGCGATGCAGCGGCTGTTCGTGCCGTTCGGCGATCCCACCAACGGCACCGAGACTTACATCGGCGGCCGCTACCTCGATCTCGACCGCACCACCACCGGCCTCTACGACCTCGATTTCAACCGCGCCTATCACCCCTACTGCGTCTACAACTCGCAGTATGATTGCCCGTACCCGCCGCGCGAAAATCGCCTGACGTCACCGATCCGATCGGGCGAACGGCTGAGGCCATAGCGCGGCACGGCCGGTTCGTCTTCCCACGGGTCCCCGATGCTTCTCTCCGCGGTCGTCTTCGACTTCGATGGCGTGATCGCCGACAGCGAGCCGCTGCACTTCGAAGGATTCCGGCGCGTGCTGGCCCGCCACGGCGTGACGCTCGCCAAGCGCGACTACTACGCCAAGTACCTCGGCTACGACGACGCCGGCGCCTTCCGCGCCGTGCTCGCCGACCATGGCCAGCGCGTCGATGACGGCCGCATCACCGCGCTCGTCGACGAGAAGATCGCGCTGTTCCCCGAGATGCTGGCCGGCCAGCCGGTCATCTACGAAGGGGCCGCCGCGTGCATCGAGCGCCTCGGCGCCCTGGTGCCTCTGGCGATCGCGTCCGGCGCGGCCCTCGACGACATCGATGCCGTGCTGCGCGGCACCGGCCTGCGCGAGCGCTTCCGCACGGTCGTGGCCGCCGAGCACACGCCGCGCAGCAAGCCGCATCCCGATCCGTACCGGCGAGCCGTCGCCATCCTGCGCGAACAGGGCGTGCTGCCGATGGATGCGCTGTCGCGCCACATCGTCGCCATCGAGGACTCGGTGTGGGGCCTGCAGTCGGCCCGCGACGCCGGGCTGCGGACGGTGGCGGTGACCACGTCCTATCGCGCCGAGGAGCTCACCGTCGCCGATCTCGTGGTGCCGTCTCTCGACGCCGTGACGATCGAGGCCCTGGAGGCGCTGGTCGCGCGGCCATGACCACGATCGAGGCCCGGGCCCGCACGCTCGTGGCCCTGGCCCGCAGCGGCGATGACGACGCGCTCGTCCGTGGCGCGCTGGTGGTCGCCTCGATCGAGCACGGCGACATCGAGGCGGCGCCCATCCTCGAGACGCTGGCAGCCATGGGTCACGAGGCCGCCCGTCGGCTGGCCCTCGTCGAGGGCGTCGAGGATCGAGTCGCCACGCTGAACGACTACCTGTTCGAGGACCTCGGCTTCCACGGCAACGAAGCGCACTACGACGACCCGCGCAACAGCTACGTCAACGACGTGCTGACGCGCCGCGCCGGCATTCCGATCTCGCTCGCCGTCATCTACCTCGACGTCGGCCGCCGGGCCGGGCTGCCGCTCGAAGGCGTCAACTTCCCCGGCCACTTCCTGGTCCGCTCGCCGAGCATCGGCCCGCACTCGCCCGACCTGCTCATCGACGTTTTCCATCGCGGCGCGATCCTGCGCGAGAAAGACTGCCAGCGGTTGCTCGAGCGGCACGCCGGCGGCGAGGTCGTGCTCACCGCCGAAGTGCTGGCGACCGCCGACACGCGCCAGACGCTGGCCCGGATGGCAACCAACCTGAAGCGCCTCTACGTACGCAGCCGCTCATTCCCGCAGGCCCTGGACGTCACGCATCTGCTGTTCGCGCTCGACGACTCGGCCACCGTCGAGTTGCGCGACCGTGGTCTGCTCGCCTACCAGCTGAAACGCTTTCCGGATGCGCTCCGTGATCTCGAGCTCTACTTGCGGCTGCTCTCACCGCCCTTTCCGACACCCGGTGCCACACCGATCGACGAGGACAGTGACGATCGCAAGGAATACGAGCAAATCTGGGAGCATGTGAAAACGCTCCGCCGCCGGATCGCTGGCTACAACTGAGCGGGCCGGCGCGAAATACCGTCGGACCCTGTAGCCCGTCGGGCGACTGGCCGATAGGCTTCCCAGCGCACAACCCAACAACGATCATTCGCCCTGACGACCGAGCCGGTTCGTGGGCGGGCCGCAGGCCTGCTCGGCAACGCGCGCCTCAGAAGCGGATGCCGTAGACCAGCTTCACGCTGCGACCGGCCTCGGGCACCAGGTCCTTGATGTAGGACAGGTGGTTCCGGTAGGTCGCGTCGGTCGCGTTGTCGAGGCGCAGCGTGATCGTGTGCATGCCGGCCGTGGTCTGCTTCGAGTAGACGCCGAAGAGCTTGACCACACCCGCGCCGGCGGTCGGCGTCTCCTCCTCGAAGACGCGGTCCTGATCCGCGGTCGCCACCACCTGCGCGCCGAACTGCAGCGCGTTCCGTCGATAGCGGGCCCCGACGATGGCGCGCAGCGGCGGCATCCGCGGCAACGCGTCACCACTGTCGCGCAGTTCGCCGCGCACGTAGTCGGCCCCAAGCTCGAGGACGATGCGCGGCCCGATCTCGACATCGCCGTGCGCCTCGACGCCCTGCAGCACCACGTCCGCCGCGGTGAAGGCGATGACCGGGAAGTCCTCGTCGGTCGCGCCGGTCGGCTGGCGGAAAATGAAGCCGCCGACCGAGTTGCGGAAGTAGGCGACTTCGCCGCTGACATGCGGCAGGCGCCACCGGAAGGCCACGTCGAGGCCGAGCGCTCGCTCGGCGTCGAGGTCGTCGTCGCCGACCTCGAAGGCGAAGTTGCCGGCGTGCGGGCCGAAGAAATAGAGCTCTTCGAGAGCCGGATTGCGGACCGCGCGGGCGACACTGATGGCGACGGTGGTGGCGTCGGACGGTCGCAGCAACGCGCCGAGCGAGCCGCTGACGTTGGTAAAGTCTCGCGGCCGCAGGCCGCCGCCGGGGGTGAAGCTCTGACGTTCGACGCGACCGCCGAACTGCAGGGTCACGTGCGGCCAGACCGCTTCCTGGTAGGTGAAGGCCGAGACGGTGCCCTGCTCGACACGCGGCGCCAGCGCTTCCTCGCCGATTGCCTCGAAGGTGCGCGAGCCGGCGCTGATGCCGTAGGTGCCTTCGAGCTTGCCGGCCAGCGGACGCGTCGTCGCCAGCAACTCGCCGTCGACGGTGTCGTTCGAGAACACGGTGCCGACCTCCGTCCCTTCGAGCTCCTCGTGCTGGTAGCGCCGCACGTTGGCCGAGCCCTTGAGCGCGGTGAACAGCCCGTTCAGGCCGCGGGTCTGGCCGCGCGCACCGATCGCGTGCCGTCGGGGCGTGAGGCTGATGGTGCCGCCTTCGACCACCGGCACGCCGTAGGTGCTGTCGTCGTACTGATAGCTGGCACCGAGGAAGCCGCCGCCGGTGGTCCACGACGCGCCGACGTGGCCGATGGCGCTGCGCGCCTGGGTGTTCTCGATGTCGCCGAGCGGCGTCGAGACGTCACCGGATCGACGGGCGCTGCCGCCGGCGTTGAAGGCCCAGCGGCCGTTGCCCATCGCGTAGTCGGCCGAGGCGCCGGCTTCGGCCGCCGCCGAGCCCAGCTCGATCTGGGCCGCCCCGGCCGGCTTGGTCGACGGCGTGGTCGGGATGATCTCGCTGACCACGTTGACCAGCCCGCCGATGGCGTTGGCGCCATAGAGCAGCGTGGCCGGCCCGCGGACGACTTCGACCCGGGTCGCGGCCAGCGGGTTGATGGTGACGCCGTGGTCGGCCGACTGGCTCGACAGGTCGTCGGTGCGCTGGCCGTTCTCGAGGATCAGTACGCGGTCGCCGTCGAGCCCGCGAATCACCGGCCGCGATGGCGCCGGCCCGAGCGAGCGCTGGGCGACGCCGGGCTCGGTCTTCAGCAGCTCGCCGAGCGAGGCCTCGGTCTTGAGCGAGAGATCCTGCCCGGACAGGACCGACGTCGCCTGGTAGGCCTCGAAGGGGTCGCGCGGCTTGACGCCGACCGACACCACCTCGGCGTAGTGGAGCCCGGGCTCCAGCGAGACATCGACGACGGTGCCGGTTTCGGCCACTTGGACTTCCAAGCGGTTCGGGGCGAGCGATTCGGCGCTGACCCGGACATGGACCCGGCCGGGCCGGACACCATCGATCCGGAACGTACCGTCCGGACCGCTGACCGCCGCCTGGCCGGTCTCCTCGACCGTGACGACGGCACCACTGACGGCGGCGCCCGAGTGGCCCGCCGTCACGCGACCGGTCAGAGCGACCTGAGCGGCCACGGCAGGGCCGGCCGTCGAGACGACGCCGAGTGCGAGGAGCAGGACGAGCTGGGGCAGACGGCGGCTGACGAAGGGGAAACCCATCCCCTGACTAGAGCAGCTCGCGCGCGGCCACACCGCTCAAACCCTACGAGCGGTCGACCGGCGCGGATCAGCCGTCGATCCAAGCCGGTCAACCGCGGGCGGCGCGGGGCGCCGAACCGGCTCAGCGCGCGGCGGCGAGATAGCCGGTCCGGGTCCGCGGTTGCGCCCCCGGGCTGTCGCTGACGCGCACGGTCACTCGTCGGAACGCCCCGTTGCGCATCGGGTTGCGGGACACGTAGCCGATGGCGTACTGCGTCGCCAGCTCGCGGCCGATCTCGGCGTAGGCGTCGGCCAGCGATGGCAGACCCGTCGGGAAGAACGCCTTGGCGCCGGTCTCGCGGGCGAGCTGCTTCATGGCGAAGTCGGCCGTGGAGAAGTAGCCGCGCGCCTGCTGCGCCGTGTAGATGCCCGGGGCGTCGGCGTGCAGGCCGATCGTGTAGATGGTGACGCCGGCGGCCTTGGCCTCGGCCAGCAGGTCGTCGAACGACAGCAGGCTGGCGGTATCCTCGCCGTCGGTGAGCACGACGATCGCCCGGCGACGCACCCGGCCGTCCTCGGCCACTTTCTGGAAGGCGCGCAGCGCGACATAGACGGCGTTGTAGAGCGCGGTGCCGCCGCCGGCGGACGTCGCCTGGATGGCCGCGCGCACCAGGCCGCGATCCGCGGTGAACGCCTGGAGCGGCCGGACGTAGCTGTTGAAGCCGTAGACGGCGGCGCGGTCGCCGTCGCGCAGCGCGTCGACGAAGCCCGAGGCGGCCCGCTGCACGAAGCCGAGCCGGGTCTCCATGCTGATGCTGGTGTCGATCAGGAGGGCCAGGTCGAGCGGCACTTCGCTGGTTTCGAAGTAGGCGATCTCCTGACGGACGCCGTCCTCGAAGACGCTGAAGTTGTCGCGGTTCAGGCCGGCGAGCAGGCGGGCTTGCGGATCGAGGACCGTGACGCTGAGCGCCACGACGTCGACCCCGCTCCGGAAGGTCGATCGCCCGGTCGAGGTGCGACTCTCATCTGGCCCAGACGGCCCGTCGCTCGCTCCGACCGGCAGCGCCATCGCCACGATGGCGGCGCCCGCGACCCACCCGATGGCCCCCTGGAAGCGAATGCCCTGGCTCGCCATGACTGAAGACTCCTCCGGCCGAACCGGTCCCCACGGGCCGGTTGCGTGCCCCGATGCCTGTCGCGCTTGTTGTTGCGTATCGGCCACCGCCGTAGACGACGTCAGAGCGTCGTCCACAGCACCGCCGACAAGAGGATCGACCGGCTCGCCTGCCGTCCGCAGTCCTGCATTGAACAACGCAAGAGTGACGCCACGCGAACAGTGGTGAGAATGGCTGACTTCGTGTGGATCGGCACCGGGCGATGGAGACGACGCGCCGACGATCGTGTCGACAGCTCCATCAGCGCCGTCAGCCGATCGTCCGCTTTCGGACGACCGTTCGTACGGAGCTGGACGCCACGCGGTCGCGACACCCCGTAAGTCGTTGATCCTGGTGCCCGCGATCGGGCACGCGACTTGACTAGGGGAGTCGCGTGGATCGCGAGATCGCCCCTTCCGAACGACGCCGCCGGGTCGGCGTCCGCGTCATGGTCACCGCCGTGCCGGTGCTGATCCTGGCGCTGCTCATCGCCTGGCTCCCCGACCTGCTGCGTCCCGGCGTCGCCCGCGCCCGCATCCGCACCGCCCGGATCACCACGGGACCGGTCGACGCGATGATCATGGCGGCCGGCACGGTGGTCCCCGAGATCGAGCGCGTGCTCGCCAGCCCGGTCGACGCTCGCGTCCTGCGGATCCTGAAACTGCCCGGCGCCCGCGTCGAGCGCGGCGACGCCGTCGTCGAGCTCGACACCAGCGAGTCGGTGCTGGCCCTCGACAAGCTGCAGAGCAACCTGCGCGTGAAAGAGAACGAGCAGGCCGAGCGCCGCCTGACGCTGCGGACCTCGCTCGCCGACGTCGACGGCCGCATCGCCGTCAAACAGCTCGTCGTGCAGTCGGCCGAGGCCCGGCTGGCCGGCGACAAGACCCTCGTCTCGGAAGGCTTGCTGTCCCGCGACGCGTTCCGGCAATCAGAGCTGGCGCTGACGCAGGCCCGCATCGAGCTGGAGCAGCTGCGCGCCCAGCGCGACAACTCCGAGGCCTCGACCCAGGTCGCGCTCGACACCCTGACGCTCGAACGCGGCACGCTGGACAAGGAAGCGATCCAGGCCCGGCGCCTCGTCGAGCTGTCGACGACCAAGTCGGACCGCGCCGGTGTCGTCACCTGGGCGCTCTCGCAGGAAGGCGCGGTGGTCCGCAAGGGCGACGTCATCGCCCGGCTCGCCGACCTGTCGACCTACCGCGTCGACGCGACCGTCTCCGACGTGCACGCCGGCCGGCTGCACGCCGGCATGCCGGCGGTGGTGCTGGTCAACGAGCAGCCGATGGCCGGCACCGTCGCCTCCGTCTATCCGACGGTCGAGAACGGCGTCGTGCGGTTCACCGTGGCCCTCGCCGAGCCGGCCAGGGCCGGCCTCCGCCCCAGCCTCCGCGTCGACGTACACGTCATCACCGACCACAAGGACCGGACGCTGCGCGTGGCCCGCGGCCCGTTCGTCGACGACGCCTCGCGCCGGGCCTTCGTCGTGCGCGGCGACCGCGCCGTGCGCGTGGCGCTGGTCCTCGGCATCGCCGGCGTCGACCTCGTCGAGGTCGTGTCGGGCGCGTCCGAAGGCGACGAGCTGATCGTCTCCGACATGCGCGACTACCTGCACCTCGAGCAGATCACCCTGAAGTAACGAGCCCTTCCCGAGAGAGACATGATTCGACTCCACGCCATCGAAAAGGTCTACCGCACCGACCGCATCGAGACGGTCGCGCTCGCCGACGTCACCATCGACGTCGAGAAGGGCGAGTTCATCTCGATCATGGGCCCGTCCGGCTGCGGCAAGAGCACGCTCCTCAACCTGATGGGCCTGCTCGACGTGCCCTCCAAGGGCAAGATCGAGATCAACGGCACCCACATCAACGGCGCCGGCGACGCCGCGCTGGCCGCGATCCGCAACCGCGAGATCGGCTTCATCTTCCAGACCTTCCACCTCGTGTCGGATCTCAGCGTCCTCGACAACGTGCAGATCCCATTGCTCTACCGCAAGATGTCGAACCGCGAGCGGCGCACGCTGGCCGAGGCGGCGCTCGATCGCGTCGGCCTGAGCGCCCGCCTGCACCACTTCCCGTCGCAGCTCTCGGGCGGACAGCAGCAGCGCGTCGCCATCGCCCGGGCCGTCGTCGGCCGGCCGGCGATCCTGCTCGCCGACGAGCCGACCGGCAACCTCGACTCGCACATGGGCGACGAGGTGATGGCGCTCCTCAAGGAGCTGAACCAGGGCGATCAGACGACCATCGTGATGGTCACCCACGACGCCCAGAAGGCGCAGCAGACGGCGCGGACGGTGCGGCTCTTCGACGGACGGCAGGTATGCTGACGCACTACTTCACGATGACGATCGCCGTGCTCAAACGGCGGCCGTTCTACACCGCGATCAGCCTGTTCGGCATCAGCTTCACGCTGCTGGTGCTGATGGTCATGTCGGCGATGGCCGACCACATGCTGGCGCCGATGGCCCCCGAGTCGCGGCAGGCGCGAATGCTCGGCGTCCACAGCGCGACCATGTTCGGCCCCAACAACACCTGGAACAGCGACGCCGGCTATCTCCTGTTCGACCGCTACGCGAAGAACCTGCCCGGGGTCGAGGAACTGACGCTTTTCACCTCGTTCCAGACGGTCACCACCTACCTCGGCGATCAGCGCATCTCGTCGAACTTGAAGCGCACCGACGCCGCTTTCTGGCGGGTCTTCGATTTCACCTTCCTCGAAGGCGGGCCCTACGGCAAGGCCGACGTCGACGAGGCCCGCTTCGTCGCGGTCATCAGCCGCGAGAGCCGGCAGCGGCTGTTCGGCGGCGCCGCCGCGCTCGGCAAGAGCTTCGAGGCGGACGGGCAGTCGTTCCGCGTCGTCGGCGTCGTCGAGAACGTCTCGGACATGCGGTTCGTGCCCTACGGCGACGTCTTCGCGCCGCTGACCACGGCCAAGAGCAACGCCTACAAGCAGCAGATCATGGGCGGCTTCCACGCCGTGGCCCTGGCCCGTACCACCAGCGATCTGCCGATCATCCGCGAGGAGTTCAACTCGCGCATCGCGAAGGCCGAGCTGCCGGACAAGGGCTACACCGCCATCGTCGCCCCGTTCGAGACGCACTACGACTCGATCGCCCGCGAAGGCCCGTGGGCCGATCGCCGGAGCCCGGACCGCCAAGGCTCGAAGCTGACGCTGCTCGTCGCCGTCCTCGCGGTGCTCTTCGTGACGCTGCCGACGGTGAACCTGATCAACGTCAACATCAGCCGCATCCTGGAACGGGCCTCCGAGATCGGCGTGCGCAAGGCGTTCGGGGCGCCGACGCGGACCCTGGTGGCGCAGTTCGTGGTCGAAAACGTGATCCTGACGCTGGCCGGCGGGGCCATCGGCCTGGTGCTGTCGGCGCTGGTGCTGCGCGCGATCAACCAGAGCGGCTTCGTCGCCCACTCGGCCTTCACGGTGAACGTGCGGGTCTTCACCTACGGGACGCTGCTGGCCATCGCCTTCGGCCTGATCTCCGGCGTCTACCCGGCCTGGCGGATGGCCCGGCTCCACCCCGTGGAAGCCCTCAAGGGAGGACCGTCCCGATGACCCGTCACCTGATCCGCCTGATCTGGAATCGCAAGCGGCAGAACCTGCTGCTCGCCGTCGAGATCCTCTGCTCGTTCCTGGTCCTCTTCCTGGTCGTCTTCATGGGCCTCCATTTCGCGGTCAACGCCCGCAAGCCGCTCGGCTTCGACATCGATCGCGTCTGGAACGTCGACGTCGGCCGGCCGCGCGAGCTGCCGGGCAGTCACGACGGCGACGCCGCCGCGGCCCAGGCCGCGGCGACCGCGCGGGCCCGGGAACGCGACGCGATCAGGCGCCTGATCCAGGCCGCCCGTGAGCTGCCGCAGGTCGAGCTCGTCGGCGCCTCCTTCACCGGCCCGTACGCCAACTCGACGTGGGGCAGCGGCATGGACTTCACCGACGGGCGGCACTTCGAGTACCGCTACAACGCGGTGACCGACGACTTCCTCCGCGTGCTGACGATGCCGATGGTGGCCGGCCGCGGCTTCACGCGCGAGGACGATGGCACCGCGGCCGATCCGGTGCTGCTCAATGCCAGCCTGGCCAACGAGATGTTCGGCGGCGCGGCGGACGCGGTCGGCAAGATCCTGCCCGAGAAGATCGATCCGAAGGACACGCGCGGGCCGCTCGACCCGCCGCGGCTCCCCAAGCGCGTCGTCGGCGTATTCCAGGATTTCCGCCAGCACGGCGAGTACGCCGTGCCGTGGCCGGTGCTGTTCG
>JBDSLU010000215.1:0-19273 GCA_039916225.1 Vicinamibacteraceae bacterium
GCGACATGAACGGCGGCTTCAACCCGGTCAAGGACCTCTACAAGACCGAGCTCTACCGCCTGGCGCGCTGGCGGAACACGGCGTGGCCGAAGGGCTCGCTCGGGCCGGGCGGCGCCGTCATCCCCGACAACATCATCACCCGCGCGCCGACGGCGGAACTCCGCCCCAACCAGACCGACCAGGATTCGCTGCCGCCCTACGACGTCCTGGACGCGATCCTGGAGCGGCATGTCGAGCGCTACCAGTCGCAGGCGGAAATCGTCGCGGCCGGCTTCGACGCCGCGACGGTGACGCGGGTGCTGCGGCTGGTGCGGATCGCGGAGTTCAAGCGGCGGCAGGCCGCGCCCGGCCTGCGCATCAGCGACCGCGCGTTCGGCACCGGCTGGCGGATGCCCGTCGCCCGCGCCGACTGGCAGCGCTGACGAGCGGCGCGGACGCGCCGTGGACGCCCGCGGACCGACCGGGGTCAGGCGCCGATCCGGCGGAGGTAGAGGCGGGTCGGCAGCTTGGCGAAGCGGACCTGCGAGACGAGCCGCACCCACAGATCATGGTCGGGAGGCGAGCCGGCGCGGACCCGATAGCCGCCGGCCTGGCGCACCGCGTCGCGGCGCGCGATCGCCGAACCGTGCTCGAAGCACGGGCCGCTGCGCAGCCGGACCTCGATCGCCTCCGGTGTCCATGCGGCGGCGTCGTCGGCGTGGCCGTCGTGATGGCTCGCCAGACGCGTCGCGCCGACGCTGCCGGTGGCGCTGGCGAGGACCCCGATCTCGGGATGCTCCTGCAGGTAGGCGACCTGGCGGGCGAGGCGCTGCGGATGCGATCGATCGTCGGCGCCGTGGATGACCACGAACGCGCCGGTCGCGGCCTCGAGGCCGGCGTTGAGCGCGTCGACGTAGGAGCCCTGGTGTGGCAGCACCCGGACGTTCGACAGCGGCAGCGCCCGCAGCGGCGCGCAGCGCGCGGCGCGAGCGGTGTCATGGACGATGAGGATCTCGACCTCGCCGTAGGTCTGCTCGGCCAGGCTGGCGATGGCGTCCTCGAGATGCGGATGTTCCTCGAGCACCGGGATCACCACGCTGACGCGGCTGGTCTCGACGCGCGTCGGACGTCGCCGCTCGCGGTGGCTCTGGTCGAGGAGCGCCGTCGACGGCCCGCCTTCGCGCGGCGCGGCGTTCGCGAGCGTGGTCAGCCGGGACTCGAAGCGATCGGCCTGTTCGGTCAGCTCGTGCAGCGCCAGGATGATCGGGCGCCACAGACGCTGCGGCTCCGCCATCGAGACGCCGGTGCGCCACAGCCGCGGCAGGAAGGTGAGACCGAGCGCGCGCTGCAGGGCCCAGCGAATGCTCGGATCGGCGCCCCACACCAGCAGCATCTCGATCGCCCGGCACAGATCGCGGTTGGTCACCGTCTCGCCGGCCCGGGCGCGGCAGGCCAGGGCCAGGGCCTCGCGCGCGTGCGGCAGCAGCGGCGCGAGGAACAGGAGATCCCGCTCGGCTTCGACGCGCAGCAGCGCGGTATCGCCGACGTCGTGCCAGGACAGCGCGGCGCTGCCGGGAGCATCGATGGGCACGACGTTCGGCCACGACACCGGCCACCATCCGGCGCGTCCCGACTGCGTGCCGACTTCGAGACAGTCGGCCGACGTGTGGAGTGCGAGCGCCGAGAGGAGGGCATCGGTGCGCGCCCGCTCGTCGACCTCGGTCAACCCGTCGAGGCCGAGCGTCACCACCCGCGTCGCGCCACCGCGCAGCGCCACCGCGACAGCCGTCGCCGGCCACACGCCCCACGACGGCAGGTCGCGGGCGAGGCGACGGATGGCGGCGCCCCGCTCGAAGCCGGCGATCGGCGCCGACGGCTCGATCAGCACCGCCGCCCGGCTGCCGAGGATCAGCGAATCGCCACGGGGCGCGTCCTCCCGGCCGCCTGGCTCGCGTTCGACGAGCACGAGATCCGGCGTCAGGGCGTGCCGCTGCAGCGCGGCCGCGCCGGTCGGATCGGTGACGACGAGGACCCGGGCCCGCACGGTCCGGAGATCGGCGGCGACCGCATCGAGGCCAGGCCCGCCACCGGCGACGACGACGGGCGAGCCGGCGGGGAAGCGCGGCTGGCCGAACGGCACGTCGGCGCGGACGAAGCGGCTGAAGGCGGGATCGAGGCTGGCGCCGGTGAAGCGCCCGAAGTGGCGATCGTAGACTTCCCACAAGGCGCGGCCGGCGTCGCCCGATTCGGGCGGCAACTCGCCGGGGGTGACGTAGCGGTCGTCGCCGATGGCGCGATAGACCTCGAAGGGGAAGCCCGCAATCGTGGCGTGCGCGTTCATGCGGCCGCCGCCCTGGCCAGACAGGCCAGCCATTCGCGCAGGACCGATTGCGCGCGCGGCGGCAACGCCTCGACGGTGAGCGCAGCGCCGTCGACCGGCAGGAGTCCCGAGCGCGCAAGGTCGAGTCGAACCAGCCGGCTGCCGAGATCGGTGCGGCCGTCGGCGGCATCCACCGCGGCGTCGAGGACGGTGAGGTCGGCCGCGGCGGTCAGGCTCTCGTCGGCGGCGCGCCCGAAGGTCGGCCCCGGCTGGCGCGCCAGGCCGCGCCCGCTGTACACGAACGGCGTCGCCGACGAACCGAGGATCATCGGCGCGATGCGGTGCGCCGACGCCGCGTCGACGGCGTGGATGACGTCGTAGGCGCGCCCGTGGACGATGGCGGCGACGTCAAGGCCAGCGCCCGCGACGAAGAGGCGCCGGGCCCGCGCCCGCAAGGCCTCGTCGGCCGCGCCACCGCCGAAGGCGAGCACATCGTGCACGTCGCTTTCACCCGTCAGGCGCAGGCGGGTCCCGAGCAACGCCACCAGCGCCGCCGTAACCGGCGACGGGCGCAGCGTGTCGATCACATGGAGGCAGCGCATCAGGGCCGAGTCTGCTGTAGCAAGAATCGTGCTGTTGGGATGGTCCGCTCGACTCGCACACGGCGTGCGGTGCGGGAGTAGGAAGCACGCAGGATCAGTCGGGATCCCGACAAAAGCACACCCTCGTGGCCGCTGCTACACTCTGCCCTGGAGGCCAGACTCACCGCATGTCCGACGTCCCTCTGCGTGCCGCCATCATCGGCACGGGCCGGATCGGCTCGGCGCTCGAGCGCGACCCTCTCCGGTCGAAGCCACATACACACGCGGGGTGGTATGTGACTCATCCGCACATTCTACTGTCGGGCGGCGCAGACACCAACGTCGATCGCCTCGGCGCGTTCGGGGCGGACTGGGGACTGTCCGCCGACCGCCTGTTCGACAGCTACCTGGAGATGCTGGCTGCCCTGGCGCCAGACTTGGTGTCGGTGTGCGCTTATGCCCCGGAACGGGTGGCGATGGCGCAGGCGGCACTCGCCGCGGGAGCCCGGGGCCTCTGGCTCGAGAAGGCCGTCGCGACCTCGCTGGCGTCGGCGCAGGCCCTGCGCGCGGCCGCGGCCAGGGCCGGCGCGAGCGTGGTCGTCAACCACCCGCGCTCACAGGATCCGCACTACCGCGCGGTGCGGCGCCTGATCGACGAGGGGACCTTGGGGCCGCTCGAAAGCGTCCACGTCCTGTTCAGCGGGCACCTGATTCACACCGGCACGCACGCCTGGGAGGTGCTGGAGAGCTGGTGCGGGCCCTGGACGGAGGTCCGCTGCTGGCCGGACGCGGCGGGGGAGTCCAACACGATGGCGTCCGGATCACGCCCGCATGCGGCTGTCGACGAAGGCCCGGGCGCCAGGGATGGGGCCGAGGACATCGGCGGACGCGTCCACATCCGCTTCGCCAATGGTGTCGATGCGTTCGTCTCCGGCGGACGGAAGAGCTACTTCATCTTTCAGTTCGACCTGGTCTTCGCGAACGGCCGTGTCCATCTGGGCAATGATGTGAACCAGGTCCTCGTCACCGGCCCGAGTCCGCGCTACAGCGGCTTCGTGGAGTTGACCGAGGCGTCCTGGCGACTCGACGGACCGGGCGGGCCGCTGCTCGTCGAGGTGCTCGCCGACGCCGTGCGCCGCGGGGTGTCCGACCTCAGCTCGCTCGACGCCGCGATTCGCGCCCTCGCGCTCGGCATCGCCACCGTCCAGGCCAGCGCGGCCCCGGGCGTGGCCATCACGCCGGCGACGCTCGATTCGTCGTTCGTCGTCGGCAGCGTCTGAGCGCCGACCGCCCCCGAGACGATGCGCCGGCCGGCCGCGTGGGACGAATGTCGTTGCAGAACGGCGCGATTGCGCCGATTTCCGGATCGAGTTCCATGCGCCCTTTCGGCTCACACCAAGTCCTCGTTGTCGAGTCCGATCCATGGATCCAGCACGCGGTCGCGCGCTGGATCGAGGGCGCTGGCTTCGAGTGCCTGCCAGTCAGCGCGCCCGACGAGGCGCTGGCGCTGGCTGAGGAGGAGGAGGCGGACGTCGCCATCGTGTCCGGCTCGATCGATGCCTGGACCCCGGCGCACCTCGCCCATGCGCTCCAGTCACGCGACGCCGACCTGCCGGTGATCGTCGTCCGGCCCAGCGGCGAGACGGCGCGGGGCTTCCGCGGCCGCCGCGGCGCGGTGGAGGAAATCGAGGCGCCGCTGACGCGCGGCGCAGTGATGCGGGCCGTGCACCGCGCCCTCGAGTGGCGTGACGCGTCGGCGGACGATCGCGCCCGCTACCGGGAGCTCGAACGCGCGGTGGTCGCCCAGGCGGCTCTCGTTCGCGAAGCCTGCCAGAGCGAGCTCTGCACCGAGGCCGGGCTGACCTCCGCCTTCACCGCGTTCCTCGATCGCCGGCTGCCGGGCGCGGCCGGCCACGCGGCCCGCACCCGCGGCATCGCGCTCGATCTGGCCCGCGCCATCGGCATGGACGAGGGCGCCTGCCATGTCGTCGCGCAAGCGGCGACGCTGCACGAGCTCGGCCTGGCCTTGCTGCCGCAGCCGCTGCGCCAGCCGGCCGAGACGCTGACCGGACTCGATCGCGTGCTGGCCCTGCGCCATCCCGACGTCGTCTTCGAACTGCTGTCGGTGATGCCCGGCCTGCACGACGCGTCGGCCATCGTCCGGGCGTCGCACGAGCGCTTCGATGGCGCCGGTCATCCGCGCGGGCTGAGCGGTCTCGAAATCCCGATGGGAGCCCGGCTCGTCGCCGTCGCTTGCGCCGTGGATCGCATCGCCACGGGCGAAGCCGGCCGCCCCGGCGTGGCCGGTGCCGCCGCCGACGCCGCCCTGGCTGCGCTCGCCGGCTCGGCGCTCGATCCCGACCTCGTCCGGGTCTGGGCCGGGCACGCCGACCGCGCCCTCGCCGCCCGCTGACCGGATCTCCTGCCGCCGGCAGGGTTTCCGCGCCGCTGTACCGGCCTCCCAGCTTCAAGTTCAGCGACGGCCCGTCGATTGCTAGGTCGACGGACCCGGTGGGGTTCGAGGAGTTTCCCGTCGCATGCTGCTTATAGTCGGTTCAGTCATCGTGATCGCGGCCATCGTTGCCGGCTACCTCATGGAGGGTGGCGCCCTGCTGGCGCTCTACCAGCCGGCCGAGCTCGTCATCATCGGGGGCGCGGCCCTCGGCTCGATGCTGATCAGCACGCCGATGCCGCTCCTGAAGCGCCTCGCGGGCAGCATGGGCGCGTTCTTCAAGGACGGCCCGGGCAAGCAGGAATATCTCGAGATGCTCGGGATGATGTACCAGACGTTCCGGCTCACCCAGCAGTCCGGCGTGATGGCCCTCGAAGCGCACTGCGATGATCCGAACGGCTCGGCGATCTTCTCGCGCTTCCCCAAGTTCCTGGCCAACCACCACGCCGTCGACTTCTTCACCGACTCAGTGCGCGTGATCATCATGGGCGGCGTCAGCCCCTTCGACCTCGAGGCGATGATGGACATCGATCTCGAGGTGCATCATCACGAGGGCTTGAAGCCGGCGCAGGCGCTGGCCAAGGTCGGTGACGCGCTGCCCGGCATGGGCATCGTCGCCGCCGTGCTCGGCGTGGTCATCACGATGGGCGCGATCGACGGGCCGGCCAGCGAGATCGGCCACAAGGTCGGCGCCGCGCTGGTCGGCACCTTCCTCGGCATTCTCCTGTGTTACGGCTTCGTCGGCCCGATGGCGACGTCACTCGAGCACAAGGTCGATTTCGAAGGTCAGTACCTCGCCACCATCAAGTGCGGTGTCCTGGCGCTGAGCAAGGGTCTCGCGCCAGCCATCGCCGTCGAGTTCGCACGCCGCTCGATTCCCGCCGAACTGCGGCCCTCGTTCTCCGAAACCGAAGCCTACTGCCGCGCACCGCAGGCTGACGCGCACGCCGAGGCCGCATGAGCCTCGGCGGCCAGCCCATCATCGTCAAGCGGAAGAAGGCTGCCCACGGCGGCCATCACGGCGGGGCGTGGAAGGTCGCCTACGCCGACTTCGTGACCGCGATGATGGCGTTCTTTCTCGTCATGTGGCTGGTCGGCCAGAGCAAGCCGGTGAAGGCCTCCGTGGCCGCCTACTTCCGCGATCCCGGTATCTTCGACCAGGCCAAGTCCGACGGGCCGATTGCCGGGGGCGATCTGCGGCTCGATCCCGAGGCGGCGCCGCCGCGCGAGACCGCCGAGAGCAACGGTCTCGTCGCCGGCGAGCGCGCCGCGCTCGAGGACACCGCCAAGCGCATCAAGCAGCGCCTGGCCGAGTCGCCGGACCTGAAGTCGCTGGGCAAGCAGATCGAAATCCAGGTGACGCGCGACGGCCTGCGCATCGAGCTGGTCGACGCCGAGCAACAGACGTTCTTCGCCAGCGGCAGCGCCGCCCTCGCCGCCGGCACCGAGAAGGTGCTCGAATTGATCGCCCGCGAGCTCGGATCGCTGAAGAACTCGATCGTCATCGAAGGACACACCGACTCGCAGCCCTACGCCGCCACCGACATCTATTCGAACTGGGAGCTGTCGGCGGATCGCGCCAACGCGGCACGCCGCGTGATGGAACGGTCGGGGCTGCACGTCGGCCAGGTGCGCGGCGTCCGTGGCTATGCCGATCGTCAGCTGCGCGTCAGCGACGAGCCGCTCGATGCGCGCAACCGGCGCGTGTCGGTCATCGTCGAGCATCTCTACCGTACGAGCAGCCTGCCGCCCGGCGTCCGCGAGCTGGCGTCGGGAGGTAAGACCGCGCCGCAGGAAAGCCCGGCTCTGGTTGCCGCCACCGCGGCGCCCGAGCACGCACCAAAGGCCGAGGGGACGAGTCCACACTGAGGGGCCCAGGGCCCGGCGCCTATCGCGTCCGGCCGGGGCAGTCTATGATGTTGCCAGCCATGACTTATCCGTCGCGCGTGATTCCCGGCAATCCTGCCGTCGATCCAGAAGCGATTGAACAGCTTCGCTTTCTGGAAGACGAAGATCAGCCCAATGTGGTCGCGGAACTGGTGCTGCTTTTCGTGGAGCACACACCGCCGAAGATCGCCCAGATCCGCGACGGCATCGCGCAGGGCGACGCTGGCGCGGTGAAGCGCGCGGCGCACAGCCTGAAGGGCAGTTCGGCCAACGTCGGCGCCACCGGCATGCAGCACGTCTGCGAACAGATGGAGCAGGCTGCCGCTGCCGGCGATATCGGCCCGGCCAAGGAACTGCTGCCATTGCTCGAGCAGGAAGTCGCCGTCGTCGTCGAGGCGCTTCAAGCCGAGGTGTAGTGGCAGGTGCCGGCCGGTCCCCCAGGGCCGGCCGCATCTTAGTGAATCGTATAAGGCGCTTCCAACTCGAAGCGCGCGACCTCGACGTCGAACTTGTCGCCGTGGATATGACGCCCGCGCCCTCAGCGCGGGCGCAGCGGCCGCTGTTCCGCGCGGCGTTTCAGCTGGCGCTGGGCGCGCCAGCTGGCAGCGCGGGCGGCCGAAGGCGACCCGCCGACGGAGGCCGCGACGCGCCGGCGTCTCAATGAATGGTGTAGGGCGCTTCCAACTCGAAGCGCGCGACCTCGACGTCGAACTTGTCGCCTTCGCCGGTCACCATTTGATAGGTGCCGCTCATCTCACCGGACGGCGTCGTCAGCGGACAGCCTGACGAGTACTCGAAGGCTTCACCCGGTTCGAGGACCGGCTGTTCACCGACCACCCCCAACCCGCGGACGTGCTCGACCGAGCCGACGGCGTCGGTGATGACCCAGTGCCGGCTCACCAGCTGGACCGGCTCTTCGCCTTCGTTGGCGATCCGGATGGTGTAGACGAAAAACCACTGCTGCTGCGAGGGCCGGGAGTGGGGCGGGGAGTAGACGGCTTCGACCGACACGCGAATGCCGCGCGTCACGGCTTCGGAAGTGCCGGTCCGCGGCTCGGCGGACTCGGACGGGGACATGAACCCGTTATAGCATGCCGCCCGATGACGCTCCGTCCCGCGACCGTCGACGACGTCCCGCAGATCCACGCCTTCATCCTGGCGCTCGCCGACTACGAACGGTTGCGGCACGAAGTGGTCGCGACCGAGGCGGGTCTGCGCGAGGCGCTGTTCGGGGCGCATCCGTACGCCGAGGTGGTCCTGGCCGAGGACGCCGGTGCCCCACTCGGCTTCGCCCTCTTCTTCCACACCTTCTCGACCTTCCTCGGCCAGCCCGGGATCTACTTGGAAGACCTGTTCGTGGTCCCAGAGGCGCGCGGCCGCGGGGTGGGGACGGCGCTGCTGGCCCATCTGGCCAGGCTGGCGGTCGACCGCGGCTGCGGCCGGGTCGAGTGGGCGGTGCTGGACTGGAACGCGCCGGCGATCCGTTTCTACGACAGCCTGGGCGCGAGGCCGAACCGCGAATGGACGGTCTACCGGCTGACCGGAGATCCGCTGGCGGCGCTGGCCGGTACCTAGTCGCTCTCACCCAAAAGGGTTACCGGCCGTTCGGAGCGCCGTCCGCCATCGTTGATGGAGATGGGACGGACAGGAGGCCGCGTGACATCAGCAGGCAGCATGGCGCGGGCAGCGGCCCGAAAGCCCTTCAGCTTTGGCGGTCGACCCGCTATCATGGGCCCGCCCGTGGTGTCTTCCACGGATTCTGCCCTGCCTATGGACTCCCCACGGCCCGCTCCCGGGCCCCCGCGGCAGCCTCCCGCCGACGGCATCGACGCCGCGTCGACCATCGAGCTGCTGGCGCTCGTCAAGGAGAACCAGAGCGAAGAGGCGGTCAACGTTCTCTTCGGGCGCTACCTCCCTCGTATTACCCGCTGGGCCCGCGGCCGGCTGCCGCGCTACGCCCGCAACATGCTCGACACCGATGACCTGGTCCAGGACACGGTGTTCCAGACGCTGAAGCGCCTGCAGTCCTTCGAGGTCCGCCACGAGGGCGCCTTGCAGGGGTACCTCCGCACCGCGGTCGTCAACCGCATCCGCGACGAAGTGCGGCGCGCCACTCGCCACCCCGGCGCCCAGAGCTTGCACGAGGACGGCCATGTCGATGCCGCAGCCTCGCCGCTCGAAGAAGCCATCGGCGGCCAGGCGGTCGCGCGCTACGAGCGGGCGATGGACAAGCTGAGCGAGGACGAGCGTCAGGCCATCGTGCTGCGGGTCGAACTGCAGCTGCCCTACGCCCAAATCGCCGAGGAGATGCGCAAGCCCAGCCCGGATGCCGCCCGCATGGCCGTCGCCCGGGCGCTCGTGCACCTCGCCGAGGAGATGGGCCATGAGGGCTGATTCGGCGCTCCTCGAGATCGCCTCATCGGTCGCGGACGGAGAGCCGGTCGACTGGCAAGCCGTCGCGGCACTGGCCACCGACGAGCGGGAGCGGGCGCTCATCAGCCGCCTGCAGATCATCGCGTCCATCGGCGACGTCCATCGCAGCACCGACGACGCCGATGCGCCGGCGGTCGACGGCGCATCCACCCTCGACGTCCGGGGCCGCGTCGTCGGCCATATCCGCCCGGCCGCGGCGGCGATAGCGACTGGGCGCAGTCAACCGGGGGCGAGCACCGGCGACACGGCCTCCGCCGGCGTCCGCTGGGGCGGCCTCCTGTTGCAGGAGCGCGTCGGCGCTGGCGTCTACGGCGAAGTGTTCCGGGCCTTCGACGAGTCGCTGCGGCGCGACGTGGCGGTGAAGCTGCTCCGGGCCGGCGGCCGATCCGCCGATCTCCTCGCCGCCAAGGTCCTGAACGAAGGCCGTCTCCTGGCCCGCGTCCGCCATCGCAACGTCGTCACCGTGCATGGCGTCGACACCCAGGATGGCCGCGTCGGGCTGTGGATGGAATTCATCCGCGGCAACACGCTCGAGCAGCTGCTGGAGCGGCAAGGTCCGTTCGGCGGCCGCGAGGCCTCGCTGCTCGGTCAGGATCTCTGCCGGGCGCTGGCCGCCGTCCACGCTGCCGGTCTGGTCCATCGCGACGTCAAGGCGCAGAACGTCATCCGCGAAGAGGGCGGGCGGCTCGTGCTGATGGACTTCGGCACCGGCCTGCTGCTCGAGGACGACGAGGCGGTCAAGGCGTCGCCGGTTGCTGGAACCCCGCTGTATCTGTCGCCGGAAGTCCTCGCTGGCGTCGACGCCTCGCCCCAGAGCGACATCTACAGCCTCGGCGTCCTGCTGTTCCATCTCGTCACCGGCTCGTATCCGTACGTCGCGCGGTCGCTCACCGAACTGCGGCGGATGCACGATCGCGGCGAGCGCAAGCGGCTCCACGACCTCCGGCCCGATCTCTCCGAGGGCTTCGTCCACGTCGTCGAGCGGGCGCTCGAATCCCACCCGGCCGAGCGCTACGCCAGCGTCGGTGCGATGCAGCGCGGGCTGACGCACGCGCTGGGGCTCGAGAGCGGGCTGATGTCGCC
This sequence comes from Vicinamibacteraceae bacterium, assembly GCA_039916225.1. GTDB lineage: Bacteria > Acidobacteriota > Vicinamibacteria > Vicinamibacterales > Vicinamibacteraceae > JBDSLU01. The sequence goes on from JBDSLU010000215.1 coordinate 10,736, forward strand.
GGTGACGCTCGCCGGCATTGCCGAGGCCGACCCGGGGCTGCGGGCCTCGGGCACGTTGGCGTCGAGCGGCGCGGTCGCCCGTCCGGCGGCGCGCGCGTCGCGCTGGCAGGTCTGGTTGCCGATCCTGATCGCGATTGGCGTCGCCGCTGGTGTGGCGATGTGGGCGTCGCGCAACTGGGCGTCTCCGGCAGCGGCTCCGGCCACCGCGGCGCCTCTCGTCTCGCTCGTCATCGAGCCCTTCGAGATCGTCTCGGCCGGTGACCGCGCCCTCGCCGAGGGCATCGGCGAAGTCGTCATGGAGCGCGTCCGACTGCTGCCGGGTATGCGGGTGGTGTCGTTCACGGCCGATCCGGCCAGCGATGGCACGGCCGCGGCGTCGACGGCGGATGCCCTGCTGACCCGCCATCAGGTCGACGGGGTGGTGCGCGGCACCGCGACCTGGAACGATGGCCTGGCCCGCGTGCGCGTCAGCGTGCTGCGCGCCGGCGGCGGCCCCCCGGTCTTCGAGGAGGCGTTCGAGCGGCCGGTGGAGCGTGCCGCCGAGTTGCCGCGTCTCGTCGCCAGCGCGATGGTGGGCCGGCTGGGCGTTCATGCGTCGAGCGAAGAAGAATCGGCCCGGCTCTCCCGCGCCGACGACGCCGCTCCCGCCGCGTTCGAGGCCTACCTGCGCGGCCGTTCGGTGATGCGCCATCTGTCCGAGCCGAACGTGGCGCGGGCCATCGAGCATTTCAACCAGGCCCTGGCTGTCAACCGCAACCACGGACCGTCGCTGGTCGGACTCGCCGAGTGCTATCTGCTGCAGGGCGTGACCTACGGCAGCGTGCCGCGCGGCAAAGCGACGCTGCTGGCCCGCGAGGCCATCGGTCGGGCCCTGGCCCTCGACGGCGATCACGCCGCCGCGGTCAACGCAGACGCGCAGCTCCGCTTCTACCTGGAATGGGACGGTGAGGGCGCCGAGCGCGCCTTCCAGCGCGCCCTCGAGCTGACGCCCAACTCGGACGCCGTCCACCAGCACTACGCGATGTTCCTGGTGGCTCGCGATCGGATGGACGCGGCGTTGGCGCAGGTCCAGTCCGCAGTAGGACTCGATCCTGCCTCGCTCGCGACGCGGTCCGCCTTGGGCATGGTGTGGCACTACACCGGCAACCAGCGGCAGGCGGAGCGGACCTTCCGCGAAGTGCTGGACATCGACGGACGCTTTTCGCAGGCCCGGAAGGGGCTGGTGCGGACGCTCCTCGCCAATAAGCAGTACGCCCAGGTGTTCGGCTTGCTCGACGGCTGGGCGCAGGGTTCGACCGACCCGCAGGATCGGTTCTTCCTTGCGGCGCGCGGAATCGCGCTGGCCGGCTCCGGTCAGCTCCAGGAGGCGCGGCGCATCGCCGACGATCTGCTGGGCAGCCCGAAGGCCGACGGGGAAGTGGACGCGGCGTCGGTCCTGGTGGCGCTCGGCGATACGTCGCAGGCGTTGACGCTGCTCAAGCAGGCCGTGACGCAGCGTTCGGCACGCACGCTCTTTCTCCGCCACGACGCGCGGTTCGAGAGCATGCGCGCGGACGCCCGCTTCACGCAGCTGCTCGACGGCATGGACTTCAAGCGCTGACCCGGCGGCGCCAGATTCGGCCCGGGACTTTCCGACAAGGATCGCATGGCGAAGAAGAAGCCCGTTTCGAAGACCCCGACCGCGCAGCGCAAGAAGACTGTCTCGGTGAAGAATATCGTCGCCGAGATCAACCGCACGCTGGCCAAGCTCGAGCCGGCCAAGGCCGCCTCCCAGGCCAAGCGCACCGCGGCTGGCTCCGATCCGCAGTCGTACGCGCTCGACCGCGCCATCATGTCGCTGCGCGGCGCGCGTGACGTCATCGAAGGCACCTGCGTCCCCGGGTTCGACATTCCCTTCTAGCCGCCGGTTCCGGCGTGCCTCGCACCGTTCCTCCCGCAGCGCCGCCGCGGCGCGCCGTGGCGCGCTATCGTCGATCGCCGCACGTCGTCGCCTACTGGCAGGCCGACGGGCTCGTGCTGCATCAGTTCGCCCGCGGCACGCGGACGGTCGCGACGGCGTCCGTCGTCGCGCTGCTCGACGCGGCGGCGCGCTGGCAGACCATCGACGGTCTGGCGGCGGTGATGCCGGGGGCGTCCGCCAGCACGCTCCTGCCGCTGCTGCGCGCCCTCGTTCGCCGCGGCCTGCTCGACGTGTCGAGGGCGGCGCAGCCCGATCCGCGGGATGTCGCTGCCGCGCAGTGGGGCGCGTGGAACCCCGTCGCTGGCTTCTTCCACGACGCCACCCGCGACGTCCGCTTCAGCCCGCGCCGGATGGCCAACGCGGCGCTGCGGCGGCGGGCGCGCGAAGCGCCGCCACCCGCCGCGGTGACGATCCACCCCGACGCGTCCGCCGCGGATGTGTGGGTGCTGCCGCCGCCGCCCGTCGACTCGGCGCTGGCGACGACGTTGCGGGCCCGCCGCTCGTGGCGCCGGCTGGGTCGCGGCTCGCTGTCGCTCGACGCCCTGGCCACACTGCTCGGCCTCACCTGGGGCGTGCAGGCGTGGGTCGACGTCGACGGCTTCGGTTGGATGCCGCTGAAGACGTCCCCGTCGGGCGGGGCCCGACACGCCGTCGAAGCCTACGTCGCGGTGCGACGGGTCGACGGCCTCACGCCGGGCATCTACCACTACGAGGCCGCATCGCATCGACTGGTGCGGATCCGCCGCCTCACGGCGAAGGCCCTGGCCGCCTGCGTGCCGCACCAGGCGTGGATGGCCACCGCGCCGGCGATGGTGTTCATGACCGCCGTGTTTGCCCGCGCGCAGTGGCGCTACCAGACGCCGCGCGCCTATCGGACGGTCCTCGCCGAAGTCGGCCACCACGCCCAGACGTTCTGCCTGCTGGCCACCGAGCGCGGCCTGGCGCCGTTCTGCACGATGGCGCTGGCCGACAGCGTCACCGAGCGCCTGCTCGGCGTCGACGGACTGCGCGAAGCCGTGCTCTACGCGGTCGGGGTGGCGCCGCGCCCGGCCGGGGCGGCGTGGGCGCCGTGGCCGCACACCCGCCGCCTGCCGCGACGGCTGGATCGGATCCCCGGAGTGGGGCCCGGCGGGATCCCCGATCCATGATGGTGGCGGTGCCGCGCGCGTGATGCCCGCGCCCCACACTGACCGATGACTGGGTTCGCCGACCTCCGCTCCTTCCTCGACCGCCTGCGCCACGATCGGGATCTGGTCGAGATCACTGCCGCCGTCGACGCCAACCAGGAGGCCGCCGAGATCCACCGCCGGGTGATCGCGGCCGGCGGACCGGCGCTGCTCTTCCGGAACGTCCGCGGCGCCCGGTTTCCGCTCGTCACCAACCTGTTCGGCACGCCCCGACGGGCTGGCCTGGCGTTCGGGACCCGGCCGCACGCGCTGATCGAACAGCTCGTGCACACCGCCGAGACCATCCTGCCGCCGACGCCGGCCAAGCTGTGGGGCGCGCGCGGCCTGCTCGGTGCTCTGGCGCGGGTCGGCCTGTCGCGCAAGGGCGACGGTCCGGTCGTCGAGCACGTCACCGACGACGTCCGCCTCGACGAGCTGCCGGTGATCACGAGCTGGCCGGAGGACGGCGGGCCGTTCATCACCCTGCCGCTGGTCTACACCGAGCCGCTCGATCGCGGCGGCCACAACCTCGGGATGTATCGCCTGCACGTCCACGATCGCCGCAGCACCGGCCTGCACATGCAGATCGGCAAGGGCGGCGGCTTCCACTATGCGGTCGCCGAAGCGCGCGGCGTCGATTTGCCGGTCACCGTGTTCCTGGGCGGACCGCCGGCGCTGATCCTGTCGGCCATCGCACCGCTGCCCGAGAACGTGCCCGAACTGATGCTGGCGTCGCTGATCGCGGGGCAGCGCCTGCCGCTCGTCGCCGGCCGGGGTCCGCATCCGCTCGTCGCCAACGCCGAGTTCGCACTCATGGGCCATGTTCGTCCGCACGTGCGCAAGCCGGAAGGCCCGTTCGGCGACCATTACGGCTACTACTCACTGCGGCACGACTACCCGGTGTTCGAGATCGATCGGCTGGCCCGGCGGCGCGACGCGATCTACCCGGCGACGGTCGTCGGCAAGCCGCGCCAGGAGGACTTCTTCATCGGCGACCTGCTGCAGACGCTGCTGTCGCCACTGTTTCCGCTGGTGATGCCGGCGGTGCGGCAGCTGTGGTCCTACGGCGAAACCGGCTACCACTCGCTCGCCGCCGCGGTGGTCCGCGAGCGCTATCGACGCGAGGCGATGAGCAGTGCGTTCCGCATCCTCGGCGAAGGGCAGCTGTCGCTCACCAAGTTCCTGCTCGTCACCGATCGCGACGTCGACCTCGCCGACTTCAAGGCGACGTTGACCCACGTCCTGGCACGGACCCGTCCGGAGAGCGACCTCTACGTGTTCGGCAACCTGTCGATGGACACGCTCGACTACACCGGACCGCGGGTCAACGAAGGGTCGAAGGGCGTCTGGCTCGGGCTCGGCGATCCGATTCGCACGCTGCCCGAGGCCTTCTCGGCGGCAGACGTCCCGGCTGGCGTCCGCGACGTGCGCGTCTTCTGTCCGGGCTGCCTGGTCGTCGAAGCGCCGGCGCACGCCGACGAACCCGACGCGGCGGCGCGGTTGGCGACGGCCCCGGCGTTCGCAGCCTGGCCGCTCGTCGTCCTGAGCGACGACGCCGCGCGCGCCACTCGCAGCGCGATGAACTTCCTGTGGACGACGTTCACCCGTTTCGAGCCGGCCGCCGACATCCACGCGGCCGCGACGCGGGTGGTGCGCAATCACGTCGCGCGCACGCCGCCGATCGTCATCGACGCGCGGATGAAGGCCTGGTATCCGAAGGAACTGACCTGCGATCCCGACGTCGCGGCGACCGTCACCCGGCGGTGGCGCGAGTACTTCCCGTCAGGCGTCGAGATGGGCGATTCAGAGAGAGGCCACCTGGATTAGAGCGCGGATGGGCCTGTTAATTCCCAATTCCCAAATCCCAAATCCCAATTTCCAACGGCCAAGGCACGCTCAACTCCCAACACTCGATCCTCGGGCCGTGTCGTTTCAGACATGGAGCGAGCGGATCGCGCGGCGCCACAGCCACGCGGCCAGCGCCGCCAACAGGCAGCCCACGACCACCTGCGACCAGATGACCGACCCGGTCCATGCGGTGCCTGCCACAGAGGCGTCGTGACGGCTCAGCGTGCGGCCACTGGCGCCGGCGACGAGCAACAGCGCGGCCAAGGCAGTCGCGCTGCACGCAAGCGGCACCGGCTGACGCATCGGTTTCGACAGCCACATGGGGTCCTCGTCGGAATCAGGTGGTCGGCTTGGGTGTCGAGGCGCCCGCCCGGCCAGGCGCGAGGAGCGCGCATACCGGGAGTATGGAAGCGACGAGCAACGCCGCCCGGCGGGATGCATCGGCGGCCAAGCCGACCACCTGATTCCAACGAGGGCCCATAGTCAGGCTCCGAAGCTGCGCTCGAACAGACCGGCGATGGCCGCCGTGCCGTTGTCCGTGAGGTGGCGCGTGCCGGTGCCGGTGAAGTGCGTGTGGCGGATGACGGGTTCGCCGGCGGGGCAGGGCACCCACGCATCGGCCTTCCACGCGAACCAGCGGTCACGTTCCTGGTCGAAGACGAAGAGCGGCTTGTTGCACAGCTTGGCGAACTCCGCACCCCAGCCAGTGCCGCCCTTGACGGTGTGATCCGGCAGCACGGCGCCGATGACGTAGATCTCCTGGCCGTGATTGACCTGATACCAGATCGATTGCAGCACCTTGCGGATCGCCGGCGCGTCCGTGTAGCGGCGGTTCATCAGCTTCGACACGTAGTCGAGGCTGACGTCGCCGGCCTTGAGCTCTTCGTGGTTCAGGATGCGCAGGCCGCGCGTGCGCACGTGCACATGGCCCTCGAACGCGAAGTTGACTTCCTCGATGCCCAGGCGCTCGGCGGTTTCACCGAAGGCCATCTCGGCGCCCGGCGCGCCGCCGCTGAAGAGGATGTAGTCGTCGCGATCACCCACGGAGCCTCCTATGTCGAAGAGCGCCCTTGACGCGCGAAGGGCGCCAATGTATCACGATGAGATGACCGCTTCTGCCGCGCCGCCCACGAGCTCGCCCAAGGACCGCAGTGAGCTCCACGTGGTCGACACGTGGAAGCTCGACGACATCTACGCCAGCCCGGCGGACTGGGAGGCCGGCTGCGCCGCGCTCGAGACCGGCATCAAGGGCCTGGCCGCGCAGCGGGGCACGCTCGCCTCGGGCGGGGCCGCGCTGCTCACGGCCCTGCAGGATCGCGACGCGCTCGGTCAGCTCGCCTACCGCGTCTACTATTTCGCCGCCCTCTTCTACGACCAGGACCAGCGCGACAACGCCGCCAACGGCCGCCGTCAGCGTGTCCAGCACCTGCTGGCGCTGTGGGGGCAGGCGACGGCGTGGTTCAACCCGGAGCTGCTGGCGATCCCGCTGGCGACGGTGCAGGCCTGGCTGGGCGACTCCGAGCCGCTCGCGTTGTACCGCTTCTCGATCGAGGACCTCTATCGGCAGCAGGCACACGTGCTCGACGCGGCCGGGGAGCGGCTGCTGGCGCTGTCAGCCCAGTTCGGCAATTCCCCCGACGACAGCTACGACGCGCTGGCCACGGCCGACGCGAAGTTTCCGACCATCACGCTCTCGACCGGCGAGGAGGTGCAGGCGACCTATGCCCGCTACCGCGCCATCCTCGCCACCAACCGCGTCCAGGCGGACCGCGGCAAGGCCTTCACGGCGCACCACCAGCCGTTCGCCGATCATCAGAACACCTACGCCTCGCTCTATAACGGCGTGCTGCAGCGCGACTGGTTCCACGCCCAGGCGCGCGGCTACGCGACCATGCTCGACGCGGCCCTCGACGGCAACGCCATTCCGACGTCGGTGGTCGAGAACCTGATCGCCGCCGGGCGGGCCGGCGTCGAGCCGCTCCGCCGGTACGAGCGGCTGCGCAAGCGCGTGCTGGGCCTGGACGAGTATCACCTCTACGACGGCACCATCCCGCTCGTCGAGTTCGATCGCCGCTACGCCTACCACGACGTCACCGACTGGATCGTCGACTCGACGGCGGTGCTCGGCGCGGAATACCAGGCGCGCGTCCGCCGCGCCTTCGCCGAGCGCTGGATCGACGTCTACGAGAACCCGGGCAAGCACAGTGGCGCCTACTCGGCGTCGGTCTACGGCGTTCACCCGTACATGCTGCTCAACTGGAACGACACGCTCGACAGCGTCTTCACCCTGGCCCACGAGATGGGCCATTCGATGCACACGATGTTGGCGCACGAGACCCAGCCCTTCGTGTATTCGAGCTACACGATCTTCGTCGCCGAAGTGCCGTCGACGCTGAGCGAGGCGCTGCTGCTGGACTACATGCTGGCCCGCGCCGCCGATCCGCGCGAGCGGGTGGTGCTGCTGCAGCACGCCATCGACGAGGTCACCAGCACGTTCTATCGCCAGGTGCTGTTTGCCAACTACGAGCTCGAGGCGCACCGGATGGTCGAGCGCGGCGAGCCGATCACCGCCGAGACCCTCAGCACGCTGTATCGCGGCCTGCTCACCGACTTCTACGGCGACACCCTGGCCGATGACGCGCTGCTGAAGGTCACCTGGGCGCGCATCCCGCACTTCTACGGATCGCCCTATTACGTCTACCAGTACGCCACCTGCTTCGCGTCGAGTGCGCGGCTGCTGCAGGACGTTCGCGCCACCGATCCGGCGCAGCGGGCGGACGGCGTCCGCCGCTTCCTCGATCTGTTGCGCTCCGGCAGCAAGGATCACCCGATGGCGCTGCTGAAGGCCGCCGGCGTGGATCTGTCGCAGCCGGACACCGTCGGTGCGATCGTCAGTCATCTCGACGGCCTCGTCAGCCGCCTCGAGACCGAGCTCGACGGCCTCGGTCTGCTGAAGCGCTGACCTCATGACGCGAAAACCAGCGGTCCTCATCACCGGCGCGAACGGCGAGATCGGGCACGGCCTGATCACCGCCCTCGCGGCCGAGGCCGTCCAGCCGATCGTCACCATCGATCTGACGCCGCTCGATCCCTCGCTGACCAGGCGGGTCGCCCGCGAGTTCACCGGGTCGATCCTCGACAAAGGCCTGCTCGAGCGGCTGATTTCGGAGTTCGAAGTCGATCGCGTGTTCCACCTGGCGGCGCTGCTCTCGACCCGCGGCGAGTTCTCGCCGAAGCTGGCCCACCAGGTCAACGTCGAGGGCACGCTGCAGCTGCTCGAGTTCGCGCAGCGCCAGGGCGAGTCGCACGGCCGGCCGGTCGTGTTCGTCTACCCGTCGTCGATCGCCGCCTACGGCCTGCCCGATCTCGAGACGCGGGCCCGCGCCGGCGCCGTCACCGAAGACGTCTACAACCAGCCGACGACGATGTACGGCTGCAACAAGCTCTATTGCGAGCAGCTCGGACGCTACTACGCGCGGTTCTACAAGCAGCTCGCCGCCGAGCGCGCCGCCGGGCGGGTGGACTTCCGCTGCCTGCGGTTCCCGGGCCTGATCTCGGCAGTCA
>JBDSLU010000216.1:0-3334 GCA_039916225.1 Vicinamibacteraceae bacterium
CGTCAGCCCATAGGTGGGGTGGCCGAGCACCACGATCAGGCGCTGCATCTGCGACGTCTCGACCAGCATGAAGCCCAGGCCGATGGCCGCGAAGTAGGTCACGAGCGGCGACGCGCCGGTCAGCGCCTTGCGATCCGAGGTGACGAACAGCGGGACGCCGATGCACAGCGCGGTGAGCAGCAGCACCGTGAAGAGCAGCGTGCCGAGCACGAACACCGCTTCCATGTTGTGTGACGACTTGCCGTGCTTCAGCAGATCGAGGCGCAGCACGTCGCGCAGCCGCAGCATGTTGAAGAAAAACGGCGAGTCGTCGGTCGGCGGCGCGATGTTGATCGGATGCGCGGCGACGACGGCATCGAGGTCGCGGGCCGAAGCGAGCCGGGCCAGGGTCGGGTCCGTCGCCGTGTGAGCGTCGAGCGCGACCTGGAAGCCGAGACGATCGGCCTGCGCCTTCAGCGTGGCGAGATCGTTGGCGTCGAGCGGCGACGGGCTGACCAGCAGCGTGCCGATGCCGTCCGGGGCGTTGTCGCCGCCGTCACCGCGGATACTGCGGACGATGGCCATATGCGCGCGCGGATCGGCGACGCCGCGTCGCTGTAGCGCCGCGGTGGCGAGCGCAGTCATCCGGTAGACCTCGCCGGGCCGATCGCTGAACGACCAGCGCGACACGCTGAGCAGGCCGCGCGGCGTCATGTGCGACAGGAAGATGTCCCACGCCTCGACGGTGTAGAGCGAGTTCTCGGACAGCACGAAGGCGCCGGCCGCCGTCGCCGCCCAGGTGTCGATCAGCGAGATCTGGATGACGTCGTAGCGTTCGTCGCTGCGGGCAATGAAGCTGCGCGCCTCGTCGTTGACGAAGCGGACCCGCGGATCGCGATCGAGGTGGCCGGTGAAGTCGCCGAAGCGGCCGTTCAGCGTGTCGAGGATGTTGGTGTTGATCTCGACGCCGGTCACCTTGGTGGCGCCGAAATGCAGCGCCGACAGGACGTCGCGGCCGCCGCCGACGCCGACGATCAGCGCGCTGCCCTTGGGCCGCAGGTAGTAGCCGATGTTGGTGACGTCGTACTCGAGATGCTCCGAGTCGGCCGGCGTCTCCGGCTTCTTGGTCAGGACCGTGCCGGCGGCGACGTCGATGTCGAGGTGGAGTTGCTTGACCTTGCGGTCGGCCGGGAACTTCGGGCTCAGGCCCCAGGCGTAGGGCGCCTCGGGCACGTCCGGGTTGCCGTTGACGCGGACCCGCGAGTAGGAATTCCAGCGCTCGTAGAGCGGCCGCGCCTCGAAGCCAGCCTTGACGTAGAGGATGCGCAGCACCGGGAAGCCGCGCCAGACCAGGACCGTGTGGCCAGCGGCGGCGACAATCAGGGCGAGGCTGACCAGCGCGCTCCAGCGCACCAGCCGCGTCGACCCTTCGTCGAGCGCGTAGCAGACGCCGCCGATGGCGGCGAGCGCCGCGATGGCCAGCACCGCCGTCGGGCCATCGGTGATCTCGAGCAGCCAGACCAGCAGCACGCAGCCGAGGGCGGCGCCGATCAGGTCGAAGGCATAGAGCCGGCCGACGTCCCGGGGGAACCGGGTGAGCGTCAAGGCGACGATGATCCCGCTCAGCACGAACGGCGCGGCGATCACGGCGTAGGTCAGCACGATCGCCCAGATCGCGACGATCGACGGATGGACGCGGAACGGGATCGAGAGCTGGGTGAGGAAGCTGGCGACGACCAGGACCGGGAACAGCACGCTGCCGATGGCCAGCTGGCGGCGCACGCCGTCGACCGGGAACCAGGCCGGCTTCAGGTAGACGACCAGGGCGCCGACGGTCATCCCGAACATCGCCACCGAGATGGCGACGAAGGCAAAGTGGTACCACATGGTGACGCTGAAAATCCGGGTCAGCAGGACCTCGTACATCAGCGTCGAAAGGGCGACAAAGGCGAGCCCGAAGGCCGTGCGGCGGCTGGCCGCGGGCGGAACCGACTGCATATCTGCACCAGTCTAGTGCAGCAGGACCACGGGGCCGGCCTTGGGGCACCCAGTCGCAGCACGCCCTAGGCTTGTTGCCCACCGCTGGGTCGAGATCCGGGCTATCCTCGATCAAGCCCGTCAGTCAGGAGACGTCGATGCCTTTCGCTTCCGAGTCCACCTTCGGCGCCTCGATTCCGGTCATTCGCCTTTCGGTGGACGCCCGTAGCGCCTTCCTCCGCCGCACCTACACCCATCTGTTCCTGGCGGTGGCCGGGTTCGTCGGCGTCGAGCTGCTCCTGTTCAACTCGGGGCTGGCACTGCCGATCGCGCGCGGGATGCTGAGCGTGCCGTGGCTGCTGATCCTCGGCGCCTTCATGGTGGCCGGATGGCTGGCGCGCAGCGTGGCGGCGAGCGCGGCGGCGCCGGCGCTGCAGTACGCGGCGCTGGGTGGCTACGTCGTGGCCCAGGCGCTGATCTTCCTGCCGGTCCTGGTCATCGCCAACCTGCGGATGCCCGAGGTGTTGCCGGCGGCCGCGCTCACGACGCTGGTGGCGTTCGGCGCCCTGACCACGCTCGTCCTGGTCACCAAACAGGACTTCTCGTTCATGCGCGGAATCCTGATGTGGGGCGGCATCCTGGCGATGGTGCTGATCGTCGCGGCGACGATCTTCGGCTTCTCGCTCGGCATCCTGTTTTCGGTGGGGATGATCGCGCTGGCCGGCGGCGCCATCCTCTACGACACCTCGAACGTGCTGCACCACTATCCTGAGAGCCGCCACGTCGGCGCCGCGCTCGAGCTGTTCGCTTCGGTCGCGCTGCTGTTCTGGTATGTGCTGCGGCTCTTCATGAGCCGGAAGTAGAAGCCGGGACAGCGCGGCCGCGCCCCGGCTGAGACGCGTGCCAGTCGATCGGCGGGCACCGCGAGCCTCCGCGGCCTCAGCGGGGTTGGGCGTAGCGGCGGACGATGGCGGCCGAGGTCGACAGGCGGACGCGCGGCACGCCGTCGCGGAGCAACCGGCGCAGCTCGGCGGCCGGCGTGGATGGATCGTTGGTGACGATGTCGGCGACCATCGTGCGCACGGCGGGATTGGGATCCTGCGTGCCGGCCTGCAACACCTTCAAGGCTGCCGGCCGATCGATGTCGAGCAGCATCGCCGCGGCCTGGTAGCGCACCCCGACGTCGTCGCCCTCGAGCAGCGGACGGACGGCGTCGGCCCAGCCGCGCTCGCCCTTCGCCTTGCGCACGCCGGCGACACGCAGGCGTGCGTCGAGCGCCGGACTGGTGGCGCCGGCCGCCAGCATCGTCTCGCCGCCGGTCGCGCCCAGGTGGGCGAGGGCGACGGCGGCGGTGAATCGCGCGAACAGCTCGCCGGTC
>JBDSLU010000217.1:0-7179 GCA_039916225.1 Vicinamibacteraceae bacterium
GCGGTTGGTGTGACGCATTCGGCTCATCGACTACTCCAGCGCAGCGACGTCGCGGATGATGCCGACCCGCTCCCAGCCGGCCGCAGTGCGACGGAACGAGAACGTGACGGGATACTGGGCCCAGGCCGCGTGTGCAGGGTGCTCACCGGTGACCCGAACCCCAATGTACTCGCCCGGCTGCCGGCCGGCGAGCTCAGCCGGTAACGGTAGAGCCAGATCAGCCTGACCAGCCAGCTCGACCAGACTACCGACGGGCTGGGTCGTTCCGGCGGCGTTGTTCCACACGAACCACTGCGCGGCATAGCGCCGCGGCGCATCGGCGACGCCGGCAGCGATCGCGGCATTGGTCGCGTGCAGCACGCCGTCGCTGGCCACCACCGGATCGACCAGCGGCGTGACCGCGTTCAGCCAGGTCGCCAGCACCTTCCGCTGCCGTTCGATCAGCACCTTGGTCACGTAGGCGCTGGCAGCCGGATCCGAGTACTCGCCCTTGGCCACGACCGCGGCGATGTCGTCGGCCGTGAAGCGCGACACCAGGCGGGCGCCCCAGAAGGCATCTTCCGCACGCATGTTCTGGAAGGCGGGGTTCGGGTACTCGGGCTTCCACGCGTCCGCCGTGAAGCGCGTGCCCTCGAACCGCCCGACCGACGCCGGCACGTCCGGGTAGCGGAAGGTGATCCACGGCTTCAGGTAGAGGCCAAACGTCAGGGCGGTGAGCAGGCCGGGCTTGCCCTCGAAGATGTACTCGTTGCCGGCGCGCGGCTTCTGCGCGAAGACGGTGCCGCTGCCCATGATCGACCCGAAGTCGAACATGTAGTGCTTGACCCACGACTTGCCGCCGGCGCGCTCGAGCATGTCGAGGCTGTTCAGGCCGCGCGAGTCGTCGTGGTTGAGCCAGGCGGCAAAGACGCGGTTGCCGCGCAGCTCCCGCCGGTGCTCATGCGGGAAGACGTCGTTGGGGTCATCCGGCCGGTGGCCGTCGTAGCGGAAGCTGCCGAGCGGCGACCCGTCGGCGAACCGGCTGGCGAGCACGCGGACGCGGCCGTCTGGCCGCCGGGCGGCCCGAGCCAGGACCGCGTCGAGATCGCCCCGGACGAACGGGCGCACTCCCGTCGGCAGCGTCGGCGAGCGCATCCGCGCGGTCGGCGCGATGCGGATCTTCGCCGGATCGAGGTCGGCGACATAGACCTCGACGACGTGGTAGCCGAGGGCGTGGTAGAACGCCGTGCCGATGACCTCGGCGGCCGACGCCATCTCGGGGTGGGCCGGCGGATCGAACTCGATCTGCCAGAGGTGCTTGTCGGGATCCTCGACGCGATAGCCTGGCTGCTTACCCTCGGCCTTGCCAGCGACGATCGGCCAGTCCTCGATGTTCGGTCGTGTCAGGCGATCCGGGCCGCGCACCAGCGCCTCGCGCGACGGCCGCTCGCGCCCGATGCGGTTGGTGAACCAGCTCGAGTCGGGCACCTCGCCGAGCGTGTTGACGTTCAGCGCCGGTCCGTCGACGCGGTCGACGGGCGGCAGGAAGGTGTGCTCGACGAAGTCGTAGATGTCGCCGGTGGCCGTCGGCAGGGCGCCGGAGGCGTCGAAGGCGCGGTCGTCGTCGACCCACACCGGATCGTCGGGATAGAACCGCGGCCCGGCGGCCGCCTGGAACCAGGCCGCGACCACGGCCGGCCCTCCATCGACCGAGGCGACGAACGCGCCGGACAGGACCAGCCCGAGCAGGGCGGGAGCGGCGCGCAGCGGATTCTTCCGGCCCATGCGTCCGTAATATTATGCTGGCCGGCGGGCATGCAGGCACACTACGACGTCGTCATCCTCGGCGGGGGGCTGGCCGGGCTCACGCTGGCGCGGCAACTCCGGCAGGAACGCCCCAGCCTCCAGGTGCTGGTGCTCGAGAAGCGCACCCATCCGGCGCCGGAAGCGGCGCACAAGGTCGGCGAATCGAGCGTCGAGATCGGCGCCCACTACTTCGGTCAGGTGCTCGGGCTGGACCCGTACATGGCCGACCAGCAGCTGCCGAAGTTCGGCATCCGCTACTTCTTCGACGACGGCCAGAACCGCGACATCCGGAACCGCTACGAGCTGGGGCCGCGCCGGTTTCCGCGCGTCCCGAGCTATCAGCTCGATCGCGGCCGCCTCGAGAACTACCTGTTCGAGGAGGACCAGCGGCAAGGCTGCGACGTCCTCGACCGGGCCATCACGACCGAGGTCGTGCTCGGCGACCCGCACCACACCGTGCAGTTCACCCAGGCCGGCGCGCCGCACCGCGTGACCTGCCGGTGGGTGGTCGACGCCACCGGCCGCCGCGGCTTCCTCAAGGGCAAGTTCGGCCTGCGGCGGCCCAGCCCGCACAAGGCCAACGCCACCTGGTGGCGCGTCGCCAAGCCGTTGAAGCTGGACGAGTGGACGTCGGACGCCGACTGGCAGGGCCGCGTCGACACCGGCAAACGCTGGCTCAGCACCAACCACCTGATGGGGCCGGGCTATTGGGTGTGGTTCATCCCCCTCGGCTCGGGATCGACCAGCGTCGGCATCGTCGTCGATGCCGAGATGCACCCCTACCCGACCATCAATCGTCTCGACAAGTCGTACGCCTGGCTCGACGAGCACGAGCCGCAGGCGGCCGAAGTCTGCCGCGATCACAACGACCTGGTCGAGGACTTCCTCGGGTTGAACCACTACCCGCACGGCTGCGCGCGGGTGTTCTCGAGCGAGCGGTGGGCGCTGACCGGCGAAGCCGGAGTCTTCACCGATCCGTTCTATTCACCCGGCTCGGACTTCATCGGGATGGGCAACGACCTCATCACCGAGATGATCCTGCGCGACGGCGACGGCATCGACATCCGCCGCCACGCCGCCGCCTTCAACGTCATCTACCTGCGGCTGTTCGAGGCCTTCACCAAGGTCTACGAGAATCAGTACCCGATCTTCGGTCACGCCCGGGTGATGACCGCCAAGGTGGCGTGGGACAACGCCTGCTACTGGGGCGTGACGGCGCTGCTCTTCTTCCAGCGCAAGTACCGCGACTACGCCTTCATCCAGTCGATCGATCCGCAGCTGCGCCGGTTCTTCACCTTGCACGTGCAGATGCAGGACTTCCTGCGCGACTGGCACACGCGCGACACGACGATGCTCGTCGACGGCTTCGCCAGCGTCGTCGAGGAACCGTACCTGTGGCGGCTGCAGAACGAGCTCGACGCCGAGCATGACGACGCGTCGCTGCGGGCGACGCTCGAGGCCAACGTCACCTGGCTCGAGAAGTTCGCCGCGGCGTTCCAGGCGCTGGCGTCGACGACGCCGGACGCCTCGGATCAGCGGACGATCATCCCGCCGGTCGAGGCGCCGGAGCTGGTGCGGTACTAGGGCCCCTCAGCAGGAACGCCTTCAACGCGTCGATCAGCGCCTGACGCCCGCGCTCCGGGCGATCGAGGTGGGCGTAGTGTGTCGCGCCGGGCAGCGTGACCACCTTCACCTCGCCGGCGTTGATCAGGTGCGCCTGCAGCCGATCGCGATCCTCGGCCCGCGACCAGAAGTCCTTCTCCGAAAACAGGATCAGCGCCGGGGCGCGGACCAGCCCGGCGTCCCACGCCTGCCGCCCGGTCGTGATCTCGAACGCATCGGCGAGCGCGCCCGTGGGCACCCGCACCGCCGGGGGCCGCTGCGGCGGAGCCCCGGGATCCGCGGCGAGCACGGCGGCGACATAGGCGGCCGCCACTTGCGGATCGCGCCACGCTGTCTTGTTGGCGCCTGGAATCGACTGGTCCCAGGGCCTCAGAATCGCCGTCGCGTCGTAGAGGCGGTAGGCGCCGACGGTGGCGCGATTGATCCGGCCGGGCCGGGCCGGATCGGCCAGCTCCGAGTGCTTCCCCACCAGCGGATGCTCCGGTCCCCCGCCGTAGATGGTGTTGTAGAAGACGACGGCGGCGACGAGGTCAGGGCGCCGCGCCGCGAACTGCCCGGTCGCGTGCCCGCCAGCGCCCCAGCCCAAAATCGCCACCTTCGGCGCCCGCGTCCGTTGGCGGATCCAGTCGACGACGGCGCCGATGTCCTCGACCACCTCGGAGGCCCGCGTCAGCGACACGCCGGGCCGCGGCGGACTGGCGAGCCGCGGCGCCCGGCTCGATCGGCCGTAGCCGCGGGCGTCCATCACGTAGACGCGCAGGCCGGCCTCGGCGAGATCGGCGGCCAGCGATCCGTTCGGGACGGCCAGGTCGAACGACGCCGAGCCGGCCGCCGGCGTGTCGTGCACGAGCAGCAGCGGCGCGACGTTCGGCGCCGGGGATCGGCCGACGACCTCGCGCACAAAGATCGCGATGCCCGGCGGTCCGGCGACGATCGCATCGGTGCGCGTGACGGACTGGGCGCGCGCCGGTCGCCCGCTTGCGGCCAACGCCATCCAGACGATGAACGCCATGACGAACGGTGTTCTGCGCCCTGCCGGCAGTCGGAGAAAGTTGTGCGTCACCAGCGATAGAATAGAGCACCAGCCATGAAGACGACGCTCAACCTGCCTGCCGACCTCGTCGCTGAAGCGTGCGCGGTCCTGGGCGTCACCACGCCGTCCGAGGTAGTCGAGCTCGCCTTGCGCGACCTCGTCAGGAAGAGCCGCGCCGGGGAATTGAAGGCAGTCCTCCGCGGCGTATTCTTCGAGTTCGACCGCACGGCTCAGCGACGTCCGAAAGCGTAAAGGACAGCGGCTCGCTCGACCGAATATTCCTGGCCGTCCGGTACAGCGGAAAGCAGCGCCTCATACTGCCGTCGCAACAGGTCGAGGTCGGCTTCGCCTAAAACACGAACGGCGCCGTGCGCCGCCGATCGCAGGTTCGCGTCCCACGCCAGCGCCAAGTCCGCCGCTGACAGCTCGACGTGGCCAGGGACGACGTGGATATCGCCAAAGCCCGCACGGTCGAGGGCGCGGCGGCACGCGTCCACGGATCCGAGCGGCTCACTGGGATCCTCGAGCACCACGCCAAAGGCTCTCGCGCACTGGCGGAACAGAGCCCCGGCGCGCGGCGAGCCGGGCTGCATGGTCGAGAACGCGACGATGCCGCCGGGCTTCAGCAGCCGGCGCCACTCGGCGAGCGCTTCGTCGACCGGCATGTAGAGCAGCGCCGCGGAACAGATGACTGCGTCGAACGCCTTCTCGGGAACATCGCGGAGATCGGTGGCATCGGCCTGACGCAGTTCCACCCAAGCCATGTCGAACGCGTCGAGTGCCGCTCGCGCCCGGTCGAGCATCCCCTGCGACACGTCGACACCCACGACACGCCCGGCCGAACCAACCGCTCGCGCGATGGCGGCCGCGGCGAACCCCGTCCCGACGCCGGCATCGAGGACGTGTTGCCCCGTCTGCAGGGACGCTTGCGCGACCAACTGTTCCGCATAGCAGCGGTGCCACTCGTTCCGTGAGTAGTTACCTGCCCGCTCATCGAACGTCGCCGCGACGGTTGGCTGGTCCCCGGCCACAGTGGGTCTCCGACCGATCGTCAGACGGCCCTCATCACCAGCGCCGCATCGTTGCCGCCAAAGGCCAACGACGTCGACACGCCGCAGCGCACGGGTGTCTCCCGAGCGCCGTTGGCGACGACGTCCACCTCGCACTCGGGGTCGGTCGTGTCGTGGTGGATCGTCGGCGGGATGATGCCGCGCTTGACGGTCAGCGCCAGCACCGCCGCTTCGATGGCGCCGGCGGTACCGAGGCAGTGGCCGACCATCGACTTGATCGAGTTGACCGGGATGCGCCGAGCGCGGTCGCCGAACACGACGTGCAGGCCGCGCGATTCGGCACGATCGGTCTGCGGCGTGGCGGTGCCGTGGCAGTTGACGTGATCGACCTCGTCGGCCGAGACGCCGGCGCTCGCCAGCGCGGTGCGGATCATGCCGCCGACGGCACGGCCTTCCGGCTCGGGCGCGGTGGCGTGGTAGGCCTCGCAGGACAGCGAGTAGCCGGCCAGTTCGGCGTAGATGGTCGCGCCGCGCGCTTTGGCTCGGGCCATGTCCTCGAGGACGAGCATGGCCGCGCCTTCGCCGATGCTCATCCCGGCGCGGGCCTTGTCGAACGGCTTGCACGGCTCGGGATCCATCAGGCGCAGGGCGTTGAAGCCGCTGAAGGTCAGACGCGCCAACGCGTCGGTGCCGCCGCAGATCGCGGCGTCGAGTTCGCCGTCCAGGATGAGATCGGCGGCCTGGCCGATCGCGATCGTGCTCGACGAACAGGCGGCGACCACGCACGACCGCGCCCCCTGGAGGTCGAAGTGCTGCGCCAGCACGTCGACCGGCGCGTTCGAGAAATGGTGATGGATCCAGGTCGGCCGGGTGCGATCGATGCCCTCGGTCAGCAGCTGGAAGTAGTACTCCTCGTTGCGCACCAGATCACCGGTGCCGGCGCCGAGCAATACGCCGACGCGAGTCCGATCGAGCGAGCCGTCGAGCAGGCCGGCATCCTCGAACGCCTCGGTCGCGGCAACCACGCCGAACTGCTCGCTGCGCGACCAGCGCCGCCGCTGGTAGGGCGTGAAGCGCGCCTGCATGTCGAAGGTGTCGACCTCGCCGGCGATCTGGCTGCGGAACGCCGAGACGTCGAAGATCGTGACCGGGCGGAGGCCGCACAGCCCGGCGACCATGTGCTGCCAGTTCGCCTCGCGACCGGTGCCCAGCGACGAGACGATGCCGATGCCGGTGATGGCGACGCGGCGATCGCCCGCGTTGGCGCTCACAGTCCGGGCTCCGCCTCGATCTCGGCCGGACGCGCCGACGCGCCGGAGGGAATGCCGAGCGCCCTCGCCGACGACGCGACCCAACGCGCCTCGCGCTGCTTGGAGCGGGCGGCGACGATCAGCGGCACGAACTCGCCGGGCAGCGTGGCCAGCGAGAAGCCGGCCCCGAGCATACGCCGCGGCAGCGTCAGCTCGTGGCGGCGCAAGCCGACGAGGCTGAGCCAATACTGCGCGATGACGCCGTAGATGTCGGCGGCGAGCTGGAACGTCCCGCCGTGCACGCCGCCGACGCGGCCGCGGCCCGCGGCGACGTTGGCCAGGAACTCCTCGCGCGTCGCCCCTGGCGCCGTCGTCCACGTCGTGCCGACGCGACGCAGGGTGTGCGCGTCGCTGCCGCCGACGACGACCTTGCCGCGGCTGCGAGCCAGTTCCGCCGCCAGCTGGTTGTGCGCCGGCA
>JBDSLU010000218.1:0-9686 GCA_039916225.1 Vicinamibacteraceae bacterium
CGTCGTCAGGGCGTCCGCCACGGCGCCGGGCGCGAGCCTGGGGCCGGCATCGGGCGTCGCCGCGGCCTGCCTCGGCGGCCGCGGCAGCGCGACCCAGGCCGCGAGCCGACCCCGGACGGGCGAGCCCGTCCTCGGGTCGAGGATGTGGTCGCCCTTGCGGACGCCCGAGGCGCTGAGCGCCGTCTGCCGCATCGAGAGCCGGGTGAAGACCTTGGCCGGCTCGCGCGGGTCGCTGAGCGTCAGCGGCCAGCCGTCGCTGGCCTCGGGCGGCTCGAGCGCGACGGCGGAACTGAATCCGCCGTGCACGAAGGCGCGCTCCAGGCCCCACTCTTCGAGGAGCTCGGCGACCAGATCGACGGCGTAGCCCTTGCCGATGCCGCCGAGATCGATCCGGACGCCTGCCGCCGTGGCGCGGACCGTGAAGGCGTCGGCGTCGATCTCGAGCGACGGCAACCCGGTGCCGATCGAGACGTCGAAGGCGCCGCCGGTCAGGTCGTAGACGTGCCGCGCGATGACGAGGCACTCGAGCGCGGCTTCGCCGACGCGCGCCTCTTCGCCCGCGGTCAGGTGATTGATTCGAGTGATGTCGCTGTTGTGCCGGAAGCGGCTCAACTCGCCTTCGAGGCGATCGACGAGGGCGAAGGCGGCCTGGGCCGCCTCCGCCGCGTAGCGTGCCTCGGCGTTGGCGACGCAGACCTCGAACACGGTATTCATCGCCTCGTGCGAGAAGCGCCGAAGCTGACCGGGCTCGCGGTTACCCGCGAGCCCGATCCCGCCGTCTGGTGTCCCGGGCCGGTGCTTCACCGACACATTCCAGGCGGGGCATCCCGCCTCGCGGCGTTGCTCATCGCTCACGTGTGTCCAACACGCTCGCTCTTCGCGCCTTGCGATCCGGGCGCCGCGCCCGGAATGTTCGTCACCGAATCACCGGTCCGGAACACCATCCACCGACCTACGACCCGAGCGTCCAGCCCGTCTTGTAGGTGGGCTGGATGAACTGGTCGGCCTCGGGCTTGTTCGTCACCTTCATGGCCGCGGCGTCCCACATCAGGCGCTCGCCGGGGAACCGCAGGGCGACGTTGCCGAGGAGGACGCTTTCGACGAATGGACCGGCGTAGTCGAAGTTCGACACGGCCTGCCCCTTGTTGCGGATGGCGTCGAGCCAGTTCTTCTCATGACCCGGGCGGCCGTCCGGCACCCGCGGCAGCGTCTTGGCCGGCCGCGTGAAAGCCGTCATCGCGGTTTCCGGGATGAGGCGCGGGCTCTCCGAATAGGTCTCGCACCACATCTTGCCCTTGCTGCCGACGAAGATCGTGCCCGATTCCGGCATCCGGCGATCGGCCTCGAGATCGTCCGGACGCTCGGGCAGCAGGCCCCCGTCGTACCAGTGGACCTTGACCGGCGGCAGGTCGCCGCGCTTCGGATACGACAGATGGATGAGCGACGACGGCGGGTAGCTGTCGTCGTACTTCACGCGCACACCCCAGCCGCGCTGGCCGGGCGGCGGCGCCTGCACGATCGCCCCGGACGTGGCGATGATGCTTTCCGGCGCGCCCAGCTTGAGCACCGTGTACGACGCGTCCATCACGTGGCACGCCATGTCGCCCATGGCGCCGGCGCCGAAGTCCTGCCACGCGCGCCAGAAGGACGGGTGGTAGGTCTTGTGGAACGGGCGCGCCGGGGCGCCGCCGAGCCACAGGTTCCAGTCCATGCCCTCGGGGACCGGCTGCTCCTCGGTCGGCCTTGGCATGCCCTGCGGCCAGATCGGGCGGTTGGTCCAGGCGTGCACCTCGCGGACCTCGCCGATGGCGCCGGCTTCGAACCACTCCTGCATCAGGCGCAGGCCCTCTTCCGAGTGGCCCTGGTTGCCCATCTGCGTGACGACCTTGTACTTGCGCGCCGCCTCGGTCAGGGCGCGGGCCTCGCCGATGGTGCGGGTCATCGGCTTCTGCACGTAGACGTGCTTGCCGAGTGACATCGCCTGCATCGCGACGAGCGCGTGCATGTGGTCGGGCGTCGCGACGATGACCGCGTCGATGTCCTTCTGCTTCTCGAGCATCACGCGGTAGTCCTTGTACTCCGCGGGCGGCTTCGGGAAGTCGGTCGGCGTCGTCTTGCTGCGGACGCGCGCCTCCTTGGCGGCGGCGCTCTCGTCGACGTCACAGAGCGCAACGATGTTGTCGCTCTTCACCACGTTCTTGAGATTGCTGGTGCCCATCCCGTGCGCGTAGCCGACGACGGCCACGTTGACCTTATCGCTGGGGGCCTGGAAGCCCGTCCCTCCCAGCACGTGCCGCGGCACGATAGTCAGACCGGCGGCCGTGGCGGCCACGGTGCCGACGAATTGTCGGCGTGAAACATCGGGGGGCGTCTTCTCGTTGGCCATCGTGCGATCTCCTTAACCAGTGGTCGGGGAACTCCCCCCGGCGGGGGCATGGTAGCTGGACTATCTGTGCGAGCGGAAATATAGGGTTTCGTTCATGGGCCGCCCAAAGCCGTTCGGGCCAGGAAGCGCTCCCACAGCCCGCGCTCGATGTAGAGCGTCACCAGCACATCGGGTCGGACGCCGAAGAACTCGGACACGTACCGATCTCCCAGGGCGGCGTCGACCGCCTCGCTGTTGTCCATCGACGCGACGATGACCGGCGCATCCAGCGCCGGGACGTCCGCGGCGGTCGTCCAGTAGCCGACCTGCTTCATTTTCCGCAGATACCAGGGCAGCGGCCACTGTTCGTGCGGCGTCGCGATCACCTGGACCAGCATGTCGTCGCGGTCGGCATGCAGCGCGGCCAGGTCACGGATGCGGGCCGCCATGCGAACCGCGTCCGGGACCGTCTGTGAATAGACATACGGATTGCGCGGGTCGGCCGCGTACACGACCGACGCCCGCCACGCCTGCCAGCCGAGGTGGACCGAGCCGACCGCGAGCAGCGCCCACAGCAGGACGGGAACCGCTCGCGACGCCGTGGCGCGCGCCAGGGCCGAGAAACCGATCCCCGCCGCCACGATCGTCGCGGCGTGGAAGGGCAGCAGGTTCCAGGGTGTCTTGTAGGGGATCGCCGAGAAGATGGCCAGCGACAGCACGGCGTTGGCGGTCAGGTAGCGGCGCCAGAACGCGGCCGCGGGCTGCGCCGGGTCAGCCTTCAGCCAGGACGTCACCAGGCCGACTGCCGCCAGGACGAGAATCAGCGCTTCCGTCCAGCTGAGCCCACCGGACGACGACCAGCCGAGGAGGCTGAGGTAGTAGTGCCACGGGTGCACGTGGTCGGCCGGATCGACGCCGCGTTCGAAGTAGGTCGGGGCGGCGCGAAGCGGTCCCAGCAGGTCGCCTGGGCGGGTCAGGAATGCCGAATAGAACAGCACGGCGACGAGCACGCACGTGCCGAGGCCGACGAGCACCGCCGTGCGCCGTTGCTGGCGTGGCGGTGTGACGGCTGGCCGGGCGGTTCCCAGCGACCACGAGGCGAGGCCACAGGCCACCAGCGACACCGGGATGACGATGGCCGACGTTTCCTTGGTCGCGATCGCCAGGCCGGCGGCCAGGCCGGCGAGCGCCGGCCAGCGCCAGCCGCCGTCCGTCAGCGCGCGACCGAGCGCGATCGCGAAGCCCAGCGCGAAGCAGGCGAACATCGACTCCTGGATGTACATCCGGGAGTAGAAGACCATCCCCGGCGACACCGCCATCAGCACGGCGGCGGCCGCCACGGCGGGCCGGCCGATGCCGCCCGACAGCAGTGGCAGCAGCAGGATGGTCGCGGCGCCGAACGCCACCGGGAGGCTGCGCAGCGTCCACTCGTCGGTGGCGGCGAGGCGTGTCTGGCCGCGCAGCCAGGCGACCGGCAGGGTCAGGTAGTAAAGCGTCGGGCCGTGGTGATCAAAGGCGTCATAGGCGTACTCGCCGCGATCGAGGAGCCCGCCGAACTTGATCGCCTGGTTGGCCTCGTCGTTGTGCATCGGCCGCTGGTCGAGACGGACCAGCCGCAGCGCCAGGCCGGCCACCAGCGCCAGGGCCACGACGACCGCCGCACCTGCCGCGCCGTGGCGCGACAGGGCAGAGGGGCCTGCCGCGCCGTAGCCCCGCGCTACAGTGGCGGGGCGAAGGCGGGTCATTTCGAGGTGCCGTAGACCTCGACTTCGACGTAGTGGCTCAGATCGTTGGTCGTGTTGCCGTTCGAGTAGAAGCGGACGTAGCGCCCCTTGGCGCCCTTCGGATCGATGAATCGACCCTCGGCGACCTCGATGTACTCCTTGTCGGTGCCGGCCCCGAGCTTGGCGGAGTTGTCATGGTCGTTGTTGTAGACGGTCACGCCGGTCTTGAACGTCGCGTCGTCGGAGACCTTGACGACCACGTCGCGATAGACGCGCGCCTGGCTGTGATAGTGCCAGAGGACGATGGCGTGGAGCGGGTGTGACGCGCCCAGGTCGACCTGAATCCACTGCGGCGTCGGCCCGAGCTCGACGAAGAAGCCGTCGCCCCCGTTCTTCTCGCCGTCCGTGATCATGTCCAGCTCGCCGATGACCGGCGAGCTGTCGCTCGAGGTGACCGTCTTCTTGAGCGACAGCAGCGTCGTGCCGGTGGGCACGTAGATGGCGCTCCGCGACTTGCCCGTGACCTTCTCGAGGTTGGGGCTGCGAAGGTTGGTGGGCGTGCCGATGAACATCGGCTTGGGGAGCTTCAGCTTCAGCTCCTGCTTGCCCGCTGGGGCTTGGGCGCCGAGCGGGGCGAGAGCGAAGACGAACAACACGGAACAGGCCAGAGTGCGATACACCATCGAAATCCTCGACACGGGAATCGGCGCGTGGGGCGCCCGAAGCTGAGCAGGCTGTAAGTGGAACCCTTCGATGCTACTACGGCCGCCCGAGCGCCGCCGCCTACTGCCGACGGCCTCGCCGGGACGCCGGCCGGGCTCAGCCGCGCGGCGTCAGGGCACGGCGCGGGTTGTCCACCAGGAGCTGTCGAACGTCGGCGTCGGTCAGCCCGGCGGCCTTCAGCGCCGGCACGAATGCGGTGAACAGCGTGTCGAAGGCGCGGAACGCCCCGCCGCCGGGCTCGCCGACGCGATACCAGCCGGCGTCGTGCGACACCAGCACGCGATCCAGGCGGCCCGCCTTCCGCATCGCCAGCACCAGGGCGACGTGCCGCTCGACGCTGGTCGGGGCGATCCCGTCGAACTCGACCCAGGCGCCGCGCGCCGCCGCCTGCAGATGCCGCGCGCCGTCCGCTTCGCTGTGCGCGTGCACCCAGATGAACGACGACAGCGGCACGCCCGCCCCCGCGAGGATGTCCATCTCCTCGCGTGCGGCGACGCCGTCGCCGGTGTGTACCGCGATGCACAAGCCGGTCGCCTGGTGCGCGATCGCCGCGGCACGCACCAGCTTCGCATCCACGCTCGACAGCGGTCCCGAGTCGACCCCGATTTTCATGAACGCCGGCTTGATGCCGGTGCCGTCGATGCCGTCCTTGCCTTCCCGGATCCAGCGGGCGGCCAGCTGCTGCGCCGTCTCCGTGAACGCGTGCGGCGGCAGGTGCTTGTCGTTGTTGGCACCGTAGTACCCGGTGTTGGAGAGGATGTTGAGGCCGGATGCCTCGGCGAGTCGCCGCAGCAGACGGGCGTCGCGGCCGAGATAGGCCGGCGTGCAGTCGACCAGGGTGGCGCCTCCCAGCTCCTTGACCTGCCGCACAAAGGGGAGGACGCGGGTGAACACCGCGTCGGCGTCATAGCGCGACGGGCTGACCTCGGCGGCGCCGATGAAGTCGACGAGCACGTGCTCGTGCATCAGCACGAGGCCGAGCGCCGCGGGATCGATCGGGCCGGCGACGGTCTCGATCGTTCGGCGCGCCTGCGCCTGCGATGGCGCCTGCGATGGCGTCGGCGACGGGGCGAGCGCTGGTGACCGCGTCAGCCCCGGCGGAGCCATGGCCGCGCCCAGCGTGCCGAGGCAGCCGGCCAGCCATTCCCGCCGCGACGGGTTCCGCCCGACGCGCAACGTCGTGTGGCCGGTGTCCGCCATCCGTTCGATGCTGGCGTGCCGCTCCCGCCGCTGTCAAACTGTCGCCATGACGCTTCCCGCCGCGCGTCGCGGTCTGGCTCTGCTTCTCGTCGCGGCCACGGTCACCCTCGGGGTCGGCTGCGACTCGATCTACTACCGGACGATGAAGAAGTTCGGGAAGGAGAAGCGCGACATTCTCGTCGGCCGGGTGAAGGATGCCCGCGCCTCGCAGGCCGACGCGCAGAAGGAGTTCAAGTCGGCGCTCGAGCGGTTCCAGGCGATCGTCCAGACCGACGGCGGCTCGCTCGAGGACAAGTACAAGAAGCTGAACGACGAGCTCCAGCGCAGTGAGGATCGCGCCAGCAAGGTCAAGGATCGCATCGACGCGGTCCGCCAGGTGTCGAAGGATCTGTTCAAGGAGTGGAACGCCGAGCTCGACAAGTACGCCGATCGCGCCCTGCGGCAGGAGAGCGAGCGCGAGCTGCGCGAGACGAAGCGGCGCACGGATGCGTTGATCGCCTCGATGGCCAGGGCGCAGGCGCACGTCGAACCCATCCTGCAGCCGCTGCGGGACCGGGTGCTGTTCCTCAAGCACAACCTCAACGCCCGCGCGCTCGGCGCGCTGACCAGGGAACTGGACACCGTCCGCACCGGGGTCGACGAGCTGGTAGCCGACCTGCAGCGGTCGATCACGGAGGCGGACGCCTTCATCGCGGCGATGGAGCGGGAGTCGGCCGCCGGGAGCGGCGGCAAGTAGCGCCGATCGCGTTACGCAGCGGCTGCGTCGATCGTCGCCGTCAGCGTGTGTCGCGCGCCCGCGGCGAGCGTCACCCTGTGCACGTTGACGTTGCAGGTCTCGACGCACACCATCCCGGGCCATTCGTCATCGCCGAAGTCCGGCATCGCCTTGGCCTTGGCCACCCACGGGTTCCAGACCACGGTCGCATCCGACCCGCTCTTGCCGACGACGATGCGTCGGCCGGCAGCCGGATCGTGAATCGCGCACGCGCCCCGTGTGTCCAGGTAGATGCGGTCGGTCTCGCCGGTGATGCGAATCGGCTCGCGCCCCTGCGTCCTTCGGGTGGCCGCGCCGACCTTGTCCAGATAGTCGACGCCCTCGAGGCCGCGGATGTCGATGCCGCGGACGTCACGCACCGCGAAGTAGGTGTGCAACGCCTCCTCGAACGTGAAGGCGTCGGCGCCGGTGTTGCGAATCTCGAGCGCCAGCCCGAGCGACGCGCCGACGCTCACGCGATACGTCGCGTCGAACGCATGCGGCCAGGCCGCGGGTGGCGCTGCCGGCGTCGTGAGCTGGAAGGCGAGCTCGGTGGCGCCGTGCCCGTCGTCGCGCGCCTCGGTCAGCGTCCAGTCCCGCAGCCGCGCGAAGCCGTGTCCAGGCGCGGATGTGTCGGTCGCGTGCGGCCCGAACCAGGGAAAGCAGATCGGGACGCCGCCGCGAATCGGCTTGGCCGCGTCCCACATGCTCGCCTGGCTCATCCAGAGGACGGGCTCGTGACCCGCCGGCTGCCAGGCCGTGACGTGCGCCCCGTGCAGGTAGATCTGCGCGCGCGCCTGCGCGTTGTTCACGGTCAGCCGCGGCAGCTGGCCTTCGCCCGAGTCGAGCGAGACCGTCGGTGGCAGCGCGGTGCGGATCAGCGGGGACTGCATCCGCGAGATGCTACGCCAGGTCGCGGCGGCTGCGGAGCCGCCGCCCCTCAGGCGAACGCGGCCCGCAGCACCTCGATGCTCTTGGGCACCGCCGTCGCCGCCGGCTCCTTGCCTTCCATCTCGAGCGAGACCCAGCCCTTGAAGCCGGCCTTCTTCAAGATCCCGGCGATGCGCGGGTAGTCGAGGTCGAGGGTGTACCAGACGCCGCCGCCGTAGTAGGTCTTGGCCTGCACGATGGTGGCGTAGGGCGCCAGCTTCTCGATGCCTTCGTAGGGGTCGCCGGGCCAGTTCCCGGTGTCGAGGTTGATGCCGAGCCAGGGCGAGTTGACGTCCTTGAAGATGCGCAACAGGTTCTCGACCTTGGTGGTGAGGCCCCAGTGGTTCTCGAGGGCGAGCACCACGCCGGCGGCCTCGGCGTCCGGCAGGCAGGCCCGGATGCTGTCGGCGCACCACTTGAAGGCGTCCTCGTCGGTGTAGCCCTGGATCGGCGGCTCGTCGCCTTTCACCTTCATCAGATCGTCGAACGACTTGATGGTGTTCCAGCGGCCGGAGTTCAGCCGGATGGCTGGAATGCCGAGCCGCGCGGCCATGGCGATGCATTTCTTGGTGTGGTCGACCGCCTCCTGCCGCTCGGCCGCCTCGGGCGAGACGAAGTCCTGGTGGATCGAGAGCATGGGCAACGACAGCCCGTGCTTGAACGCCAGTTGCTTGAGCTCGTTCAGGTAGGCCGGCGACTCGCCGTCCATCTGCCGATGGAGCAGCTCCACGCCATCGAAGCCGAGGCTGGCCGCTTGCTCGATGACTTTCTGTACCGGGAACTTCTTTTCTTCGAAGTGCCAGTACGAATACGTGGAGACCGCGAACCGGATCGGGCTGGGCGCGGCGGCCGGCGACGCGAGGGCGCGGCTCGGGGTGGCGCCGAGGGCGAGCGGGCCCAACGCGGCGAGCTTCAGGGCATCACGGCGGGTCGGCATGGGCCGAAGGATACTTCACGCGCCGCCGCCGATGCGCACCGCCCGTTTCACCGCCGCTGTCTCGAAGGTCACGGCCTGGACACCGGCCGGCGCCTCGCTGCCGAGGATGGCGATGTCCTTCGTCGCCTGACCCTGGACGTGGATCAGCTGCCGGCAGCCGTCGGTGGCGCGCGCGTTCCGGATGGTGCCCTGCCCGCACCCGTCGAGCCGCACCGTCGGGTGAGTGCCGCCGCGGATGCCCTGGCGGCCGGTGAAGCCGTCGATCTCGAACTCGGAGACGCGCGTCGCGACCAGCGCACTCTGCCACTTCGGTTCGGCCGCGTCCTCGGACCAGCGCACCGACAGATCGCGGACCCGCAGGCCGCGCACGTGCTCGATCTGGAGGGCGTTCGTGGCGCGCTTGTCGACGGCGTTCTCGGCCAGCATCGTGATGTCGATGTTCGACAGCCGGATGTTCTCGAGCGGCTGCTCGGCGTGACCGGTGATCGTGCTGGTACCGCGCGGGTGGGCGACGATATTGTCGACGACCACGTCGCGAATGACGCCGAGCCGTGAGGTCGGTGTGCGTCGCTTCAGGACGAACTTGCCCATCTCGGCGCTGCCCCACCAGTTCCAGTGCCGCCGGCTGGTCTCGATGGTCAGGTTGCTGATGATGACGTCGCTGACCGTCGCCCCGTCCTGGACGTTGATGCCGAAGCCCTTGTTGGCGTTGCGGATGACGCAGTTGTTGAACAGCACATGGCGGATGTCCGCCTCGGTCTCGGTGCCGATCATCAGCGCCGTCGACGACGAGGCGAGCACGCAGTTGGTGACCGTCACGTTCTCGGTCGGGCGGGCCGGCTGGCCGTCCCGGGCGATCGTCTTCAGCACGATGGCATCGTCGGCGGTCTCGATGATCGAGTCCGAGATGGTGACGTTGCGCGACGACACGATGTCGATGCCGTCGGCGTTGACCCCCTTCTCGAGATCCGAGAAGATCGAGACGCCGTCGATGTGCACGCGGTCGCAGTCGTTGAGGCGGACGCTCCACAGCGGCGAATGGACGATGGCGAT
>JBDSLU010000219.1:0-10899 GCA_039916225.1 Vicinamibacteraceae bacterium
GACGCCGCAGGAGCTGCAGACGTTCGTCGAGAAGGCCGGCTTCGAGGACATCCGCGTCCGCGGCGGGCAGATGTTCGTGACGATCATCGCCCGCAAGCCGGGCCCAGCGTAAACACTGGTAACCGGCTACTAGCGAAGCGCCAACCGACGCCGTCCCAGATCAGCGTCGGGTGGTCCGGCCGCGGGCCGGCGAGCCGGATTCGTCGCCGGTGGGCAGGCGCGACGCCTGCGACTGACCCAGCCCGCCACCCGAAGCGGGCGACGAGCCGGGGCCGTCCGCGTCCTCGTCGTCCTCGGCCGCGTCTTCTTCGAGGATCTGCCGCAGCGCCGCGACCACCTGCGGATCGAACTGCTGGCCCGATTGGTGCTCGATCTCGCGGATGGCGTCGTCGACCGGCCACGGATCCTTGTAGGGCCGCTGGTGCGTCAGGGCGTCGAAGACGTCGGCGACGGCGACGATGCGGCTGACGAGCGGGATTTCCTCGCCCTTCAAGCCGCCGATGTAGCCATGCCCGTCCCACCGTTCGTGGTGGGTGAGGGCGATCGATTCGGCCATCTGCAGCAGGAGATGCGTGCTGCCGGAGAGGATGCGCGCGCCGATCGCCGTGTGCGTCTTGATGACGTCGTATTCCTCCTGCGTCAGCTTGCCCAGCTTCAGCAGGATGTTGTCGGGGACGCCGATCTTGCCGATGTCGTGCAGCGGCGCGGCCAGCCGCATCGTCTTGACCAGATCGTCGGGCAGGCCGAGCGCTTCGGCGATGCGCGCCGAGATGGCGCCGACGCGCTGCGTGTGCTGCATCGTGTCGTCGTCACGGAACTCCGCGGTGCGGCCCAGGCGCTCGAGAATCTCGAGCTGGGCGTCCTCCAGCTCGTAGCGGCGCTGGGCGACCTTCTCCTCGAGCACTTCGTTCTGCCGCTGCAGCTCGACGTAGAGCGATCGCGCCTCGAGCAGGTTCTTGATGCGGAGGACGACCTCGAGCGGATCGAAGGGCTTGCCGAGGAAGTCCTTGGCGCCGGCCGAGAGCGCGCGCTGCTTGGTCGTCGGGCTGAGGTCGCCGGTGATCACCAGCACGGGCACGTAGGTGCCCTCGGGCATGTGCTCGTTGAGCCGCTCGAGGACGCCGATGCCGTCCAGCATCGGCATGTGCAGGTCGAGGACGACCAGGTCGGGCCGGTACTGGCGGTAGAGATCGACCGCCTTCAGCGGATCGGTGGAGCTGACGAACGCCTGGTAGCCGGCACTGATCAGCACCCGCTCCAGCAGGCGCAGGTTGCTCTCCTGATCGTCGATGATCAGGATCGTCGCCGTCGTGGCCGGCTGCTGGAGCATGCGGGTCTCGCCGGACGCCCGATCGGCTCCACGCCGGCCGGGCCATCCGGGCAAAGTGTCTCAGACGGCCGGAGGAAAGTCACGCCGGGGTGGGCCGAGGGTTTCAATCGCTGGCGAATCGGGCCACACCAGCGGCGGCGGGGCGACGTAGGTCGCGTGCGCCAGCGACGCCTGGAAGAAGGCGACTGCGGCGGCGGCGCTGACCAGCGCGGCCGTGATGGTGCTGCTCACCTGGATGGCGTCCAGCACGCGGGCGGCGACGGTGGCCGGCTCGAGCCAGACCTCGACGCCCGAGATCAGCGCCCACGGGATGGCCGCCGTGGCGAAGAGCGAGGCGTAGAGCACGGTGACGGCACCACAATGGCGCCAGGCGAACCGGGCGCCGGCGGTGAACGCGAACAGCGCGCTGCGCCGCCGCTCGACCACCATCCGGACCCGTCCACCGTCGGTGGCGGCGAAGACGGCCACGGCGAAGGCCAGGTAGAGCGCGCCGAGCCCGAGCGAGAGCCCGAGCACCACCGAGCCAGGGCCCTGCCCGTCGGGGCCCAGGATGGCGTCGGCGATGGCGTCGAGCACGACGATCAGCACACCGGTCAGGACCGAGAACAACAGGCCGCCGAGGGCGCTCAGCCGGATCAGGCGGAACGCCAGCTCCCCGGAGACGCCCCAGAAGGCGCGCGCGTCCAGGGGTCGCTGCCGGGCGTAGCGATCCATGACCCCGCCGGTCAGCACGACCCCGCCGATCACGACCAGCAGCCACAGCACCCACGGCGCTTCCTCGCTGCCCAGGCGTCCGGTGACGTTGGCGGCATCGAGCGCCGCCGCGACCGCGCCGCCCATCAGCGCCGTGCCGAGCCCCTGGAAGACGTCGAGGACGCGAGGATGGGCCTCGGGCGGTCCGTCCGCGCCGACCGCGGTGATCAGGATCGTGGCGCCGATCAGGAGCGCGAGGATCCGCGGGGCGTGCAGCACCCGGGCCCAGCCATCGCGATAAGCGGCCAGGGCCGCACGAAGCGCCGTCATGCGGCCGTGATGGTACCGCATTGCCGGCGGCGTCGCCGCCGCCGTGGCGGATATAATCGCCCGCCTGCGGCGCGGCGGGCGCGCCGCGAGGGACGAAACCGAAGATGCCGATTCGCGTGTTGCACGTAGGGCTGGGGCCGATCGGCCTCGGCGTGGTTCGACAGGTCGCCGGCCGCAAGGGCCTGACGGCGGTCGGGGCGGTCGATCTCGATCCGGGCAAGGTGGGGCGCGATCTGGGCGACGTCGCCGAGCTCGGGCGCAAGCTGCGGCTCAAGGTGTCGGACGACGTCGACGCCGTGATCCGGGCGACCAAGCCGGATGTCGCGGTGCTCTGCACCAGCTCGTCGATCGCCAAGCTGGTGCCGCAAATCGCCGCTGTCGTGAAGCGCCGGATCCCGATCGTCTCGACGACCGAGGAACTGGCCTATCCGGTCAAGGCGCACCGGCGCTACGCCAAGCAGATCGACGAGCTGGCCCGCAAGGCCAAGGTCGCCGTGCTCGGCACCGGTGTCAATCCCGGGTTCGTGATGGACGCCCTGCCGATCATGCTGACCGGCGTCTGCGAGTCGGTGCAGAAGGTGCACGTCGATCGCGTCCAGGACGCGCGCATCCGCCGCCTGCCGTTCCAGCAGAAGATCGGGTCGGGCCTGACCCCTGCGGCGTTCCAGGCCCGCGTCGACGCCGGCACCGTCCGCCACGTCGGCCTGGCCGAGTCGATCACGATGATCGCCGACGCCCTCGGCTGGACGCTCGATCGCATCACCGACGAGATCGTCCCGAAGATCGCCAAGGAGCCGGTGGCGAGCCAGTTCCTGAACGTCGAGGCCGGTCAGGTCTGCGGCCTGATCCAGGACGGCGTCGGCTATCGCGATGGCGAGCCGGTGATCACCCTCCACATGGAGGCCTACCTGGGCGCGCCGGAATCGTACGACGCGGTGCGCATCGAGGGCACGCCCCCGCTCAAGATGAAGCTTGCCGGCGGCGTGCACGGCGACATCGCCACGGCGTCGATCGCGGTCAACTCGATCCCGCGCGTGCTGGCGGCACCGCCCGGCCTGCACACGATGCGGAGCCTGCCGCTGCCGTCGTTCTTCGGCGGCAAGCTGGGCTGACGTCACGTCCGGTACGGCGGAATGGCGCGGCTGGCGCCGCCTTCAGCCACAGCGAAACAACGCGTCGGCGGTGGCCACCACGTAGCCGCCTGCCGGATGGACGGCCACACCCACAAGCGCCGGACCGGAGACGACCAGCTCCGGTTCCGTCTCTCCCAGCCGCAGCCGGTAGATGCCGCTGGCGCCCGCCAGGGCCTCGGCGACGAGCAGCGAACCATCGGTGTCGACGGTGAGCCCCTGCGGCCGCCCGAAGCCGTCATAGACGGTCCGGATGTCTCCCTGGCGGCCGATCCGGTAGACGTGGTCGCGCGTCGAGCTGGTCGGGCCGGTGACGTAGAGCGCGCCATCCTCGGGATGCCAGGCGAGGTGATAAGCCGCGACGCTGGGCGGCAGCGAGGCGAACGCCGAGGCGTGGCCGCCGAGGCTGACGCGGAAGATGGTGCCGGATCGATCGCCGACGTAGAGCACGCCGTCCGGGTCGAAGGCCAGGCCGGTGGCGACGCCGAGCTCGGTGGCGATCGTCTCGGCCCGGCCTCGCCCGTCGATGCGCGACACGGTGCCGTCGAAGCGGCTGGACACGTGCAGCCGGCCTTGCGGATCGAAGGCCATCGACGTGGCGTTGGTGAGGCCGGTGACGAAGACGTCGCGGACGAAGTCGGGGCCGATGCGATAGACCGACACGCTCGACTGCTGGCCGCGTGAGCCGCTGCAGGTCGCGTAGATCGTGCCGTCGGCGCCGACGACCGGACTGTCCACCTGATGGACGCCGGTGGCGATGGGCGCGCCAATCTCGAGGAACACCGTCTGCCCCGGGACGGCGTCGAGGCGGAGGGGGACGTGGCCGGAGGCCGTGTCGGGCGGCACGACGAAGGCGACGCTGGTGGGCGCCGCAAAAGCCGCGCGGACGCTGTCCTCGCCGACGCGGATCTGGGGCAGGGCCACCGCCTCGACATCGAGACCGGTGAGCGCCAGGCGGACCCGTCCCCCCGCCACGGCGCGGTGGGGCGACAGGCCGGTCAGCTCAGGACGAGCCACAGTGGTTGCGGCGAACTCGAGGCGAGGTCAATCCTCGTCGTCGAGCTCGACGTTCCAGTAGAGATAATCGCGCCAGCTCTCGGGCGTGTCCCGCAGCCCAATCGTGATGCGCAGCGCCGGCGCCTTGTCGGGCCTGCGCGGATGGCGGATGAGACGGATGCCGGCCTGTTCGGGCGTTCGCCCGCCCTTGCGCCGGTTGCACGTGATGCAGCACGTGACGATGTTCTCCCAGTCCTTGCGGCCGCTCTGGGCGACCGGCACGACGTGGTCGAACGTCAGGTCCCCGGTGGGGAAGACGTGCCCGCAGTACTGGCAGGTGTAATGATCGCGGGCGTAGATATTCGCGCGCGAGAATGGGACGTAGTCGAATTTTCGCCTGATCCGTATGCGACGGAGTAGTCGAATGACCGACGGGAGCCGAAAGGTAAAGGAGACCGAGCGCACTTCTCGGTCATAGACCGAGATGATCTCGACCTTGCCCTGCACCCAGAGCGTCACGGCCTTCTGCCAGTTGACGATCTT
Organism: Vicinamibacteraceae bacterium; assembly: GCA_039916225.1. Taxonomy (GTDB): domain Bacteria; phylum Acidobacteriota; class Vicinamibacteria; order Vicinamibacterales; family Vicinamibacteraceae; genus JBDSLU01. Next base: position 5,023 of record JBDSLU010000219.1, read on the forward strand.
GAGGGGCTCGTACGTGGCGTTCAAGAGGAGCGTCTGCTCCATGGCTCGTAGTCGGATTGTGGACCGATCCCGGCGTGCATGTCAAGCGTTGTATTGCTGTAACGCACTCACAACGAAGGGTTTAGCCCTGTGGCTGACGCTCGCGTCGGCGGCGGCGACGGCCGCCTGCGGTGGACGGTCCGCCGTCCCCCGGCCGTTTCCGACACCTGGCGGCACGGCCCGGACAGGCATCGCGAGCCCGGCCAGCCCGCTCGTCGAGGGCATGCTGCGGACCGCAACCACCCTGCTCGGGACCCCGTACCGCAATGGGGGGTCGACGCTGGAGGGCTTCGACTGCAGCGGCTTCGTCCAGTACGTCTTCGCCCAGCACGGCGTCCGCGTGCCGCGAACGGTGCGGCGGCAGGCCGAGGTGGGCGCCCGGGTCCGGGAGGCCGAAGCGGGCGACCTGGTCTTTTTTGCGACCGAGGGCAATGGCCCGACGCACGTAGGGATCGCCCTTGGCCCCGACCGGTTCATCCACGCCCCCAGCTCGCGGGGCGTCGTCCGGGTCGAGCCGTTCGCGTCGGCCTACTGGTCGAGCCGGTTCCTGGAGGCGCGGCGAATCGCCGTCGAGTGAGGCGCGAGCGGCGCGGCCGCCGTCAGGCCGCGCGGCGCGGGGTGGTCGGCAGGCGGCGGGTGCCGCGGACGCTGAACTCGCGGGTGATGACGTCGTGCTGCGTGTAGAGGCGTGGCTGCGAGACGCGGCGCAAGGCCACGATCTCCGGGGTTTCGGGCCCCTGCGGCTGCTCGGCCAGCGGGTCGAGATAAATCTGCGGATACGACGGGAAGTTGCGGAACGTCGTCGCCACCACCTGGCCGTAGCCCTGGGCGAGGCCGGCGAAGTCGTAGCGCAGGAACTCGTACATCGACGGGTCCGGCTGGGTGCGCAGATAGGCCTTCACGAACGTGGCGACGTCCATATAGAAGGACGGGCCGTGGCACTGGCTGGACTGATCGCCGTCGTCGCTGGCGAGCTGGCGGATGCCGGCTCCGGCCGGATCGATGTGATAGAGCTCGTGCACCACGGTATCGAGCTTGGCCAGCCACGGATCGCCGTCACCGTAAAACGCCGCCTTGCGCGTGTTGCGCAGGCGCTGATCGGTGAAGCGGGGCAGCGCAACCGAGATCAGGTAGTCGACGCGCTTGGTGCCGACTGTGACCTGCGGCGTGCGCGGCACGAACCACTCGGAGCGTCGCGTCAGCTCGCCAGTCGTGGTGTCACGCCAGTAGTAGTAGCCGGGTTCCGACTCCGGCAGGCACAGGCAGTGGCAGGTGGCGTAGGGCCCTTCTGCACCGCTGCGGCCGAAGCGCCCGAAGATCAACACCGCTTCCGGGTCGATGAACGACAACGGCTCAACGCGCGTGACGATGTCCCGCATCAACCGGGTCAAGCACTCGGTGTAGTTGATCATGTCGCGCTACGGACAAATCGGCACGCTGTCGTGCGGGCGTGAGTCTACCGTAAACCGTGTCTCACGATGGATCTTTGGTGGGCGGTGGCGGCGCAGCTGGCTCGGTCGAGTCGGGCGGTTCCGAATCCGCGTCGTCCGGCGTCGTCTCCGGATCCTCGTCGAGCGTTTCAAGCTCGGCCGGCGCCGCTTCGATCGGTGCTGTGGCGCGCGTCGGACTCGAACGCGGTCCGCTCGCGGTGAGCCCGCCACCGGCACGCATACGACGCAGGATGATCGCCTGTCGCTGGCGAAGCCGGCGCGGCGGGGAGCCTGGACTGTAGCGTCGCGGATTGATCAGCGAGCCGGCGAGCAGCGCCGCCTGCTCGGCGCTCAGCCCTGACGCCGGGACGCGGAAATACGTCCGCGCCGCGGCGTCGGCGCCGTAGACGCCGTCGCCCCATTCGACGACGTTCAGATAGAGCTCGAGGATACGGCGTTTGGTCAGCGCGCCTTCGAGCAGCCGCGTGATCAGCAACTCGCGAAACTTCCGTACCGGGTTGCGCGAGGGAGAGAGGTAGAGATTCTTCGCCAGCTGCTGGGTGATGGTACTGGCGCCGCGCGAGAAGTCGCCGCGCTTCCACATCTCCATCGACTTCTGCAGCTCGTCGTAGTCGAAGCCGTCGTGATCGAAGAACGCGCTGTCCTCGGCGGTCAGGACGGCGCGCTTCAGGTTCGGCGAGATGTCGTCGTAGCGCACCCAGCGCTGTACGCGTTCGATCGGACGGGCCTCGCGCCGGGCCTCACGGCCGCGCAACTCGATGAACGCCGTCGTCTCGGGCGCCTCGGCGGCGAGCGGCCGCACATCGGGCAGGGTGAGATAGACCGCGGTGAGATAGATGTAGCCGAACGCCAGCGCGGCGAGCGGCCATCGTCCGATCCGGGTCAGGAGCGACGACGAACCGCCGAAGCGCTTGCCGTACTTCCAGCGGGCCACGCCGAGCTCAGGCGGTCGTGAGCGACGACAGGGCGTCGCCGGCCGCCGCCGTGCCGGTGCCCGGTGAGACCGCGAAGCCCTGCGCCCGCAGCGCCCGCTCGAGCGCGCTCAGGAACAGCAGAATCAACTGGCTGCTCGATCCGCTTCCCATCAGGCCGACGCGCCAGATGCGGCCGGCGAGCGGCCCGAGGCCGGCGCCGATCTCGAGGTTGAACATCTGCAGCAGGAACTTGCGCACCGCGGCTTCGTCGACGCCGTCCGGCACGCAGACCGCGTTCAGCGTCCACAGACGCTCGCTCTCGGGCGGCAGCAATTCGAGGCCCATCGCGCCGAGCCCGGCGGCGAGCACCATGTGGTGCCGGCGGTGCCGCGCGAAGCGCGCCTCGAGCGTTTCTTCCTCGACGGCGACCAGCGCCTCGCGGACGGCGTAGACGAGCGGCGCCGAGATCGTGTGGTGATACTTGCGACCGCTCCAGTACGCCTCGAGCAGCCCCAGGTCGAAATAGAAGCTGCGCGACTTGGCGCGCTCCTTGGCCCGGGCCGAAAAGCAGATCGGCGCCATGCCCGACGGCGCGCCGAGGCCTTTCTGCGTGCAGCTGTAGACCGCGTCGAGCTGCCAGCCGGCGACATCGACCGGATGCGCGCCGAGCGACGTCACCGCGTCGACGAGCATCAGGCAGCCGTTCTCGCGCGCGATCGAGGCGACCGCTTCGACTGGATTGAGCACGCCGGTGGACGTCTCGGCGTGGACCATCGCGACGATGTCGGCCGGCGTCTGCTTCAATTGCCGCCGCACCAGCTCGGGATCGACGGCGCGGCCCCACGCCACTTCGAGGCGGCCGACGATGCCGCCGTAGCGCGAGCAGAGATCGGCGAGCCGCTCGCCGAAGTAGCCGCTGACGATGACCAGGACGTGGGTGCCTTCGCGCACCAGGTTGGCGACGGCCATCTCCATGCCGGCCGACCCCGTCCCCGACACCGCCAGGCTGTAGCCGTCGGCGGGCGCCATGAACACGCGACCGAGCCGCGCGCGCAGGTCGTCCATGATCTTCAGCATGTCCGGATCGAGGTGGCTCAGGACAGGCGCCGCCATCGCCCGCATGATGCGCGGCGAGACGGGGCTGGGACCGGGACCGAGGAGAAGGCGTTCGACGTCGGGCAGAGGGGAGTTGGACATGTGGATCAAATGACGGTGAGGGCTTCCGCCCGAGTGGACAGCCTGTCGAACAGGACACGGATCGTACGGCGATCGTCGTCGTCGAGCGGGGCCAACGGGCGGCGCGGTTGGCCGGGCTGATAGCCGGCCAGTGCCATGGCCGCCTTGAGACCGGGGATGCCGAAGCCGGTCGTGACGGCGGCGGCGAGCGGCGCCAGCGCCTGCTGCAACGAGCGCGCCTCGTCGTGCTGGCCGGCACGGGCGAGCTCATAGAGACGGACGCACAGCTCCGGCACGACGTTGGCGACGGCGACGATGGCGCCGGTGGCGCCGACCATCAGGCTGGCGTAGAGCGACGCTGCAGCGCCGACGACGACGGGGAAGCCGACGGGGGCGCGGCCGACCAGGTCGCCGACCACCGCGATGTCGCCGCTCGATTCCTTGATGCCGGCGATGTTCGGGTGCGGCGCCAGCTGCTCGACGATGGCCGGCGACAGCGTGACACCGGTCGCCTGCGGCATGTTGTAGAGCACGACCGGCACCGGCGAGCCGTCGGCGATGGCGCGGTAGTGGTCGATCAGGACGGCGGGCGTGAGCTGGTTGCGATAGACCGACGGCGTGAGCACGAGCACGGCGTCGGCGCCGACCCGCGCCACCGCCCGCGACAACGCGATCACGTCGCGCGTCGCCTGGCGTCCGGTGCCGACGAGGAGGACGCGGTCGGCGGGTACAGCCTCGCGCGCCGCGTCGACCAGCCGTACGGCTTCTTCGTCGCGGATCAGGGGCGCTTCGCCGTTGGTGCCGAGCAGGAGGACGCCGCGCAGGCCGGTGCGCATCCAGCGCTCGCAGTTGGCGCGCATGGCGCCGACATCCACCTCGTCGTCCACGAACGGCGTGGCGACGGGCGGCAGGATCCCGGCCAGGTCGAGGGGCACGCGCACATTGTATCGGTTCGCGAATCGCCCAGGCAGGCGATCAGCGCGGATCGCGCCGCGGATCGATCGACAGGCTGGCGAGGTTGATCGCGAACACGACGGTGACCACCGCCCCGGCCGCGGCGAGCAGCCAGGGCGCGTCGCTGAGCACGGCAAGGTCGCTCGCGTCGTTGAGCAGGGTGCCCCAGCTCGGCGCGTCGGGCGCGAAACCGAGCCCGGCGAACGACAGCGTGGTCTCCGCGAGAATCGCCGCCGGCACGAGCTGCAGTCCCTGCATGCGGAGGAAGCCGACGGTGGCCGGGGCGAGGTGATGCCAGACCACCCGTGCCGGCGACGCCCCCATCGCCCGCGCCGCGACTGCGAACTCCTGTAGCGCCTCACGCGCGACGATGGCGCGCACACCGCGGGCGACGATCGGCCACCCGAGCAGGGCCAGGACGGCGGTCATCAGCGTGAACAGCACCGACGGCGGCACCGTGGCCGGCAGCGCCGCCCTCGCCGCCAGCACGACATAGAGGACCGGCAGCACAAGCACCAGCTCGGCGGCGCGCATCGCGACCGTGTCGACGACGCCGCCGGCGTAGCCGGCAGCGACGCCGATGGCGAGGCCGAGCACGATGGCGCCGAGGGACGCGACGAGCGCCACGCCGAGCGAGCGCCGGGCGCCGACGATCAGGCGGGCGAAGCCATCGCGGCCGAGACGGTCGGCGCCAAGGGGCAGCCACGGGCCGGCGTCGGCGTCGAGCGGCGCCACGAGCCGGCCGCGGACGAAGAAACCGAGCGCGATCGGGCGCGAACGATCCTCGGCAAAGCGACGCTCGAGGCGGTCGACGACATGCGCCGGATAGATGAACGGCCGCGCGTGCCAGCGGCCCTCGGCGTCGACGACGTGCGGCAGCATCGGTGGCGCCAGCACGTGATCGCGGAACTGCGCCGCCGGATCGTTGGTGGCGACGAACGGCGCCGCCAGCGCGCCAACGCCGATCAGCGCGAGGACCAGCACGCCGAGACGAGTGGCCAGGCGACGCGTCCGCCCGGTCGACGGTCCGATTCCCGGGCCGTTCGCGCTCCCGGGGGCGCTCACGACGAGGCTCCTGGCCGGAGCCGCGGATCGAGCCACCATGCCAGGACGTCGCCGAGCGTGGTCCACACCGCGAGGAAGGCCGCCGCCGCGGCGCCGCAGCCCGCGGCGAGCGGGACGTCGCGGGTCGCCAGCGCCTCGAACATCAGCCGACCCAGGCCGGGCCAGGCGGTCACCAATTCGACCGCCAGCGATCCGCTCAGGAGCGTCCCCGCGGTGAGGCCGAGGACCGACGCCACCGGCGAGGCCGTCGGCCGCCACAACGCGCGCCACAGCCAGCG
>JBDSLU010000220.1:0-7331 GCA_039916225.1 Vicinamibacteraceae bacterium
CGCCGTCCGCGGCGGTCGCGACCGACTTCCCGCCAGCGTCCGCGGTCGCTGGGACGCGGCCCGTCACGCCAGCGCCTGAACCGGTCGCACCGGAACCCGTCCAGGCCTCGGCCGGAACGACCGGTCCGTCGATCTTCGACGCGATGGCCCTCGACGTGCGCGTCACGGTGCCCAACACCCTCGTCCTCCGCGGCGACGGCGTGAAGATTGGCGGGGAAGGCCTGTCGCTCGGCAACTTGAACATGACGCTGGGCGGGGACCTCCAGGCCACCAAGGCGCCCGGGGCATCGACGATGGTGGTCGGCACGATCAACACCGTGCGCGGCTTCTACGAGTTCCAGGGGCGGCGGTTCGAGCTGCGCCGCGACGGCACCGTGAGCTTCCGGGGCCCGGATCCGACCAACCCGCAGTTGAACGTCACGGCGACGCGTGACGTCTCCGGCGTCGAGGCTCGCGTGCGCGTGCACGGCGAGGCGCAGCGGCCGGAGCTGGAGCTGTCCAGCACGCCGCCGCTCGACGAAGGCGACATCCTGTCGCTGATCATCTTCAACCGCCCGATCAACGACCTCGGCGAAGGCGAGAAGACGACGCTGGCGCAGCGGGCCGGCTCACTGGTCGGCGGCTTCGTGGCGGCGCCGGTCGCCGAGGCTTTACGCGACGCCCTCGACGTCGACATGCTCGAGATCACGCCGGTGTCGGAGGAGGGCGGAACGAGCGTCTCGGTCGGCAACCAGATTGGCGAGCGCGTCTTCGTCAAGGTGCGCCAGCAGTTCGGCTCGAGCGAGACGACGCAGCTGGTGCTCGAGTACGAGCTGTCGCACTTGCTGCGGCTCGAAACCAGCGTGGCCCAGGGCGGCGACACCAGCCGCAGCATCGGCCGCCGGGCCGAACGCGGCGGAGCCGACCTGGTCTTCGTCGTGAAGTACTGAGCGCTCATGTTCGACACGTTCCGCATTCCCATTTCGTGGCGCGAGCTCCTGACGCGCACGTGGCGGGAGGTCAACGACGACAACTGCCTGGGGCTGGCGGCGCAGCTCGCCTATTACTTCATCCTGGCGCTGTTCCCGGCGCTGATCGTGGTGGTGGCGATCGCGAGCTTCTTCCCGCGATCGACGCTGCACGACCTGCTCGCCGCCCTGGCGCCGTTCACCCCGCCCGAGGCGCTGGCGCTCATTCGTACCCAGCTGGATGCCATCCTGTCGTCCGAGCAGGGCGGGCTCCTGACGCTCGGCGTGCTCGGCGCGCTGTGGAGCAGTTCGGCGGCGCTCACCGCGATCATCGACACGTTGAACCGCGCCTACGACGTCGAGGAGACGCGCCCCTGGTGGAAGGTCCGGCTGCTCGCCATCGGGCTGACCATCGGCATGGCCGTCTTCATCCTCACGGCCTTCTTCCTGGTCGTGGCTGGGCCGGAACTGGCGCGCCTGCTCGCCGAACGGCTCCACCTGGCGAGGGCGGTCGCCACCGTCTGGGCCGTGGTCCAGTGGCCGATCGTGTTCCTGCTGGTGGCCTTCGGGGTGGCGCTCGTCTACTACTTCGCGCCCGACGCCAACCAGGACTGGGCATTCATCACGCCCGGCTCGGCCTTGGCCACGATCCTGTGGCTCGGCGCCTCTCTGGGCTTCCGCTTTTACGTCCAGAACTTCAGCGACTACACCGCCACCTACGGTGCGCTGGGCGCGGGGGTGCTCCTGCTGTTGTGGTTGTACGTAACCGGCCTGGCGGTGCTCGTCGGCGCCGAGTTGAACTCGGAGATCGACCGCGCGTCGACGTGAGCGCGGCTGGCGACCCGATTGCACCTGACGGGGCGGAGGTAAAACCCATGTTCATGCACTCGTTGATCATCAGTTCGGCGCTCGTCGCCGCACCTCAAGCCCAGACGCCGCCTCGCCGAGGTCGCGATCGGCAAGCTCGCCCAGGCGAAGGGCGAGCACGCCGATGTGAAGGCCTTCGGGGCGACGCTCGAGAAGGACCACAGCGCCGCCAACACCGAGCTCACGGAGCTGGCGGGACAGAAGCACATCGTGCTCGCCGAAGCCAAGGGCCACGGCGCGGTCCACGCCAAGCTCGAAAAGCTGAGCGGCGCGGCTTTCGATCGCGCCTTCGTGGCGGCCGATCACATGCGGTTGCGCCAAATCAGAAAGGCTGCGGCTGCGGCCGCGGCGATCGGCACGACACGAACAGCGTTGCCGCCGGATGTGCGTCGCCGGCTCGAGCGATCGAATGGCTCGTCCCACTGCCGGGGCACCAGCCGCCGCCGGTTCTTCATCGACATCGACACCAGCCAATAGCCCAGCGCAGCGCCCGCGCCGATCGCTCCAGCGGCATACGGATGCGCCCGAACGTGATCGCGGGCGTCGAGCGCCGCGTCCCGGGTCCGGCTGGCCACGCCGCTGGCGACGTCCGTGGCCGACTGCGCGACGGCGCGAGTCGTCTCGGCCGTCGTCTCTCTCAGGCCCCGCTTCGCCTGTTCCATCAGATGGGCCGGTGTCAGCCGGCTCCCGATCTCCTGGACGGTGCGGCCGACGTCGTTGCGTACCTGGGCGATCTCGTGCTCGATCCGGCCGACGTCCGCGTGGTCTTTCGGTGTTGGTGTTGCCATCGCTGCCTCCTCGCTGCCTCCTCGAGTGCCGGCTTGGCCGCAAGCGCACCCGGTGTGTGAACGCCGGTCCCTCGTGAACGGCCGACGCGGCTCATCCCAGCAAGGAGCGGGCCAGCTCAATTGTGGTCGAGCAGGTGTGACCGGCACTGCCTCCATCCGGCACTTGGATCCCCAGCCTCGGCCGCGAAAGGCCCGGTCCGCGGCTCCTGGGCGCACGGCTGAGTGTGCTGGCCGGCGTGGAGCTGGCTTGCCGCTTGCACTAGCGAGCCACCGGAGGCGCAGATGAAGAGCACTCGTCATTGGCGGCAGATGGTCGGCGTCGCAGTCGTGGTCGTAGGCGGAACGGCGGCGTCCGCGCAATCGCCGGATTCGACGACCTCGCGGGAAGTGATCAGCGCGACCGGCTGCGTGTCCCGGATGGGCGCCGACGGGAACGCCGCGGCGGTGTCCGACGGCATCGGCGCGGGCTTCGTGCTGAAGGGCGTCCGCATTGCCCCGAGCGTCGGACTTCTCGAAGTGCCGCGAACGCCCCCGACGGGCACGCCGGGCAGCAACGAGGGAACCCAGGCGACCAACACGGCCGAGCCGGGCAGCGGGGCGTCAGCCGCGGAGGCGAAGGTGAGCGGAGCCGAGATCGTCCCGCGCCGCGACACCGGACTGCTGCTCGTCGCCGATCGTGGCGTCGAACTGGCGGAGCACATCGGGCATCGCGTCATGGTGACCGGTCGGCTGTCGTCGTTCGCGGCGCCGGATGGCGTTGCGTCGGCCGCCTCCGGGCGGACGCTCACGGTCAGCAAGGTCAGCATGATTGCGCCGGCGTGCACGACGGGTTCGTAGCAGATGGCGGCGGGTTGACGACGGGGCCTGGTACGGAGGAGAAGCGGTCATGGATGATTTGAGAAACCGTTCGTTGGGCGAGCTGTTCACCGAGTTGAGCCGCGACATGGCCTTGCTGGTCCGCAAGGAAATCGAGCTGGCCCGTGTCGAGATGAGCCGCATCGCCGCCACCGTCGCGCGGCGGGCGACGTTCATCGCCATCGGAGCGGTGCTGTGCATCGCCGGCGTTCTGTCGCTGGTGGCCACCCTGACGCTGGGAGGCATTGCGCTTGGCCTGTCGCCGCTGGCGTCGAGCGCCATCGTGACGCTGCTGGTGTTCGCCATCGGCGGCGTGCTGGTCATGCAGGGGCTGTCGGCGCTGCGCGCCGATTCGCTCGTGCCCACCGAAACGATTCAGACCTTGAAGGACACCGGCGAGATCTTCCGGGCACGCGCTGGAGAAGCGCGCCCCGCCGTTGCCGCGCACGGCCGCGCAATGTGATCAGGATGTGAGAGGGGGAGCCATGGCTCAGACGCCGAAGAACCCAAACGTCGAGCAAGTCGCCGACGTTCCATTCGACAAGGACACCGTGTCGCCGGTGCCGCAGATCAGACCGCGCAGCCACGCTGCCGGTGCGGCGTCACGCGGCCGATCCGAGACCCCGCCGCCGGCCACCGCCCGAACGCGACCGCAGGTGGACGAGGAGTACCCAGGCCCGCAGACGTCGTCGTCGGGCGACCACGTCGAACCGGGCCGCGGCCCCTCGAGAAGCAGCGATCGCTGAGGGCACGGCCGGCAAGCGCCCGACCCTCGGACCCACACACGACATACGCGACTGCGGTGGCCGAGGTAGAGACCGGCCACCGACGGAAGGAGCATCCCACATGGCCATACCGAAACCGACGACGGAGAAGGCGCAAGGCGATCACGAGAAGGACGTGCGGGACATGCCGCGCAACGAGGCGCCGCGGACGCTCCCGCTGGGCGGAGCAGACCCCGACCCGCGCGCGGGCGAGACGGCCGCGCAGGATCGCGTTCCTTCGGCAGACGACATCACGCTCGAGGCGACGCTCCTGCAGCGGTCGACCGAGCCCGCCGGGGTCGAGGGATGGCGTGAAGCCGGCCGTCGATTCCAGCCGGGTATCGAAGAGGAGCGCACGCCCGTGCGCGGCCCCTCGGCCAGCGGCAGCACCGGACGCGCGGTCACCGAGCGTGAGACGGTCGCCGACGACGCGGCTGACGCCGACGGCACCGACCGCAACCCGGCCGTGACCCGGGACGACGACCCGGACGCGTAGCAGACGATCCAGACGCGCAGCAAAGAGAGCTCGGCTCGCGGCGTCCTCCGCCGCCGCCGGGCTCTTTTGCGTCAACTGTAAGTAACTGCTACCATCCTGCCGTGGCCAAGCGGCAGGCACGCGCGACCCCGGCGAGAACCGCCGCGTCCCCCCTTCGGAAGCTCGTCCCGCGCGACGAGCGACGGGTGCAGATCCTCGACGCCGCCGCTGCGCTCTTTGCCCAGCGCGGCTTCGCCGGCACCACGACCCGCCAGATCGCCGCTGCCGTCGGCACCAGCGAAACGGTGCTCTTTCGTCACTTCCCGAACAAGCAGAGCCTCTACACCGCGCTCCTCGAGCAGTGGACGTCGGCCGCCGACGTCGACCGCTGGCTCGACGAGTTGCGCGTGCTCGCTGATCGGCGCGACGACGAGGCACTGTTTCGCGCCGTCGTCACGGCCATTCTCGAGTCCTATCGGCGCGATCCGGACTATCACCGGCTCATGCTGTTCGCCGCGCTCGAGGACCACGAACTGGCCCGCATCGCCCATGTCCGCTACAGCGCGCCCATCACCGGTTTCCTGCGCGAGTATGTGGCCCGACGCCAGGCGGACGGCGCCTTCCGGCGCATCCGGCCCGAGGTCGTGGTCCACATGCTGCTGAGCGCGGCGGCGCAGTACGCGCAGTGGGGCGCTCTGGGCGTCAATCCGCTTGGGCTCACCGATCAGGACATCGCGCGCCAGGCTGTCACGCTGCTGGCCGGGCTGCGCGCGTGAGCGGTCTGATCCGGGCCGGCCGATTCGCTCGAAACTGGTAGTGACTGCTTACTGCCAGACGCCACGTCCACTCTCCGCAGAAAGGTCCGCTGTGAACGCCATGATGCTCGCCGCCCTGCTCGCTTCGTCCATTGCCTCCGCCGCCGAGAACCCGCTCACCGGCGAATGGAAGGTCCGCAACGACATCGCCAGCAACGTCAGCGAGATGACCTGCGCCTTCACGCAGAAGGGCGAGGAACTGACCGGCGGCTGCGTGACCGAGCAGGGGAACGTCGAGATCGCCGGCAAGGTCGTCGAGACCAGCGTCAGCTGGGTCTTCAAGTCGGCCTACAACGGCGCGCCGATCACGCTGACCTACAAGGGCTCGCTCGGCACGGATGGCCACCTGTCCGGTGCGGTCACGGTCGAGGAGTTCAGCGTGACAGGAGACTTCACGGCGACGCCCGTCACACCGGCGAAGTGAGACGGGGGGGCTCCAGAATCCGAACCTGGGCCCCCGCCCTGTAAGTCGATGGGGGACGCGCGGGTCCGACGCTAGAATGCGCAGCATGATGCGTGAATGGATCGGCGTGCTTCTCGGGGTGTCGCTGACCTGCGGTGCGGTGTCGGCCGCCGAGCGCGAGTCGTGGAGCCGGTTCCGCGGCCCGAACGGCACCGGCGTATCTGAGGCGACCGGCCTCCCGGTGAGCTTCGGGCCCGAGAAGAATGTGCGCTGGAAGACGCCGCTGCCGCCCGGCCACTCCTCGCCCGTGCTGAGCGAGTCGCGCATCTTCGTCACCGCGCACACGCCCGACAAGGAGGGCTACACGCTCCTCGTCATCGGGCTCGATCGCAAGACCGGACGCGAGCTGTGGCGGCGTGACGTGCCGCGCGCGCAGACCGGGCGCCGGGAAAACGTCAACGGTCCGGCCTCGCCAAGCCCGGTGACCGACGGCGCCAACGTCTACGCGTTCTTCCAGGAGTTCGGCCTGATCAGCTACACCGCCGATGGACGCGAGCGGTGGCGCAAGCCGCTTGGCCCCTTCAATATGTTCTACGGGTTTGGGGCGTCACCCATGCTGGCCGACGGCACGCTGGTGCTGAGCGTCGACCAGGACAAGGAGTCCTACCTGCTCGCCCTCGACGCGAAGACCGGTCGCGAGCGCTGGAAGACGCCGAAGCCCCACGCCATCTCCGGCTATTCGACGCCGACGCTCTATCGTCCGGCGACCGGCGGCGCGCAGCTCCTCGTGCCCGAGTCGTTCCAGCTCACCGCCTACGCCCTGTCGGACGGCAAGCCGGTGTGGTGGGTGCGCGGCCTCGCCTGTGAGATGAAGTCGGTCGCGAGCGTCGACGGCGACACGCTCTACATCAACGGCTGGGGCTTTCCGCAGAACCAGCCCGGACGCCAGGTCGCCACCGTCCCCTTCGCCGACGGGCTGAAGCGCTACGACAGGAACGGCGACGGGCTCGTCGCGCAGACGGAAGTGAGCGGAACCGAGCCGATGGACCGCATGCTCGGGCCCGGCAGCTTCCAAGCGTTCGATCTCGATCGTGACGGCACGCTCACGGCGGGCGAGTGGGACGTGTTCCGCGCCATGCTCGCCAGCGAGAATGGGCTGCTCGCCATCACGCTGGGCGGCAAGGGTGACATGACGGAGTCCGCGATTCGGTGGAAGTATCAGCGCCCGGTGCCGCAAGTGCCGTCGACGCTGCTCTATCAGGGCGTGCTGTTCATGGTCAACGACAGCGGCATCCTGCTGGCCTTCGATCCGAAGACGGGACGGGTGCTCAAGGAAGGCCGCCTCAAGGGCGCCATCGACAAGTACTTCGCCTCGCCGGTGGGCGCCGACGGCAAGGTCTGGCTGGTGAGCCAGGAC
>JBDSLU010000221.1:0-13022 GCA_039916225.1 Vicinamibacteraceae bacterium
GAAGCCAGGCCACTGCGATGACCGCGTTCACGGCCAGCAGAGGGAAGAGCCAGGCGTACCACGGCCACGACAACCGGTAGTCGAGCCAGCCAAGCCACCCCCAGTACATCATCCAGAGGTCTGCCGCCCGCCGTGGGACCGTGGCGGCCCATTCCCCGAACGACGCTTGGACTGGGCCGGTGCCAACGAAGCGCGGCGGAGACCACGCGTAGAAAACGGCGTAGGCGAAGACCAGCGCGGCGGCAGCCGCGGCCGCCACCAACTGGGCCCGTCTGAAGCCGAAGATACGCAGAAGCCACGCCAGCCCGGCCGAGGCGCCAACGGCCTCGACGGCCAGCAGGCCCGTTGGCTTCGCCAGCGCCGCCGCAACGAGCAACGCTCCGGTCGTCGCCACTCCTTTACCGGTTTCCCCGAGGCGCCACGCCGCTGCGATAGCGGCCGCCGACAGCGGTAGTGCGACAGCGTCCGGGTTCACGCCGGCGGAAGCGAAGCTCACCATCGGGATTCCGACGAGCATGGCGACGGCGCGAGCCGCGGCGGCCGCCCCGAGCTGCTGGTCCAGCAGGAGGTATACGAGCCCCCAGCAGAGCGCGGCCAGGGTGACGCTCGCCAGGCGGAACGCATACGTGCTCTGGTACGGCGTCAGTCGGAGGAGCGCGGTCACCGGCTCCGCCACAGCGAACACCGCCCAATGGTAGACGGGCGGATACGAGGCCGCCGGCCAGCGCTCGCGCACTTCGGGCCCGGGAGGAATTTCGTCCCAACGGCGGCTCTTCATCCGCCGAACGTCGGCGACGCTCAGGCTGTTGAAGTTCGTGAAGAACAGGTTGGCGAGCTCGGGCCCTGGGTTACGGGCCACCGGGTTGGTGCGCTGCTGATCGATGCGAAAGCTGTCACCGGCAGTCACCCACGGATCGGCAAGGACCGATGACGCGCGCATCGCATGCTGGACCTCGTCGGGGATCTGATAGGGCGGGATCAGCAGCGCCCACGCCGCGAGCACGGCCCAAGCGGCGCTGCTGACGACGACGTATCGAGTGGTGCGGCGCGCCCTCACCATTCGGACTCGCTGAGACGAAATGGGTTTCCCCTCCGGATTCCAAAACGTCGGGCAAATCAGCCGATCTTGACCAGCCGCAGGTGTTCGACGTCCTTGACCAGCATCCGCGGCCCGAGCAGCACCGGCGACGCCCAGGTCGCGCTCGGCGCCACCTCCAGCTTGCCGACGCTGGCGAACGCCGCCGGATCGGCCTTGAGGACGATCAGCGCGCCCTCGGTGGTCAGGCACCACAGCCGGCCGCCGGCGGCGGTGATCGAGGCGCTCTCAGTCTGGCGCGGCGCGCTGGTCCAGCGGGTCGTGCCGGTCTTGGTGTCGAGCGCGAAGAACTGGCCCTTGTTGCGGCTGGTCAGGCCGTAAACGGTGTCGCCCACCACCACCGGCGAGTTCATGTACATCGGGAACGCCTTGGCGTCCCACACCTTGACCGCCGTCCACTTGCCATCGGCGCCGCGGGTCGGCCGCACCGCGAACGTCGACTGATCGAGACCCGAGAGGATGACGAGATCGCCAGCGACGGCCGGCGTCACGGCGTTCTGCTCGTACGGGGTGACCAGCGGCAGCGACCACAGGAGTGCGCCGGTCGCAGCGTCGACGCCGACGATCTTCGTCTGGGTCTCGGTGACGATGTGCCGGACGCCACCGGCCACGATCGCCACCGGCGAGGCGTAGCCGGGGCCGTCGCCGGCCCAACTCCACTTGGTCGCGCCGGTCGCCGGATCGAAGGCGCGCAGCGCGCCACCCTTGATGCCCCCGACGTGGGCGATCAGCAGCCCGCTGTCGACCAGTGGCGACATCGCGGTGCCAAAGTCCGGCGGCGCACCGAACTCCTTGTCGAAGGCGTGGCGCCAGATCGCCTTGCCGGTCGCGGCGTCGAAGGCGCTCAGCACGCCGGTGATCCCGAGCGTGAACAGGCGTCCGCCAGCGAGGACCGGCGTCGACTTCGGCCCTTTGCCGTGACTGGTCGCGGCCGAGTTCATCGTGTACGGCTGATCGTAGGCCGCGGTCCACAGCGCCTTCCCGGTCGCCAGATCGAGCGCCTGCGCCACTTCCTGCTCGCCCTTGCGGGTGAAGACGTAGACGCGCTCGCCGTCGACGAGCGGCGAGGCGTGGCCGATGCCGACCGGCACCGCCCAGACATCGGAGGCCTTGGCCGCCAGCGTCGCCGGCATCGCCGCCGTGCTGACTGCGGTCCGTGCGGTCCCGCGCCAGCCGGTCCACTGCTCGGCCGACGGCGTGGCGATGGCGGCCAGCACGACCGCGGCGAGGGACATCCCGAAACGTTGGTTCATCACGACACTCTCCCCTGAATCAGCCAGCGGCTCACTCGCTCTTCAGCGAGGCGACGAGCGGGAGCCGCGAGGCCACTGCGGTGGCCGCAAGCGTGGCGAGAACGCCCGAGGCCGCGACGGCAACGACCACGCCGCCAATCAGCGCGAGCGGCAGCCCGCCGCCTTGCCTGGCGAGGGCCGGCTGGACGGCGACGAGCGCCGCGGCCGTGCCGAGCACCACGCCGACGATCACGATCAGCCCGACTTCCCCGGCGACGAGCAAACGCAGGTCGCCCGGCCCGTAGCCCACCGCCGCCAGCAGCGCCATCTCGCGACGGCGCTCGAGCACGTTGCGAACGACGACGGCGCCGAGCCCGAGCGTACCCAAGACCAGGCCGAGCGCGCCGAGCGCCTGGAAGGTCGACAGGTATGTGTTCTCGACCGCCTGGTAGCTGCGCAGCCGCTCGGCCGGATCGATGACGACGAGGCCGGCGTCGGTGAGGCGATCCTCGAGCACCTTGGCCAGCGCCGCGCTGCGCGACGGGTCGCCGTCGACCATCCACAGCCGGTGGCCTTCCTGCTGCGGATAGAGACGGACGAAGGCGGCGTCGCCGATGAGGATCTCCGACTGGAACACGCTGTGCGACAGCGTCGCGACGACACGCAGCCGCACCGGCTCGCCACCCGTGCCCGGCACGACGAGATCGTCGCCGAGCGCCGCGTGGAAGACGTACTGCAGCGACGTCGCGTCGAGAATGGCCGGCACCGCGCCGTCGTCGAAGCGGCGATCGAGCAGACGCCACGGGTTGCTGCGCTCGGCGTCGCTGACAGCGGCAATCGTCGCCGCGAACGTGAAGCGGCCGCCGCGGGCCACGAACGCCGGCGATGGTGCCGCGATGCGCGGGTTGTCGGGACGATAGAGGTTCAGGCAGCTGCCGTCGTCGCCGGGCCGCACGCGGAAGAGATCGAAGGTCGCGCCGGCCAGCGTCGGCTGCAGGTCGGGCGAGTCGAGGCCGTATTGCGAGCGACCCGCGGTGGTCGCCGGGTCGAACATCAGCGGCACCACCGATTCGGCCATCAGGGTGTAGCCGCCGGTGCCAGACGCGGCGTCGTCCGGCGAACCGGTCTCCTCGCGACGGAAGGCGCCGACGGCGACGACGACGAACGCCGCGAAGGCGATCAGTGAGCAGGCCAGGACGCTGCGCCCGGGGCGAGCCCGCGCGCCGGCTGCGCCGAGCCCGAGCAGGCGACGCCAGGCCGCTCCTGGCACCGGCGTCCGCGGCGGACGGCGCAGCCACGCGCTCAGCGCGAACAGTCCGGCGGCCATCGCGCAGGCGCCGGCGCCGAAGAACGCGCCCGCCTCGGCGATCGCGCCCAAGGCCCCGGCCAGCAGCAGTCCCGCGGCGACCATCGTGAACAGCGCGGCGCGGCCCCAGGCTGCGGCGACGCGGGCGCGGGCGGGACGCGCCTGGCGGCCGGAACGCGTGGGGCGGCCGGACCGCGGCGGGGCGTCGCCGGCTTCGAGCGCGCCCTTCAGCAGCGCCGGCACCGGCGCCCGGCCAGCCTGGCGCAGCATCAGCAGGATCACGACGAGCGCCGTGACGAAGCCGGCGACGGCGCCGGCCGCGAGCGTCAGCGCATCTGGCTGCAGGCGCAGCGCGGTGGTGCCGACGGCACCGACCCACCACGTCCGCAGGCCGAGCATGATCAGGGCCGCATAGCCGATCGCACCGGCGACGCCGGCGAGCGATCCGACTGCGGCCAGCACCGCGCCTTCGCGCAGGAAGAGGCCGCGCACGCCCGACGGCGGCAGGCCGATCGCCTCGAGCAGGCCGATCTCCCGCAGCCGCTGTTCGATGCCGACGCGGAAGAAGAGCCCGGTCAGCAGCAGCGCAGCGACGACCAGGAAGAAGCTGAAATAGAAGAAGTACTGGCCGAAGTCGGTGGTGCCCTCGGACGCGTCGATGGCCTTCTGCCGGACCGGTTGCACGACGATGCCGGCGTCCTCGAGCGAGAGAGCCTCGGTGAGCCGGGCCGCCAGTGACGCCTGGGCCTCGGGGCCGTTCGACGTCGCGCCACCCGGCACCGGCAGCATGCGCAGCGACGTCATCCGGCCGAAGCGCGAGGCCCACAGGCGATCCGCGGTCGCGTACGACACCAAGGCCTTCGGCGCCGCCTTGTGGTCGCGCCAGTAATCCTCGTCGCGTTTGGTGATGCGCTTCAGATCGACCGGAAACGACGGATCCCAGTCGGCGACGGTGGTGCGATCGGAGATGCCGGGGAAGTCTGGCGTCAGCGTCGGATCGGCGCCGAGGCCGGTCATCGGCAGGATGCCGCCGACGGTGAGCGTGGCGTCCCTCGAGGCCATCCCACCGGCGTCGTCCCACACGTCGTAGCCAAGCGTCACAATATCGCCGACCTTGGCCCCGAGCCCTTCCGCTGCCCATGCGTTCAGCCAAATCTGATCGTCGCGGATCGGACCGGTGGCACCCGCGCCTGTGGGATCGAGCGTGTCGAGCTCGACGCCGGCCACCACCGCATACGGGATGTCGCGCTCGCCGATACGGAGCGTGTGGGCCAGATAGGCGAACACCGGCGTCGATGACTGGAGTGCACCGAGCGCGCGGCGCGCCGCCGCTGCCGCTTTCGCACTGATGATGCCGCTGGCGCTCTCGAGCGAAATGCTGCCGCCGCTCGCGGCGCGCAGCGAGAGCCCGGCATTGGCGAGCCCGAGACGAGCCTTCACCAAGCCCGCCACGTCCATCTTGGGATCGCGGGCGCGGCCGGTCACGATTGCGTTGACGTGTTCGGGCCGCTCGACCTCGCGCTGCAGGCGCGCCAGCGGCAGATAGATGGCTCGCACCTCACCCTGGTTCGGCCGCAGCGCGAAGACGCCGAGCCCCGTCGGCGGCAGCACCTCGCGCACCGTTGCCCGCATCGTCTTGCCGAGCGCGTCGCGGCGGCCGTGCAAGGTGGCCGACGGCACCACCGAGGGACTCGGCAGCCGCGCCAGGATGCTGTCCCCCACCTTGAGGCCCAGGTCGCTGGCCAGGGCCGGGCTGACCAGCGCCTGGCGTCCGCCGAACGTGCCGTCGTCACCGGCCGGGGCCGGCACGCCGTGGAACGCGAAGAACGCATCGTCGACGCCGTAGATGGCGACGTTGGCAGCGCGCCGCGTGTTGGTGCCGTCCGCGGCAAGGCCGTCGAGCGCGATGAAGCCGGCAACTGCGCCGACGTCGCCGCCTTTCGCCAGATCGGCGGCCAGCGCCGTGCGGACAAAGCCCGTCGAGGCGATCAACGTGTCGGTGTGGCCCAACCGTGAGACGGCGAGGTCGCGCAGGCTCGCCTTCACCGACGAACCGACGACAAGCGCGCCGGCGAGCACCGACACGGCGATGGCCACGCCAGCGACGACGGCGAGGTTGGTGCGCCAGTAGTAACGCAGGCCGCGCAGGGCGAGCGCCGTCGGAGTCACTGCGCCAGCTTCCCGTCGACCAGACGAAACTGCCGGCCGCATCTGGCGGCCAGGTCGGGGTTGTGGGTGACGACCACGGTGATCGTCTGGAGCTGCGCGTGCAGTTCGAGGAGGAGCGCGGTCACGCTGTCGGCCGTCTCGCGATCGAGGTTGCCGGTCGGCTCGTCGCACAACAGCAGCGCCGGCTGACGGACGAGGGCGCGGGCGATCGCGACGCGCTGCTTCTCGCCGCCCGACAGCTCGGCCGGCCGATGATCGAGGCGCTTCGACAACCCGACACGATCGAGCAGCGTGCGCGCGCGATCCAGATCGTCGGCCGTGGTGCCGGTCACGATCGTGGGCGTCAGCACGTTCTCGAGGACCGAGCACTGCGGCAGCAGGCAGTGATCCTGGAACACGAAGCCGACGCGGCGGTTGCGGAAGGCGGCCAGCGCCTTGGCGTCGAGCGTGTGCGGGTCGATGTCGCCGAGGGTGACGGTGCCGGCGGTCGGCCGATCGAGGCCACCACAGATATAGAGCAGCGTGCTCTTGCCGCTGCCCGAGGCCCCCACGATCGATGCCGAGTCGCCCGGCTTCAGCGACAGCGTCACGTCGCGCAGGACGTCGAGCCGCTCCGGCGCCTGGCCGCTGGCCGTCGGCGGCCCGTCGAACGATTTCGAAAGATGCTCAACGCGCAGCACGCACCCGCTCCGTTTCCGTGACCTCGCGCAGCACGGCTTCGAGCCGCTCCGCCGAGTGTTTGACGCTGTACTTCGCCCGCACCTCGCCGGCGCCGTGCCGGCCGAGCGCCAGCCGCCGCCGTCGATCCTGGAACAGCTGCCAGATGCCCTCGGCCAGCGAGGCCGCGTCGTGCGGCTTCACCAGCAGGCCGCCGCCGGTCTGGCGCACCATCTCGATGAACGCGCCGTGCGCGGGCTGGACGACCGGCACGCCGGCCGCCATCGCCTCCAGAATGGTGAAGCCCTTCGGCTCCTGGTAGGGAGCAGGCATCGAGAACACGTCGGCGCGGGCAAGGAAGCGCACCTTTTCGAGTCGATCGACTTCGCCGCGATAGGCGAACTCGCCGAGCAGGCCAGCCTTGCGCAGCCGCGCCTGCACCTTGGCGAGGTATGGCTTCTGGTCGGCGCCCATCCAGCCAGCCGCCTCAAGCTTCGACGCCGGCAGGCCGTATTCCTTGCGCAGCCGCACGTAGGCCTCGGCGAGCTGATCGAGGCCCTTCTCGGGCGCGATGCGGCCGAGAAAGGCGACCGTGAACGCGCCGCGCTTCGGCTCGGGCCACTGCGGGCTCAGCTCGCGCGCCTCGCGCTGCGGCACGAACGGCGTCAGGTAGTCGAAGTCCTTGAAGTTCAGCCCGAGCGGCACCGTCCGCTGCTTCTCCAGCGGCACACCGAGATAGTCGGCGGTGAAGGTGCGATAGTAGTCGCTGGTCGGCGTGAAGAGATCGACCTCGCCGATCTGATCGCGAATCAATTGCTTCGCCTCGCTCTTCCACGGCTCGACGAGCTGCTCGAGGAACAGATCCTCGCCCTGCAGCGTGCAGACGATCCTGGCGCCCAGTGCCTCGCGAATGGGCCGGGCCAGGCCGATGAGCAGCGCGAAGGGCAGGATCACGACGTCCGGCTTCGGCTGCGTCTTCAGCCAGTCGATCAGCTTGTCGAGCTCCTTGCGCTGCAGGCCGTCCTCGCCCTTCAGCATCGAGACCGTCATGCCGCCGAGGAAGGCGCCGTTCACCTGGATGGCGCGCTTCGACACCAGTCGGATGACGCGCGACGAATCCCACAGCTTGTCGAGCCAGCGCGGAGAATGCCGGAAGAACGAGAAGTGCTGCTGGAGATAGACGCTGACGCCGCCGAAGAACACGCGCCCCCCGCTGACGTTCGGCTCGTCGGTCAGCGTCGGCGTGTAGACCGGCAGCAGCGTGACGTCGTGGCCGCGGGCGATCAGTTCGGTGGCCAGCGCGTTGTCGCGCAGGCAGCTCCCGCAATACATCGACGCCGCACCGGCCGTCAGCGAGAGGATGCGCATGCGGGATTCGGAATCGGCGCGCCGCCGGTGGCGGGCGCGCCCCAAGGCATCAACGCTTCTCAAGCGACGCGCTGGATCGCGCGGCGCGCATAGAGGTGCTCGAACAGGTTGCCTTCGTGCGGCTGATCCCAGCCGATGCGGGTCGTCGGCAGCGAGCCGATGTTCAAACGGTCGACGTTCGGCGAGGCCACGAGCCGCTCGATCAGCGCCGGGTTCTCGGTGATCGCGGTGACGACGAGCGAGTGGCCCAGGCAATCGGGCAGCTCGTCCTCGGGGACCTCGACCACGCTGACGAACGGAAACATGTATTCGCGGTTGGCCAGCGGATGCCCGCGATCGGCCAGCAGCACGGTCGGCAGGAGATACGTCGAGCCGTCCACCTTGGCGACGCGACTGCCACCGCGGATGCTGGCGCTGACGTCCTCGACGCCGGGCTGGATCTCGAGGTCCTTGTCGATCAGCGCCGAAACCCGCTCGGCCACCGCCGGATCGACGAACGGCGCCAGGCCGGCGGCCTCGTCATCGGCCGCGCGCGGCGTGATCGTCGACAGCTTCCTGGCCAGCGCCTCCGCGATCTCGCGGCCCTTGCCCGTCACCCACACGCCCGAGGCGTTGACGCACGAACGTCCGCCGTTGTCGGCGACCGACGCCGCGATCGTGTCGATGTGCGATTCCCAGTTGGCGAGCGCGTCCGCGCCGAGGATCACCTTGCTGAAGCCCGGGCCGTGGATCTCGACGCGGCCGCCTTCCTTGCGCCAGCGCTCGGTCGCCTTGACGTCACCGAACACCATGCCGCGCCCGGTGCGGCGCAGGATCTCGTTGCCGCCGGCGTGATCGGACGGATAGAAGCTGAACGCCTCGGGCGGGCAGCCGGCCTTCAGCCACGCCTGGATCATGCGGTACGGCGTCCACGGCTCGGCGCTGCCCGGCTTGAGCACGAGCGGGATCTTCAGCACCGTGGTCGGTGCCCACAGCGAGTGGACGCCGGGCGAGTTGTTGGGCAGCACCACGCCCATCGCATCGCCGCGCGGGAAGAAGCTGATCGCGCGCCCCGCCACGGTGCCGATGCCGGTGTCGAGCAGCGACAGGTCGAGGCCGCGGGTCAGGCCGCCGAGCACCTCGTCGACCTGGGCCAGCACGCCGTAGACCTTCTGCATGTTGCGGCGCACGAGGACGTGCGGCATGCCGGTCGTCGCCGACAACTGACCGACGTAGTCGTCCGGCGACTGGCTGACGCCGGCGAACGGATCGAGCGGCAGCGTGTCGTGCAGGAAGAACTCGGCGGCCCGCTTCGACATCGCCACCAGCTCGGCGTAGGACAGCTTGCCGAGCGCCGCGCGCGGGCCGGCCTGATCGAGCAGGTCGCGACGGATCAGCCCCAGGTTCGCCTGGCTGACTTCGGCGATCGGCTCGCGCGTCTGGTAATGGACCGCCTTGGCGACGTCCAGGCTCTTGTAGGGCTTGCCCTTGCGGAGGATCGGGAGGTGCGGGACGCGTGGGCTGGCAGCGGGCATCTAGTACACCCCTTCGACGACCACCGTCCCGAGCTTGGCGAACGGCCGGACGTTGCGGACGCCGTCCCACGGATACTTCGCGCACGGCGGCTCGCGCTCGGCTGAATCGCGCTCGAGGAAGCGCGGCACGAAGAACTCCTTGGTCAGCGTCGTCAGCCGGACGCGGCCGGTGTCGCCGTAGTCGACGAGCTTCGTCGGCTCCTCCGGATCGACCACTTCGATCATCGCGCGCGGCGCCGGCGGGTAGTAGACGATCGCCCAGTCCTCGGCCGGCCCGGTCTCGCGGTGCGTCGCCAGGCCCATCAGCGTGTTGCCGTAGGTCGGCGCGAAGTAGGCGCCTTCGCACAGCTCCTCGACGGCAAAGCGGTGGAACTGCGGCGTCATCTCGGTGCCGCCGCAGAAGATGCCGGTGATGCCGTGCGCCTTGAGCGAGACGCGCTCGCAGAGGGCCTCGAGCAACTTGGGCGTCGTGAACAGGCACTTGATCGTCGGGTGCGCCTTGAGCAGCACGACCGCCTGGTCGATGACGTGCTTCTTGTACTTCTCGAACATGTCGAACTCCTGCCACTTCAGGAGCTTGATCACCCAGCGCGGGTCGAGGTCGAGCATGAAACAGATGCCGCCGCGGTGCTGGGCGAGGTGCTCGACGGCGAGGCGCAGCCGGCGCGGACCGGAGGGGCCGATCGACAGCCAGTCGGCGCCGCGCGGGAAGGCGGCGTCGGGGATGGTGTCGCTGAACATCTCGTAGTCGATGCGGAAGTCGTCGATGCTGATGCGCGCCTTCGGGCGACCGGTGCTGCCGCCGGTTTCGAACACCGACACCGGCCGGCCCTCGTAGCCCTTCGGCAGCCAGCGGCGAATGGCGCCCTCGCGCAGCCACTCGTCCTGGAAGGCGTCGAACTTGTCGAGGTCGCCGTAATTCTTGACCTCCTTGCGCGGGTCCCAGCCCGCCGTCTGCGCCCATTCGAGCCAGAAGGGGGCGCCCGTCGCCGGGTCGAAGTGCCAGGCCATCAGTTCGCGGACCCAAGCGTCGAGCTTGGTCCGCGCGTCGGTGATGGCGGTCGGAGAAACGTCAAGCGTGGCAGTCGTCATTCAGGGTGCTCGGGGCGTGCTCGGAGCTTGCTCCGAGCAAAGTGCAGAATCTGCGTTGGTATTATGTCGTTGGCGGTCCGCAACCGGGCAAGAACTGCGCGGATCTCCTCGTTTTACGCCCCGGCAGGCCCGGCCGTTGCCCGTTCCGGCCCTGTTCGGGCCGGCCGCTCCCGCCGATACCCCGGCGGGACTGCCCGCCCCTCTGAATCCGCACCCCAGCCAGCGATGTTCGACGCGCACTTTCCCGATATCACCACCCTCGCCCCGACCCTCGCCGTCCTGACGGCGATGATCACGCCGGCCATCCTGATTCTGGCCGCCGGCACCCTGATCACGTCGACGTCGAACCGGCTCGGCCGGGTCGTCGACCGGGTGCGCGCGCTGTCGGAGAGCTTCGAGGCGCTGGAGAGCGGCGAGCCGAAGACCGCGTTCATCGAGGAGCGTCGCCGGCACATCTTCGACCAGCTCGACAAACTGACCAGCCGGGCCCGCCTGCTGCAGCTGAGCATGACGTCGTACTACCTGTCCCTGGCCGCGTTCGTTGCGACCAGCGCCATCATTGGACTCCTGGCCTTCGTGACGCCCGAGAAGCAGCTCTCGCCCTACGTCCCGGTGGTGGCGGCGCTGACGGGCATGTTCTTCCTGTTCACGAGCAGCATCCTGCTCATCTTCGAGGCGCGGCTGGCGACAACCGCCGTGAGCGACGAAATGTCTTTCATCACCACCCTCGGCCGGCGCCTCGCGCCCAGCGAGTGGTCCGAGATCCGCGGAGCGAAGCGATGATCCGCAGGCCCTTCGCGCACGCCGCCGCCGTAGCGCTCCTCGTCGGACTCGCCGCCTGCTCGAGCAAGAAGGACGACGACGGCGGCAGCAACCCGAACGGCCCGTCGGGCGGCTCGAACGCCGTCTTCTACTCGGCCATCTCCGCCAGCGACGGCACCGGCTTCGGCAGCAGCAATGTCTGCCTGCCGTTCGCCGACTGCCCTGACGGCACCGGCTACGTGCAGCGGGTGGTGCGGGAGATGCGCAGCGCCGGACGGACCGTCACCGTCCTCAACCTGTCGGTGCCGGGCTCGGTGGTCGGCCCCGAGATCGAGGATCTGGCGCGGCAGCTGGGCCGCGGCACCATCGGCAACTTCGTCGAGCGCCAGATGCCGTTCGTGTCGCGCGACTCGACGCTGGTCACGATCTTCGGCGGTGCCAACGACATCAACGTCGTCGGCAACGCCATCGAGCGCGGCATGGGCGGCGGCAATCCGGCCGGCTGGGGCACCGCGTTCGCGGCCGGCTTCGGGCGCGACATCAGGGCCATCGTCGACGGCGTCCGCTCGCGCGCGCCCAACGCCAAGATCATCCTGCTCAACCCGCCCAACGGGGCCGGCCTGCCCTACGTCGCGACGCGCACGCGCGACGAGCTTCGCATCCTGCAGGCGATCTCGGTTCGCTTCTCGGCGGAGGCCAACACCCAGGCATCCCGCGGGGTGCTGGTCGTCGACCTGATGTGCGACTCGCGCGCGTACCTGCCGCAGAACTACTCGGCGGACGGCTTCCACCCCAACGACGGCGGCTACGCCTTCATGGCGGAGATGGTCCTGCGCGCGGTCAACGCCGACACCCTGCCGGCGCCGCGGACCGACTGTCCACAGATGCATCTGGCGGACTAGCGTGCTCGCATCTCCCTCACGTCGGCGCCGGTACGTTGCCGACGGGGTCCGGCGGGCATAGTCTTACCCGCACTTGCCCAACGACTCCCCTACGACGCCAGCGGATGACGTCGGTGGCCCCACGCGCGACACGCCGCTGCTCAATCGGCGCTCGACCGCCCTGCTCGGCCTGGCGGCGGCGATCGCCGTCTTCGTCGCCGTCTACGGGCCTCTCGCCGGGCACGGCTTCATCTCCGACGACTTCGGTTGGATCGAACGGAGCCGGCTGCACACGCTGACCGACTGGCGTCCGCTGGTACCGCGGGGGAATGATTTCTTCAGGCCGGCGGTCGCTGCGTCTTTCGCGCTCAACCATGCCCTCTTCGGCGATCAGCCGTTCGGGTATGGGCTCACCAACGTGCTGCTCGCGGTGGCGTGCTCGCTGGCGTTGGTGCTTCTGCTCCGCCGCCTCGGACTGCCCATCGGCGCCGCGTCACTCGGAGGAGCGGTCTGGCTCTTCAACTTTCACGGCATCAACATGGCCGTCCTGTGGCTCAGCGGACGGACGGCGCTGCTGTTGACGCTGTTCGCCGTGACTGCCGCGATCCTCGTCGTCCGCGGGCGGTATCTCCTGGCGCTGGCACCGCTCGCCCTGGCGTTGCTCTCGAAAGAGGAGGCTGTCGCGCTGCCATTCTTGTTCGCAGTCTGGATGACGATCCGCGCAGGGAGCCTGCCGACGACACGCCGTGCGGTCGTGGTGTGGACCATTTCGTCGGTGGCAGTCCTGGGCGCGTATCTGGCCGCGAGGCATTTCGCCGGAGCGATGGTCCCCGCGACGGCGCCCTCGTACTACCGGTTGACCTTTGGCCCTCTCGATGTCGCGCGCAATATCTTCGAATACGCCGATCGTGCCGCGACGTTCCCGGCGCTCGTCGCGCTGCTCTC
>JBDSLU010000222.1:0-5989 GCA_039916225.1 Vicinamibacteraceae bacterium
TTCATGTGGGGGTGTTGGGCGACGGACAGACGAAACTACGCCGCCGGCCCATCCGATTGTTGCGCGGTTCCGGCCCCTTGGCCAGCTGTGCAACCCCACATTTTACGACGGCTTAACAAACGCGCAGAGGGTTTACGACGGCTTAACAAAGTGCCCCGGCAGGCCTCGCGGGGCAGGTGGTTGCCAATCATGCCGATCCGGCGGATCAGGGCGTTGCCCGACGGGTCAGGGCGGGTCGGTGCCGCGACTCAGGGTCGGGCGGACGAGCCGCCACCGGACACCCGCGAGGTGGGCGTCGTGTTGCCGCGGGCCCACCAATAGAGGTGACGCGCGACGATCGCCAGGCCGGCGCCCAGCGTCAGGGCCATGGCGACGGGAATCAGAGCTCCCGCTACGATCAGCCAGCCGATGTCTTTGAGGAGGGTCACGATCCGGGCCTGGCGGCGTGATAGCCGGCCCACGGACAGTCTGCGCGGGGCGCGGTCGGGCGTCTGTTCACTTCACGACAGCGGACCGAGCGCAGACCGTCATTTCGGCTCGCTTTTGTCCAAGGGGCGCGACATGCTTGAGCCGTTCATGGCCAAGACGCGAGCCCGGACCGTCGCCCCCACCATCGTGGCCCCCACGGTGGATTGGCGAGGCATCGACACCCGGCGCGTCGAGTACGAGGCCGGCGCCGGCATCTTCGCCCAGGGCGATGCCGCGACGACCGTCATGTACGTCGAGCGCGGCAGCGTGCGGCTGTCGGTCGTGTCGTCGTCGGGGAAAGAGGCCGTCGTCGCCGTCCTCGGCTCGCGGACGTTCTTCGGGGAGGGGTGTCTGGCCGGTCAGGCGTCCCGCATGGTGACCGCGACGGCCATGACCGCCTGCGCCGCGCTCGTCGTCGAAAAGGCCGAAATGGTCCGGCAACTGCACGATCGGCCGGCGTTCTCCGATCGGTTTCTGGCGCACATGCTGACCCGCAACATCCGCGTCGAGGAGGATCTCGTCGACCAGCTGTTCAATTCGAGCGAAAAGCGGCTCGCTCGCACGCTGCTGCTGCTGGCGCGCTACGGCGACCCGCAGCCGGCGACGGTGCAGCTGCCCCGGCTGTCGCAGGAGCTGTTGGCCGAAATGGTCGGCACGACGCGGTCGCGGGTGAACTTCTTCATGAACAAGTTCCGTAAGCTCGGCTTCATCGACTACGACGGGGAGGGCCTGAAAGTGCATGGCTCGCTCCTCAGCATCGTCCTCCACGACTGAGCCCGCCCGGCGGTCGCCGACAGCGCTGTGCAGTTAGGCACTACGCGAAGGCACGCGATCCTGTACCCTTACGGGATGCGAATCGAGTTGAAAGCGACCCTGGGCGGCGCCTGGCTGATCGGCCTCGGCGCGCTCGCGCTGTCGGAGGTCGTGAGCACCGGAGCCAGCCGGACGCTGGTTTTCGGCTTCGGCCTCGTCCCCGTTCTGATCATGGGGATGTTCTGGACGCCGCCAGAGGCCAGCCTCTTGCGGCAGATCAACCCGGCGCGGCAGTAGCGGAGAATCTGATGAGCCTGTCCAAGCCCAAGTCACCGGCCTCGTTCCCCTCCGTCGGCGATCGCGTCCAACACCACCAGTACGGCGTCGGCTCGGTGACG
This sequence comes from Vicinamibacteraceae bacterium, assembly GCA_039916225.1. GTDB lineage: Bacteria > Acidobacteriota > Vicinamibacteria > Vicinamibacterales > Vicinamibacteraceae > JBDSLU01. Next base: position 1,620 of record JBDSLU010000222.1, read on the forward strand.
ATGCTCGACGTCTACCACACCGTCATCGACTTCGACGGCCACGGCATCCGCCGGTTCGTGACCAACAAAATCGTGGTCGAGCGCACCGACGATCCCGGACCGACGGCCAGCGAACGCCGGGCGATCGTCGCCCGCCGGGCGAAGGAAGAGCGGGCGCGGGTCAAGGCCGCCGGCCTCGTCGAGAAGGTGCCCGTCCCGTCGCGCCGTCGCCGCACCAAGCCCGATCCCGAAGACGCGCCCGTCGAGACGCTCGCGTAAGACGCCCCTGAACCGGCGTCACGCCCCGGGCGTGGCGCCGAGGACGATGTCGAAGCGGGCCTGCAGCTCGCCGACCGTCGACCGCGGCAGCGGCGCGAACGGCACGATCACGCTGGCGCGGGCCCGCTCGTCGCGGATGCCGCGCAGCACGCCGTCCCGCGCGTTGCCCGGGTCGCCCTCCACATAGCACTGCGTGGTCAGCACTTCCTTGCCGCTCCGGGCGATCCGGAAGTGGATGTGCGGCGTCCGTCCCGGATACGGGACCGGCTTGATCGTGCGGAAGTAGTACTCACCGGTGGAGCCGGTGAGGAAGCGACCGAAGCCCTGGAAGTGCGTGTCCCGGCTGCCGGACCGATCGCTGCCGGGGTGCAGGTAGACGCCATGCGCGTCGGCCTGCCAGATCTCGACGACCGCATGGCGCACCGGCTCGCCGCTGGCGTCGAGCACCCGCCCGGTGAGATGCGCGATGGTGCCGTCGGCCGGCGTCAGCCCGGTATTCACGACCATCAAGTCGTTGTCCGTGTCGAGCGGCAGCGTGGTCGGATAAAACGGGCCTTCGGTCTGCCGCGGCGTCAGCGCCAGCTGCTCGGCGAGCACGCCCGGGGCGTAGAGCAGGCCGCCGCCAGCGACCGTGAGCGTGGACAGGAAGTGCCGCCGCGTACGAGCCGGGACCACGACAATCATCGCTGCCTCCTCCGATCGATCTGCGAGTTGCCCCCCAGCATACGCCACGCCAGGGTGCCGGCCCAGGCCAGGCCGAGCGTGCCGCGCCTGCCGATCAGCGCCGTCCGCTCGGCGCGACGTACCCCGCGAGGTCCGCGGCGGAGGCTCGGTAGGCGTGGAGCATCCCCGGCAGAGGCGAGAAGCCGGCCGGCAACGCCACCGGATGGTCGACCACGAGGTCGTCGGCCGCCGGGTTCACCTCGCAGCGCGTCCGATCGTCCAGCACGCAGCGCGCGACGTGTCCGGCGAAGTCGACGTAGACGTCGAACTGCTCACCGGACCCGGTCTGCGTCACCGAGTAATCGTTGTCGTTGCCGGCGACGATGAGACGGCCGCCGCCGGGCAGCTTCGGTCCGATCGCCAGCCCTTCCCACTTCTCCGCCTGGTTGGCGTTGGGGAGCAGCGTCGTCGCCGCGAGGTCGATGAACACGTTGGCGTCGTTCTTCTGCACCGGCACGATCCCCGCCGCGGCGAGGTTGCCGTCGTCCGGCAGGACCATCGCCGAGACATCGGTCGCGCCGTCGAGGTCGATCGCGTAGACGCGCTTGCTGCCGACGACGCCCAGCACCGGAATCGGGCCGCCGGCGGGACCGCGGCCGGCCGGATTGTCGACCCCGATGCCGCGATTGTCGCGCTCGAGGACGAGGAACCGATGGTCGTTGATGGCGACGATCGCCGACAGGCCGATGTTGCGGCCCTGCCGTGGATCGCTGCCGGTCGCGGTTCCGCCAGCGGCGAGGATACGCGCGCGGATGGCCGCCTGCGCTTCGAGCGGATAGACGTACTGCGCCACGTGCCGGCGGTAGGTCGGGCTCGCCGGCACGTTGTCGAACACCACGATGCGGACGTTGCGGCCATCGCGGCCGTCGTTGTCGGTGGCGTCGCTGGCGTTGCCGCGCGGCCCTTCATCGAGCAGCGGATCCTGGAGCACCGCGAACAGGCGCGAGCCGTCCGGGCTGATGGCCAAGCCTTCGTAGCCGCGGTTGTCCTGGCGGCCCGAGCCCGACGCCGAGCCCTCCCGGCCGGCGACGAAATCGAGCGTCCCGATCGGCTTCGGCAGCAGCATCGTCGGCGTCTCGAAGATGCCGATCAGGCGGCCGGTGCGGCTGAACTCGTAGATCGATGGGCCGTACTCGTCGGCCACGATCAGGTGCCCCGTCGACGGATCGACGACCAGGCCCTCGGGATCGAAGCTCCGGCCGAGCGCGGCGGCGTTGCCGTTGAGGAGAAGCGGATTGAGGCCGTTCAACGCGCCCGGATCGCCCACGGCCGCGGCGGGCGGCGCCAGCAGACCATCGGGGTCCGCCAGCATGACCGTTTCCTTGACCTTGAGCTTCACCATCTGGCTGGTGGTCGGGTGCAGCACGATCTCGATGCGCTGGACACGGACGGCGTAGTCGAGGAGACCGCCGCCGGGGCCACGATCGGACAACGCCCACCACTCCTGGCGCACGGGATCGAAGTAGAGGTCCGAGAACTGCCCGAAGCGCCCGGCGTTGGCGCCGGGGACGTGGGTGGCGTCGATGGTGTCGCCGGCGATGGTGAGGCCATTGAGGAACGCGGGTTGCGCCGCGGCCGTGGTGGCCGCGCACAGCGCGGCGAAAAAGAACGGGATCGAACGAAGCTGTCGCATGCGGTCTCCTTGAAGCGAGCTGAGCCGCAGGCACGGTAGTGGCTGGAGATGACGGCGCCGTGACGGACGGTGTCCAGCGGGCCGATTGGGCGACCGGGCGGCAGACCGACATAGCAGCGACACGCGTGGCGCTTACAGTCCGCGCCATGCTGCTCCCTCGTGCCCTCGTCGCCGTCCTCGTCCATGTCCTCGCTGGTGTGCTCGCTCCTGCGCCGGCGGCGGCTCAGCCTGGCTCTGCGCCGGCGCGGCCTTTCCTGTTCTCGGTATCGACGCCGCATCGCGATCGCCCGGCGATGGATGTCTTCGTCGACACGGGTTTCGGCGAACGCGCCTTCGATCTCGTGCAGGGTGAAGCGCCGGAGCAGCGTGTCGGCATCCAGGCGGCGCTCGGCGGCCGGCTGACGGTCGTCGCACGACTCGGGCTGGCCGACGAGCGCGACGGTGTGCGGTCGTCGCAGCAGGGCGAGCTGCTCTACGGGCTGGTGCAGTCTCCGACCCGCCGCACCAGCCTGGCCGTCGGCATGGGCATGCGCCACGAGGCGCAGGGCGTCAATGTCCTGCTCGGCCGGCTCGTCGCCGGTCGATCGTTCGCCGCGTGGCGGCTGGACGGCAACGCGCTGTTCGAGAAACCGTTCGCGGCCGATCGCGATCGGGTCGACCTGATCACGACGGTCGGCGTGGCGCGCCGCGTCACGCCGGCGTTCCACGTCGGCGTCGAGCTGATCGGTCAGGACCTGGAGGGGTTCTGGGAGGAAGACGAGGCCGAGGGCGGCGCGCGCGTGCTGATCGGTCCGTCGCTCCGCGTCGCGCCGCCTGAGGCGCGCTGGCAGTTCGCCATCGCCGGCGGGCCAGTGCTGCACGCGACGCGCTCGACGCGGATCGTCCCGCTGCCGCCGGGCCGCCAGCGCGAGGGCTTCGCGGTGCGCTGCGCCGTCACTTATGGCATGTGACCGCGCGTTCGACACGGTGTCATCACATCAACGTCGCCGCGATCTTGCGACAACGACACCGCGTAGCCGATCCGTTCCCGCAGGCTCTCACCGGGCCGCCGCACTGACGCGGTCCGGGAGGTTCGTGTGGGATATCTGCGAAGCGGGACGTTCGGCGTGATCGCGTGGCTCCTCTGCGGAGCCGGTCTTCAGGCCGCGGGGGATGGGGCAGTCACCGGCACGGTGGCGGATCAGAGCGGGGCACGCCTGCCCGGGGTCGGTGTGCAGGTGGTAGCCAGCCCCGGCGCCCGTGCCCTGGCGTCGGCGACCACCGATGCACAGGGCGTGTTCAGCATCGATCGCTTGCCCGAGGGCGAGTATTGGGTCGAGTTCGTGCTGCCCGGGTTCGCCCGGACGCGCCAGAAGGTGGCGGTGGTCGGCGGAGCCACGCTGTCGGTCGCCGCGACGCTCGGCGTCGACGGACTCAGCGAGGCGGTTCGGGTATCGGCTGGTGACATCCGGCTCGACGTCGATCGCCCGACGCTGTCAGCCAGCTTTTCCAAGGAGATGCTCGCCGACGTGCCATCGGCGTCCCGCAACTACACGCACGTCATCGTCGCCGAGGCCGGTGTCTCGGCGCCTCTGCCCGATCGGACCGGCCGCAACCTGAATCTCGCGACCGAGCCCGGCGCCCAGGGCGAGGACAGCTCGCAGACGCTGAACCCCAGCGTCAACGGCGCGCGCCCGACCAACAACGCCTTGCGCGTCAACGGCATCGACACCACCAACATGCTGAGCGCGTCGGGTGGCCTCGGTGGCAGCCTGGG
>JBDSLU010000223.1:0-2713 GCA_039916225.1 Vicinamibacteraceae bacterium
ATCGAGATCGACGACACCGGGTCCGGCGTTGCCGCCGACACGGCGGCGCAGTTGGTCCAGCCCTTCGTCCAGGCCGACGTGTCGACGACGCGCCGGCACGGCGGCTCCGGCCTGGGCCTGGCCATCTGCCGGCGGCTGGTCGAGGCGATGGGCGGCCGGATCGGTGTCGACGGCGTCGACGGCGCCGGCTCCCGGTTCTGGGTCGAGCTGCCGCTGGCGGGCCCCGCCGCGGCACCGACCGAAGCTCCGCCCTTCGCCGGGCGACGCGCGGTCGTCCTGTGCGCGGCTCGGGCGACGCGGGCGGCCGTCGAGAACGAGCTGCGAGCGGCTGGCTTCGAGGTCGCGATGGCCGACACCGCGAACGGCGTCCTCGATCACCTGACCGCCAACAGCGGCACCGATCTGCTGGTGCTCGACCTGCGGGTGCACGAGATCGACGCGCTGGCGATGCGGCTGGCCAGCGCCGCCCTCAACACCGTACCCCAGGCGGTCCTGGTACTGGCACCGACCGGCGAACGACAGGGGCTGCCCGACGTGCTGGCCCAGAGCGCGACCTGGCTGCCCCGGCCGCTCCTGCGCCGGCGGCTGCGCGAGGCACTCAGCCGCCTGTTCCGACTCGATGGCGCCGCCGAGCACGTTGACCCGCTGGACGCCATCGGCTCGCTGCGCATCCTCGCGGCGGACGACTACCCCGCCAACCTCCGGATCGTCGCGCGCGTGCTCGAGAAACGCGGGCACACCGTCGAGACGGTCACGACCGGCGCCGCGGCGGCGGCGGCCGTCCTGGCCTCGCACTACGACCTGGTGCTGATGGACTGCCGGATGCCGGAGATGGACGGCTACGAGGCGACCGCCCTCATCCGGTCCAGCGAGGGGGCGCGGCGCCGCACGCCGATCATCGCCCTCACCGCCAACGACAGCGAGGACGACCGCCGCCGCTGCGTCGAGGTCGGCATGGACGGGTTCGTCGGCAAGCCGCTCCGGCCGGCCGAGCTGTTCGCCGCGATCGAGCACGTCCTGGGCTGCGCGGCCGCGCGCTGACCGGCGAACCGTACGGGCGCCGCCTGCGTCTACACTGGGCGCATCGTCCAGGAGCGTCCATGCCCAACCTTCGCCTCGCCTTGCGGATGCTGTTCCGCACCCCGGCCCTCACGACCGTCGCCATCCTGTCGCTGGCGATCGGGATCGGCGCCAACGCCGCCATCTTCTCCCTCTACAACCAGATGCTCCTGCGGCCGCTCCCGGTCGCGGATCCCTACAGGCTGGTCAACCTGGGCTCCCCCGGGCCGAAGCAAGGCTCGCAGTCGTCGAACAACGCCGGGTCGCAGGAGTACACGTTCAGCTACCCGATGTTCCGCGACCTGGAGAAGGCCAAGACCCGGTTCAGCGGCATCGCCGCGCACCGGCAGATCGAGTCCAACCTCGGCTACCAGGGCCAGACCGCGTCGGGCGAGGGCATGCTCGTCTCGGGCAGCTACTTCGGCGTCCTCGGCCTGACGCCCGCGGCCGGCCGGTTGATCGGTCCGTCGGACGACAGCACCCCTGGTGCGCATCAGGTCGCCGTCCTCAGCCACGCCTACTGGCGGACGCGGTTCGCGATGCGCCCGGCCATCGTCGGCGACACCATCGTCGTCAACGCGGTGCCAATGACGATCATCGGCGTCGGTCCCGAGGGCTTCACCGGCACCACCCTCGGATCCTCGCCTCAGGTCTTCGTCCCCATCTCGATGCGCGAGCGCCTCGTCGCCGGCTGGAAGGGCTTCGACGATCGCCGCAGCTATTGGGCCTACCTCTTCGCCCGGCTGCAGCCGGGTACGACGATCGCGCAGGCCAAGGCCGCCGTCGACGTGCCCTATGCCGCCATCGTCAACGACGTGGAAGCCGGCTTGCAGAAGGGCATGAGCGCGGCCACGCTGGCTCGCTTCAAGGCCAAGCGGGTCACGGTCGAGCCCGGCGCCCGGGGCCAGAGCAACATCACGCGCGAGGCCGGGCCGGCGCTGACGCTGCTGCTCTCCGTGACCGGCTTCGTGCTGCTGATCGCCTGCGCCAACATCGCCAACCTGCTGCTGGCCCGCGGCGCGGCCCGGGCCAGCGAGATGGCCTTGCGGCTGTCGATCGGCGCCAGCCGCTGGCAGGTCGTCCGGCAGCTCCTGACCGAGTCGGCGCTCCTCGCCGCCATCGGCGCTGCGCTGGGCCTGGTGGTGGCGCGGTGGTCGCTGACCGGCATCATCGCGCTCATCCCGCGCGAAGATACGAACATGAGCGACCGCCTCGATCCCACCACGCTGATGTTCACGGCGGCGGTCGCGATCGCGACGGGCCTGCTTTTTGGGCTGTTCCCGGCGCTCCACAGCACCCGGCCCGACCTCATCTCGGCGATCAAGAGCACCGCCGGTCAGCCCTCCGGCGCGCGCGCCGCGTCGCGCTTCCGCACCGGGCTGGCGACGACCCAGATCGCGCTGTCGACGATGCTGCTGATCCTGGCCGGCCTCTTCACCAAGAGCCTGATGAACATCAGCCGCGTCGAGCTGGGCATCGACACCGAGCGGCTGGTCACCTTCGGGCTGTCGCCCGACCGCAACGGCTACACGTCGCCGCGATCGAAGGCGCTGTTCGAGCGCGTCGAGGATGAACTCGGCGCGGTGCCTGGCGTCAGCGGCGGCGCCGGGGCCCTGGTGCCGCTCCTGGCCGGAAACAACTGGGGCAACGGGGT
>JBDSLU010000224.1:0-28912 GCA_039916225.1 Vicinamibacteraceae bacterium
GTGTTCCTCCCGCGCGCCGTGAGGCAAGCCGACACGTCGAGGCGCCGAGCGTTGCATGGAGGCGACGCGGCGAGGGGCAACCGCACACGGGAGGCTCATACACACGACGGCGCACGCAGGTGCGCCGTTGATGGTGAGGATACACAGCGGCCGGGAGTGCGCGGTTGCCGGCGCAGGCCGTCCCGGCGCGCGGGAGGAATACCCAGACCGTCCTGGCGGCGTCACTCCCAGAGGACGCGTGATTACTTGCCCGTTCAGTTCTCTAGCCGCGGACCACGACCGCGGCGACGGCGTGCGGCGGCCGCGGCCCGAGGTGCGGGGCCAGTCGCGTGACGATGGCGCGCCAGTCGTGCGCGGCGGCTTCATCGACCGCCATCCGGCGGGCGGCCGGCGTTCGGCCGCGGAAGGCCTCGACCCAGTCCGGCCGCGGCCGGCCATCGACATCGACGGCGACGACGTCGAAGTCGGACCCGTCCCGGTAGACGGCGACGAGCCCGATGCCCGCTCCCCCCGGCACGTGCACCTCGAGCCGGGCGACGCGGCCCTTGGGGTCGTCCTCGAAATACGCGAGGATGCCTTCGACGAGGGAGTGGCCCGAGGCGAAGAAGGCCCGATTCTCGTCCTGGACCGCGTACTCGCGATCGAACGAGCCGACGAACGACGACCCGCCCGGCACGCCCGGCAGGCTGTCGACGAGCGCTTCGTTACCGAAGTCGATGACGTAGGCGTGACGGCCGCGCGCCGGCTCGACGCGGAACCCGAGCCGTGACGCGGCGTTGACGATCACCTGCTCCATCAGCTCGTCGAGACCGGCCGGCACGCGCGCCAGGATCGCCGGGCCGAGCGCCGCGCGATACGGATCGCGGTGCATCTGCTGGTAGGCGGCTTCGTGGATCCGGGTGCGCGCCGCTTGCGTGCCGGCCACCAGCTCTTCGATCCGGGTCTCGGACAGTGCCACATCCGGTTCGAGGGCGAGATCCTCGATCGCCCGCTCGATGTGAGCCAGCTGCGGCTCCATGCCGGCGACGGGCTCGCGAAACAGGCCGAGCCGCTCGAACAGCCGCACGACATCGGCGCCGATGCCAGCGTCCGGCCGGAAGTAGAGGACCTCGACGGGGATCTTGCGTCCGATGCGATCCAGGCGGCCGATCCGCTGCTCGACCGTCGAGGGCCGCCACGGCAGGTCGTAGAGCACCAGGCGATGGCAGAACTCGAAGTTGCGGCCCTCGCCGCCGGCTTCGGTCGAGACCAGCAGGCTGGGCCCCTCGGCGGCCCGGAACCGTGCCACTTCGGTGTCGCGCCGCACCGCCGACAGCGCTTCGTGGAAGACGCCAGTGGCCACCTGGGCGCGGGCGCTGAGCGCCTCCCGCAGCATCTCCAGCGTCTCGCGATGGGCGACGAACACCAGCGTCTTCTCGTTGGCGCGCCGCCATTCCACGGCCTGGGCCAGCAGCCAGGCGAGGCGCGGATCGTCACGGTCCGTCGCCTCGGTGTCCTGGCGCAGCCCGGCCTCGTCCGTCCCGAGCACCGCCTTCAGCGCCGCGCCCGAGGCCAGCGCCCGGCGCAGCCGATCGAGCGCGCGGCGCCGCGCCAGCGGATCGAGCGTCTGGCCGGCGTCGGGCCGCCAGACGGCGGGCGCGATGGTCGCCGCGGGCACGTCGACGGCAATCGGCACGCGCGGCGGCAACCCGCCGATGTCGACGCGGCGGGTCGAGCTGGTGCATGGCGGCAGCGGGACGCCCGAGGCGAGCCGCGTCTCCACGTCGAGCGGCTCGGGGAACTCGTCCGGGCGCAGCAGCTGCAGCAGGCGGAAGAAGCCGTGCGTGTCGTCTTCGAGCGGCGTCGCGCTGAGCAGCAGCACGTGCCGGCCGAGCGCGGCGATCGGCGCCACCGCGCGGTAGGTCGGCTCGCCGGGGTGCCCCGGCCGCCGGCGCAGCCGCTGCGCCTCGTCGACGACCAGCAGATCGATGCCCGCGGCCACCGCCAGGCCGGTCAGTTCGGGCCGCTGGACCAGCGTCTCGAGCGCGATCACGGCGCGGCGATGGACGTCGAACGGGTTGAAGCCGGCGCCGAAGTCGCGCTCGACGTCGGCCAGCCGGGCCGGCTCGAGGAGCGTGAACACCTGGTGATACTTCCGCCACAGCTCGCCGAGCCACTGCACCGTCAGCGCCTCGGGAGCCACCACCAGGCAGCGCTCGATCCGCTGCGTGTGGAGCAGGCGGTTCATGATCAGCGCGGCCTCGATGGTCTTGCCCAGGCCCACTTCGTCGGCGAGCAGCCAGCGCACCGGCAGCCGCGAGGTGGCGCGCTCGGCGACGTGGAGCTGATGCGGAAACAGGCGGACGCGCCCGCCGAGGAAGGAGCCCAGCCCGCCCGCCTCGCGCGTCCTCAGCAGGTGGAGGATCTCCAGCCGCGTCAGGAAGTCTTCGGTCTCGTCGACCGGGCCGGCGGCGAGCCGCTCGAGCAGCGAGCCGCCGCGTCGATGCGGCCGATCCACTTCGGGAACGAGGGCGTCGCTGCTCGCGGCCAGTCTGAGGGTGGTGCCGTGCTGCGGAAACTGGACGACCAGGACACGGCCTTCGATGGCCATGACGCGTCCGGTGCCGAGGTCGGCGTTGAAGCGGTGGGTGAGATGGTCCCCGACGGACCAGGCAGGCACGTCTACGATTCTATCGTCACGGGCCGCGAGTGCGGGTCACGCATCAGGTAGGGCGAACGCCACGTACATGCCACCGGAGGGCTCGGGACGCCGGGCCTTGCCGCCGCCGGCGGGAACGACGAGGAACTGCCGGCCATCGACCTCGTAGGTCGCCGGGGTGCCCGCGGCCGAGAACGGCAAGGTCGCTTCCCACAGCAGCGCACCCGTCGTCTTGTCGAAGGCCCGCACCTTCTTGTCGTAGCTGGTCGCGCCGATGAAGACCAGGCCACCGGCCGTGACGATCGGTCCGCCATACAGCTCGGTCCCGGTGTTCTTCAGGCCCTGGGCGGCGAGCTCGGGGTACTCGCCGAGCGGGATCTGCCAGGCGCGTTCGCCGGTGTTCAGGTCGATGGCGGTCAAGGTGCCCCACGGCGGCGCGATGGCCGGATAGCCGTCGGGATCGAGGAAGCGCTTGTAGCCGGTGAACCGGAACGGCTGGCCGCCGCTCGTCGCTCCCGCGTGCTCGACGTCGCGGTTCTCGCCGCTGCCGATGAAGGCGACGATGGCGTCGACCGCCTCGGTCGACAATCCTGGCAGCCCCGGCATCCGCCCGGCGCCCTGGCGGATGATCCGCGTGAGCTCGGCCGGTGGTTTGCGGCGCCCGACGTCGACGAGCGACGGGATCTGCGGCGGCGACCCGCTCATGTCGTCGCGATGGCAGGCGGCGCATTCCTTCACGTAGAGCTGCCGCCCGCTCGATCCGGTGACGGCTGGCGCCAGCATGCCGGTGCAGGCCATCTCCGTCGCGCTCACGTAGAGCAGGCCGGTCGCTGGGTCGAAGGCCGGCCCGCCCCAGCCACCGCCGCCATCGAAGCCCGGGAGCACCACGGTCTCGACGCCGACGTCGAAGGGCACGAACTGCCCCTCGCTGCGGAAGCGCCGGAACGCCTCGAGCACCGCGGCGTGCGCCGCCGGCGTTCGCTGGGTGAGCATGTCCTCGGTCAGCCGCTGCCGGGCGAAGGGCGCCGGCTTCACCGGCTGGGGCTGCGTCGGCGACGCCCGCTCGCCGGCGATGCGGCTGGCTGGATAGGGCCGCTCCTCGATCGGGAAGAGCGGCCGCCCGGTGGCCCGCTCGAAGAGCCACACGATGCCCTGCTTGCTCGTCTGGGCCACGGCGTCGACCCGGCGCCCGCCGTGCGTCACCGTCACCAGCGCCGGCGGCGCCGGCAGGTCGCGGTCCCAGATGTCGTGGTGGACGGTCTGGAAATGCCAGATTCGGGTGCCGGTCGCCGCATCGAGCGCGAGCAGGCTGTTGGCGAACAGGTTGTCGCCGAGGCGATCGGCGCCGTAGAAGTCGGCCGCGGCGGAACCCGTCGGCACGAAGACGATGCCGCGCGCGGTGTCGACCGACATGCCGGCCCAGTTGTTGGCGCCGCCGCTGGTGGTGCGCGCGTCAGCCGGCCACGTGCCGGCCCCGACCTCACCCGCCGCCGGAATCGTCCGGAACGTCCAGCGCACCGCACCGGTCCGCACGTCGATGGCCCGGATGTCGCCGGGCGACGCCGGCAGGCCTTCGTTGACCCGGCCGCCGATGATCAGCAGATCGCGGTAGATCACGCCGGGCGTCGTCAGCCGCACCGACTGCAGCTCGGGCGGCCGGCCGAGGCCTTCGTGCAGATCGATCCGGCCGGCGCGGCCGAAGGTCTCGATCGGCTTGCCGGTGTCGGCGTCGAGGGCGTAGACGTAGTGGTCGACGGCGGCGAAGATCCGCGCCGAGCGCCCATCGCTCCAATAGGTGACACCGCGGTTCGGCCCGCGGCTGGTCAGCCCGGAATCGAAGCTCCAGCGGACGGCGCCGGTGGCGGCGTCGAGGGCGATCGTCCGGTGCCGCGGTGTCGTCGTATAGAGCGTGCGGCCGACCACGATCGGGTTGGTCTGCAGGCCGCCTTCCTCACCCGAGTCGTAGGTCCAGGCCACCCGCAACGTCTTGACGTTGTCGCGGGTGATCTGCGTCAGCGGTGAATGGCGGATGCCGGCCGGCCCGCCGCCGTAGGCCGGCCAATCTCGGACAGCCGCCGGCGCGGCAGCGCTCCCGCGTTGGGACGCTCCGACGACGCCGGCTGCCGCGACCGCGGCGACGAGCAGGCTCGCCCAGAGCGTCTTGCTGGCGACGACGTGGCCCATGCCGCAAGCATGACGCAAGTCGACGTGGTCCCGCGCCACCCGGGCAACCGGGGTCCAGCCTTGCAACCTGGATACCCGAAACCCACATCGCTCGACTCCCGAACTAGAACACGCTCCGGCTAAGATGGATGGCCTGAGGTGCATCCATGCAGGCACGTGAGACGGGCAGTCCCCTTCTGCCCAAGCCGGTCGACCAGTTCCGCGACTACGAGCACGCCGACAAGCGCGTTGCCGAGTTCTATCTCCAGAACCACACCCACCAGACGGTGGACTTCGTCCTGGACAAGAAGCGCGACTACCTGGCGCTGAACCGCCGGTCGATGACGGTGTTCGAGGCCCTCGAGTACCTGAACACGCTCGTGGACGACAGCGATCCCGACGTCGACTTCACGCAGATCGAGCATGCGCTGCAGACGGCCGAGGCGATCCGCGCCGCCAACGGGCCGCGCTGGTTCATCGTCACCGGCCTGGTCCACGACCTCGGCAAGATCCTGTGCCTGTTCGGCGAGCCGCAGTGGGCGGTCGTCGGCGACACGTTCCCGGTCGGTTGCCGCTGGTCACCGAAGATCGTGCACAGCCAGTTCTTCGTCCACAACCCCGACAAGGACGTGGCCAAGTACCAGACCGAGAACGGCATCTACGAGCCGGGCTGCGGCCTCGACAACATCCACATGTCGTGGGGCCACGACGAGTACGTCGCCCACGCGGTCAAGGATCGGCTGCCGATCGAAGCGATCTACATGCTGCGGTACCACTCGTTCTATCCGTGGCACAAGGAGAACGAGTACCTGCACCTCACCAACGAGACCGACCGCGAGATGGTCAAGTGGGTGCGGGCCTTCAACCGCTACGACCTCTACTCGAAGGGCGCCCCGCGGCCCAAGGTCGCAGAAGTGATGCCCTACTACGAAGACCTCGTGAAGGAGTTCTTCCCCGAACCCCTGAAGTGGTGACCGCCATGCTCCGCTACGCCTGGATGTGGGTGGTCGTCTGCGGTGTCGGCCTGGCCGCCCAGGCGGCGGGGCCGGGCGATGCCCGGCAGGCGGCGGCCGGCTTTCACGAGCTGTTCATCCACGACACCTGCACCGCCGCCAACCCCGAGCAGACCGATACCTGTCTCCATGAGCGCCGGCATGAGAAGGCGTTCACCTTCGGCGGCCGGCCGGGAACCGTCTACGACGTCACCCTGCGCGTCCGCGGCCTGTTCGAACCGACGACCATCGCCGGTGGCAACGCGCCCGACGCCGGGCATCCGTACTTCGTGATCGGCGGCGAGGGCCGGACGGCGGACTATTCCCGGTGGCACGTCGACGTGTCTGAGCCGGCCCGGACCTATACCCTGAACCACTACCCGGCGGTCTCGCACACGATCTACAAGGAAGACTTCGAGACGACGATCGCGGTCGCCGGCGGCGCCAGCGTGCTGGTGCAGGTCGTCGACGGCAACGACCGGCAGATCGACAACGGCGCGCCGGGCCGGCCCGATCGCCAGCAGATCCTCACCGGCGTCGTCGACGCCCCGCAGCCGGGACAGATGCTGCGGCTCGACGTCCTGCGCGTCTCCGCCCGGCCGTAGCGGCAGCGGCGCCGCGCGTCACTGGGGCGGGAACATCGCCTTCAGTTCATCGGGCGGCGCCTGCCGTCCGTATTGTCCGAGCTGGAACGCCTCGGCATACTGAATCTTCCGGCCGCGATCCTCGCCGTACAACGCAATCAGCCGGTCGCGATACTGATCGGCGACGGCCATTCCACGCTTCTTGACGATGTCGAGCAGGAACGCCTTGCGCTCGCTGTCGCCCTGCGGAACGTTGGGCACGGTCCGGCCCTGCCAGGAATCCTTGTCGCCGAACTGCGACGGCATCGCGCCGATGCACTGCCACTTCTTCTCGGCCGCGGCGTCGATCCCGACCACCATGCTGGGCGTGAACGGCTTCGGGTCCTGGAAGTTGTCCGAGTAGTACATGAAGACCGGGTTGCGCGGGGTCGGCTTGGTGTCGGGGACGAAGAAGGGCGCCACGACGACGACGGCCGAGTCGTCCATCAGGACGCCGGTATAGCGGTGATCCGGGTGGTAGTCATAGGGCCGGTGGCCCAGCACGATGTCGGCCTGCCAGTCGCGGATCAAACGGGACATCGTCCGCCGGTTCTCGAGCGTCGGCAGCAGCTCGCCGTCGTGGATGTCGAGCACCTCGGTCTCGATGCCGAGGATCTTCGCGCACTCCTGCACTTCGGCGTAGCGGCGCTTCGCCAACGGGCCACCGGCGCTCTCGAAGTGCCCGACGTCGCCGTTGGTCATCGCGACGAACTTGACCTTGTGACCGGCGGCGGCCCACAGCGCGGCGACGCCGCTCGCCTTCAGCTCGGCGTCGTCCGGATGGGCGCCGAAGGCGATGACGCGCAGCGGACGCGGCGGCCCCTGAGGGCTCTGCACCGATGGATGGGCCACGACGACGGCCAGCAACATGGCGACGGCGCTGATCACTCGCATCTGAGATCTCCCGACTGCCGCAACGCTGCTCAACGCAGCGACGCGATGGCTTTGGCGATGATGCCGTTCGCCGCCGCCAGCGCCGCCTTGGCGTCGTCCGGCGTGCGACCGGTCTTCAGCATGACGATCGCCGTCGGCAGATCGCCGCCGGTCCGCTCCAGCGCCGCCGCGGCGGCCGCGTCGTCGGCGCCGGTCTCGGCCCCGACGATGCGGATCGAGCGCGCCTGCAGCTTGCTGTTGCGCGCCCGCATGTTGGTCATGCGGTTGCCGGTGACGTAGCCGAGACGAATCATCGTCATCGTCGACAGCATGTTGAGAACCAGCTTCTGTGCGGTCCCGGCCTTCATGCGGGTGGATCCGGCGAGCACCTCCGGACCGACGACCGGCACGATGGCGACGTCCACCACCCGCGTGATGTCGGAATCCGGCACGCAGGTGACGGCGACGGTGAAGGCGCCGAGGGCGCGCGCCCGCGCGACCGCGCCGATGGTGTACGGCGTGCGGCCCGACGCGGCAATGCCGACGACGGCGTCGAGCGGGCTGAGGCCGCGCCGCTCGAGGTCGCGGACGCCGGCGTCGCGATCGTCCTCCGAGGCCTCGACCGCCTGGTAGCAGGCGTCGTAGCCGCCGGCGATGAGCCCTTGCACCAGGTCCGGCGACACACCGAAGGTCGGCGGACACTCGGAGGCGTCGAGCACACCGAGGCGTCCCGACGTGCCGGTACCGACGTGAATGAGGCGACCGCCCCGATCGAGTTTGGCCACGATGCCGTCGATGGCGCGCACGACGTCCGGCAATGTCAGCCTGACCGCCTCCGCAACGCGCGCGTCCTCGTCGTTGATGAGGGCGACCGCGTCGGCTATCGACATCGACGCGATCTCGCGGGATCGCGGGTTCTCCTGCTCGGTGACCGGAAGGGTGGGCGGATCAGCGGCCATGCGGCCGGAGCGTAACGCGCCTGGGGAGGGCGGTCAACGCACGAGCGCCGCGCCGACGCTCGACGGAACGAGACCGAGGAGCCCCCTGGCTGGAGGCCCCTCGGCTCGACGCGCTTACTTGGCGGGACGCACCTGGACCTGCATGAAGCTGTCATGCGCGCTGATCGATCGGATCTCGATCACCGTGTTGGTGTGCGGATTGCGGACACCGGCCGACGGCGTCGCCGCGCGCCAGTACTGCAGCGTGTCGTTGAACGTCGGCACCGCCGGCAGCCCGCCGTAAACGCCGGGCACGCTGTTGGCGTGCAGTGTGATCACATCGGTCGTGTCGAGACCGAACGGCGAGTCGTAGGCCTGCCGCCGGGCACTCCACGGCACGTTGACGTCGGGCCGGATGAGCGGCTCGGGATGCGAGTCGATCGGCAGGATCAACCCGGCGCCCGGATGGACGCTGGCATCGTTGTCACCCTGCGAGCCGTCCCAGTAGCTGATCAGCAGCCCGTCCTGGTACGGATACCGTTCGGCGTAGTTCCGCAGCGCCGGGTTGTTGCCGAACCCGAAGTTATAGGGCCCGGTCTGCAGGCTCGAGTCGAACGTCTCGCGATACTGCCGGAACTCCGCGATGTAGGTGTTGAAGAAGCCGGCGGTTTCGACGCCCGTCGTGACGCGGAACCCGCCCGTGGCCGGCGCGAACGCCCATCCGGCCGGGGCCTCGGCGCCATCGACCGTGGATCCCGTGACGGCGATGTCGTCGACCTGGAACCCGCCGCCGATGACCGCGCCGTCGGTCCAGTAGCGGAAGCCGAGCAGCACGTTGCCGGTATAGGCCGACAGGTTGGCCGTGAGGGGGACCCACCCGCTGGTGCTGCCGGTGATCCCGTTACCGAAGTTCTGGCCGTTCGGGTTCGTGACCGTCGAGCGATTGGTCGGCACGTTCGTCCAGGTCGCGCCGCCGTTGGTCGAGACGACGAGATAGGCGTAGTCCCAGTCGGCCTCGATGTCGTAGCGGACCTGCGCCGAGAGCTGGGCTCCGGCCGGCAGCGAGAACGCCCGCGTCATCCGGGTATCGAGGTTGTTGCCGGATCCGCTGAAGTAGAAGTTGGCGCCGGCGTACGGCGTGCCGACGCTCGTGCTCACCTGCTTGTCGGGGAGGAGCACGAAGAGCGCCTGCGCCTGCTTGGTGTTGGTCTCGGCGGGCCCGAGCTTGTGGCTCGACTTGCGTCCGGCGACCGCGACCTCGTAGTTCAGCCAACCCAGCTGGAACTTCTCCCATGCGCCCATGTGGGTGGGCTTCGATCCGATGTCGACGGTGCCGTCGTTGCCGTACGAACCGGACGACATGATCGTCCAGAAGCCGGTCGAGTTGTCACCGACCGAATCGTAGAGATCGGGCAGGCCGAGGTCGTGGCCGAACTCGTGCGAGAAGACGCCGACGCCGCCGTTCTCGGGCTCGATCGTGTAGTCGCCGACCCAGTAGCTGCTGTTGCCGACACGGAGGCCGCCGCCCAGGTTGTAGGCCGGACCGGTGGCGCCGATGTTGGTGTAAAACGCGTACCAGCGGTGGCTCCAGATGGCGTTCGAGCCCTGCGCACCGCCGCCCGTCTCCTCACCGTCGCCGGCGTGCACCGACTGGAAGTGGTCGATGTAGCCATCCGGCTCGTTGAAGTTGCCGTCGCCGTCGTAGTCGTAGCGATCCCACACGTCGAACCGCGACAGGTAGTCGTCGATCTGCTGCGCCGTCCGGCCGGCCGCGAGCTGCCCGGCGTACCACGCGTTCAGCGAGTCGCGGACGAACAGCCAGGTGCGCGCGCAGACGATGCCGCCGCAGTAGTTGGCGCCATAGTTGGCCTCGTTGAACGGCACCTGCACCCAGTCGGTGACCCCGCCGTTCACCGCGTAGCGGTTCGAGGAAATCTCGATGTAGAAGTTGCGCATCGAGACCGCGCCCGGCGCCTCCGAGAACAGCAGGTTCTCGTAGTAGGCGCGCGAGAAGTCGGGGCTCCAGATCGTCGTGTTGTCGACGGCCCGATTGGGCTGCGGGATCTGGTTGTGCGACGGACCGGCGAGGCCGCCATAGAGGGGATTGACCTGGGTGCCGAACTGGCCGAGGACGGTCCAAATGGAGTCCTCACCCTGCCGCTCGAGCTCGACGTACTGCCCGTTGGCGACACGGTGGGTCTTACCGGACGACTTGCCGGCCAGCCGGGCCTGGAGCGCGCGCTGCTTCAGTGCGCGCTGCGCATCGCCCTTCGGATGGGCGCGGTCATCGTGATTGCTGGCGGCGTCGCGACCGGGCGCGACGCTCATCGCGGCAGCCTCGAGGGCGTCGGCAGGCGGCGCCTGCTGCGCCGAGGACAACGACACGCCGGCGACGAGCGTGGCGACAGCGAACGACAAAGCCTGAGCCCAGGGCTTTGCAGAGGACGAATACATGTAGGGAGCCTCCTGGTCCGCGGCGGCTCGGGCTCGAGGCCGGCAGGGGGCAGGCCTTCGATGGTCGGACCGGTCGCGGACGAGGGGCTGATCCTCATCCAATCACTCCATAAAGTCAATTCATCACGAAATAACAGCGATTAATCCCCATAAGGGTGGTGCTGGGCGGTTCCAGACCGGCCGCGCGTGCCGGTGGCGCCCGCGCCGGTCATCCGATTGGCCTCAGTTCAGCGGGGAGCCGGGGCGGCCGTGGGCCGTGTCGTCTTGAGGTGGCGCTCGATCTCCTCGACGGTCCGCGGCGTCGTCGCCGACAGTCGCTGGAGGCCGGTCGAGGTGAGGAGGAACGAGTCCTCGACGCGCACGCCCATCCCCTTGTACTTCTCGACCGCAGAGGCCACTGCACCTTTGAACGTGCGGTTCTCGGGCGTGTCCTCGAGGTTCTCGAGCGCCTGCGGGCGGACGTAGATCCCCGGCTCGACGACGAACGCCATCCCGGCCGCCAGCGGCTTCTCGTAGTCGCCGACGTCGTGGACGTCCATGCCGATCCAGTGGCAGATGCCGTGCGTGTACCAGGTGCGGAACTGGTCCCCGGTCACGTCGGTGATCAGGCCGAGCTTCAAGAGGCCAGGCTTGACGACGGCTTCGGCCGCCTTCTCGACATCCGACGTCTTGGCGCCGATCTTCGCCGCCTGCATGCCGGCCTCCTGCGCCGCCAGCACCAGCCGGTAGAGATCCTTCTGCGCTTCGGTGAACGTCCCGCTCACCGGGTAGGTGCGGGTGATATCGACGGTGTAGCCCTGGTAGTTGGCGGCGGCGTCGACGAGCAGGAGCTCGCCGGCCTGCATCTGCCGGCTCGATTCGCCGTAGTGGAGGATGGTGGCGTTGGGTCCGCTGCCGACGATCGACGGATAGCCCCAGCTCATGGCGCCGTTGGCCAGGTAGACCTGCTCGATCGCCGCTTCGACCTGGTACTCGAAGCGGCCCGGGCCGGCGGTGGACATCCCGGCCATGTGCGCCTGGCTCGAGATGACACCGCTCTTCTCCATCAGCGTCTGTTCGTACGGCGTCTTGATCTGGCGCAGGTCGGCGAGCAGCGGGAACGTGTCGACGACGGTCACGTTGACGAAGCGATCGCGCGCCCTGGCCGCGAACTCGTAGACCGGCGGGAGGGGCGTCGACGGCGTCGGTCGCGGGCCGAGCGGCAGGGCCAGCGTGGCGCGATTGGCCGCGACCGCCTCGAAGAACGCGTCGTAGTCGTCGGTGACCTCGCCGCGGCGCAGCCCGAACGGACGGCGGTTGAACATCGAGGTGAGGAAGCTCTCGAACTCGCCAACGTGATAGACGGTCTTGATGCCGCTCTCGGCGGTGGCCTCTTCCTTGGTGAAGAGATGCCCGTTCCAATGCTCCCGACGCGGGTTGGGCTCGCGGACGAAGAGGATCGCCTTGTTCGTCGTGTTGCCCGGCATCAGCACGAGCATGGCGCCTTCCTGCGCGATGCCCGTCAGGTAATAGAGCTGATTGTCCTGATGGAACTCGTAGTCGACGTCGAGCGAATAGACCTTGGGCTCGGCGCTCCAGAAGACGGCAATCGCGTTCGGGCCGAGGCGCTCCATGAGGCGCGCGCGCCGCGCCGCCAAATCGTCTTGCAGCGGCCCGGCCGCCGCGACCGACGCCGCCGCGCTCATCACCACGCACATCGCCGCCACGATCCACCGCTTGCCGCGCGCCATCATCAGGTGTCTCCTCCGCGAAGGTCGACCGCTATCCTACAGCGCGCGTTGCATTGCCGCGGCGGGCGGCGGTCACCTGCGCTACGCTCGCGGATGATGGCCACGCTCGACTCGAGCCATGACGCACTGGCGCGCTGGATCGCTGGCCATCGCCGCGTCTTCGCGCTGACCGGCGCCGGCTGCAGCACCGCGTCCGGCATCCCCGACTATCGCGACGACCAGGGTGCCTGGAAGCGCCGGCCGCCGGTCATGATCCAGGCGTTTCGCAACGAGCCGGCGGTCTACCGGCGCTACTGGGCCCGCGCCTTCGCCGGCTGGTCGCGCTTCACCAACGCGGCGCCGGGCGCAGCGCATCGCGCCTTCGCGACCTGGGAGGCGGCAGGCACGCTGTCACGGCTGGTGACTCAGAACGTGGACCGCCTGCACCAGCGGGCGGGCAGCCGCGCGGTGATCGATCTGCACGGCCGGCTCGATGTGGTGGTCTGTCTGGGCTGCGGCGACAGGACGTCGCGCGTGGCACTCCAGGACGTCATCGCCGAGACGAACGTCGGCTGGCAGGCCGTGTCGGCGCCGGCGCCGGATGGCGATGCCGATATCGACGCGGCGACCATCGAGTCGTTCACGGCGCCGTACTGCGATCGCTGCGCCGGCTTGCTGAAGCCGGACGTGGTGTTCTTCGGGGAGAACGTCCCGAGCGAACGATACGACGCGGCGCGGCAGGCGCTGGCGGATGCCGACGCGCTGCTCGTGGCGGGTTCGTCGCTGATGGTCTATTCGGGCTTCCGCTTCGTGCGGCTCGCGCACGAAGCCGCCTTGCCGATCGCGATCATCAATCGCGGCCGCACGCGCGGCGACGACGCCGCCGCACTGAAGGTCGAAGGTGATGTGGGGATGGTGCTGACCGCGGCGCTCGCCACGGTCGCATCCTGAGCAGAGAATATGCGAAGCGCTGTGGGACCGGGCCTCGGCCCGGCCCCCACAGTTCGTGCCCGCGGCACGAGGGGTGCTACTTCTTGTCGCCCGCGACTTCGATCTTGGTCGCGGTCTTCTTGCCCATGTCCGACGTGAAGTGGACCGTCACCTTCGAGCCCGACTTGGTGGCGAGACCGGCAACACCGTCACGACCGCCGGCGACTTCCGTCGCGTCGCTGTAGGCGAACTCGGTCTCGACGCCATCGGCGCCCTTGATGCTGAGGGTCTTGGCCACCGCGTCGACCTTCACCAGTTCACCCTTGGCCGAGTCGGCCTTTCCAGCACGGTCGGCACGGTCAGCACGCGCTTCGTTCGGCATCGGAGCCGGAGCCGGAGTCGGAGCGGGAGCCTGAGTCGGAGCGGGAGCCTGGGTCGGAGCCGGCGTGGGAGCGGGCGACGGCGACGGAGACTGGGCACCAGCAAGCGCCGGAGCGATGAAGAGGGCGGCGGCAAATGCGGGGAACATCATCTTTTTCATGGTTGTAAAACCTCCCGGGTTTCTAATTCCGACGATTCGGACGCCGGGACTAGCAGCAAGTCTCGGGCCGCAATGGCCAGTCGAGTCGGAATAAGCGGTTTCACAGGGACATTTCTTTGCTCTTCCGGCCGAGTTGCCGTGGATCTTTCGCCTTGGACCAGGTACTCTTTACCCACACGACCATTGGCCGAGTTCCGAAGGCTTACACATCGAGCAAGGTCTTCCGCAGGGAGTCGGGTCCCGCCTGGGTATCCGACTGATCAGTTGAGACGTGTGCCGTCGAGCTGGAGTTATGTCGAAGGTGGTCGATTAGTGGTGAAGACCGCCTGATCTGAAGACGACATGCCCCACGCGCGAGCTCAGCGTCTCGATACCCGTGCATCTGCTGGTCCGGCCAGCACTGCCACCCGGCATCCCCTGCTTCTCCGTATCGCCACGTTGGGGCTGGCTCTCGCCGTCTTGCCGGCCGGGCCCGTCTCGGCCAGCGAACCGGCGCCGTTGTCGGCCCCGGTCCCGGCAGCCGCAGCCACCTCGCGCCGTGTCCAGGAGCTCGTCGATACGATCCGGACCGACTTGGCGGTGAGCCACGTCGTCAGCGTCGAGCTGGTGGCGGCCAACCCCCTAAAGGCGTCGGTCGAGCCCGTCAACGGGGCCGACCGGACCTTTCGCCTCTCCATCGAGCAGGGGTTCCTGGATCAGCTGACCGAGGACGAGCTGCGGGCCGTCATCGCCCACGAGCTGGGTCACGTCTGGATCTACACGCACCACCCCTACCTGCAGACCGAGCAGCTGGCCAACCACATCGCGATGCAGGTGGTGTCGCGCGAGTCGCTCGACAAGGTCTACGGCAAGGTGTGGGCGGATGCCAGCGCGGCCGGCTCGCTGCCGCGATTCCAGGAAGAGCGGTCGGCGGCGGCGGAGCTCGGCGCACCGCGTCCCGAGAACTAGCCCGGCCGGCCAGCGGCCGTCCTCTCGTCGACGCGCTCAGAACGCCGTCGGGTCGAGCACGACGTGCTTGATCTTCTCGCGATTGAACGTGTAGGTGACGTGCACCTTCCCGTCGCGCGTCTGGATGACGGCCGGGTAGGCGTAGCCGTGCCGGTTGGGCGCGTCGTCCAAGGTGAGCACGGTCTTCCACGCCACCCCGTCGCGCGAGATCGAGACGACCAGCGGCCAGCGGGCGCGCTCGCCGCTCGGCGCCCCGGCGATACCCACGAGCGTGTCGGGGCGATAGTTGGCGGGGACGCCGCCGACGCGGTCCCGGTAGTTGTAGACCAGCGCGTGCCGCCCGTCCTGCAGCGTCACCGCGTCGCTCCCCGAGTTGACGGCGAACAGCCCGGACGCCTTCAAGGCGCTCCACGTCCGGCCGCCATCGGTCGACCAGCTGGTCGGCACCTGCATTTCCTTGCTGCGGCAGAGCAGCTGCAGACGTCCGTCCGCGTGTCGCAGGATGCCTGGCTGGATGGCGTTGAACCCGCCGTCGCCAACCGGCACGCGTTCCCAGGTGCGGCCGAGGTCACGTGAGAGCTCGACGTGCACCCGCCAAGCGTCACCGGCGACCGCTTCGGTGCTCGAACCGGCGACCAGGGTCCCGTCGGCCAGCTGCACCGGCTTGTTCTTGATCGGCCCGAGGATCTCCTCGGGCAGCCGGCGCGGCGCGCTCCACGTCTTGCCGTCGTCGGTCGAGGTGATCAGCATGCCCCACCACTCGCGCGGGTTCGGCCCTACCTTGTAGAACAGCTGGAGCGGACCGCCGCGCGGCTGGAAAAGCACCGGGTTCCAGGTCGGGTAGCGCCTCGACGCGTCCTGCACGCCGTCGGCCACCTTCACCCCGGGCGACCACGTGCCGTGCTCGTGGCGCGCCACCCAGATGCTGACGTCGTCGTGCCCCTCCTCGGTGCCGCCGAACCAGGCGGCGACCAGCTGCCCCGACGTCGTCTCGACCAGCGTCGAGGCGTGGACCTGCGGATACGGGCCGCGGTCGTAGATGAACTCCGTCTGCAGGACCGGCCCTTTGCCGTTCTGCCTGGCTGCGGCCATCGGCACATGGAGGACGGCGACGAACGTCAGGACCGCGGCGGCCACCTGGATCACACGCATGAAGGGCTCCCTTGTCGGCTCATCATCTCCCGCACCGGCCGAGCCGCCAAGTCGAGACATCCAGCCGACGCACCCAATCGTAGGCAGGTGACTGGCTTCGCGTCGCGCGATCCGACGCGGGCTCCCTGACATGGCACTGATGGAGAACCGATGACCCGACCCGTGGCGACAGCCGCGTTCGCCGCCGCCTTGCTCATGCTGACCGGCCGGACCGCGGCCGGCCAAGCCGTCACGGGTGCGCTCTCCAACCTCCTGACCGACACCGGGAGCTTGCCGTCGGGCTTCGTGGCCGATCCGGCCGCGGCCGCCGCGACGCGCGACGCGGTCGCCGACCTGTTCGTCGTCGAGATCGGCACGATGCCGCTGGTCTCGTCGTCGGCCGGGTTCGTCTACCGTCTCAATCCGGCGATTGGCGTCATCGAGCGCACCAGCAACACGTTCGGCGCGTTCTACACGGAGCGCGCGGTGCGCAGCGGCCGCGGGCAGACCTCGTTCGGCCTCACCCATCAGTCGTCCAGCTTCGGCTCGCTCCAGGGCGCGTCGCTCGAGGACGGTGCGTTTCCGACGACCGCGGTGCGGTCGGCCGGCAGCGCGCAGCCGTTCGGGCGGGACAACCTCGCGCTGTCGCTGGAGGCGCGGACGACGACCGCCTTTGCCGCGATCGGCGTGACCGACCGGCTCGACGTGAACGTCGCGATCCCGATGGTGGCAGTGACCTTCAACGGCCGCCGGACCACGACAGTGGCCGGGCAGACGTCGCTGCAGGCGGCGCGCGCCGGCCGCGCCAGCGGCGTCGGTGACGCCACCATCGCCGCCCGCTATGCCCTCACCGGCAACGGGCCGCGCGGCGTTGCCGTCGGCGCCGACCTCCGCCTGCCGACCGGCCGCGAGGAGGATCTGCTCGGTGCCGGCAAGGCCGCGGCGCGGTTCATCGGCATCGCGTCGTGGGAAGCCGGCCGCGTCGGCGTCCACGGCAACGCCGGCGGCGGCGTCGGCGGCCTGTCGCGCGAGCTGTTCTGGGCGGGGGCGACGACGATCGCGGTGACGCCCCGGGTCACGGCGGTCGGCGAAGTGACCGGCCGCCGGCTGAGCGCGCTCGCCGTCCTCGGCGACGTCTACGCGCCGCATTCGAGCGTGGCCGGCCTCGAGACCATGCGCTGGGTGCCGGTGGGCCGAGGCGTCCACACGACGTTCCTCGTCACCGGCGTCAAGGTGAACGTCGCCGGCGGCCTGCTCCTGAACGGCAGCGTGCTGGTCCGGCTGAGCGACAACGGGCTGCGCGCCCGGGTGACGCCGAACCTCTCGTTTTCCTACGCGTTCGATCGGTGAGCGGGCGAACGGATCGCCCGCGCGCATGGGCAGCCGTCTTCGGACGCGGACGACGGCCGCCGTCACCGGACCAGTTCGACTGGCCACCCGCGGCGGGCGACGAGCTGTCGATCCACGAGATCGGGCGCGAGTCCTGGCGGGCCCCGCAGTCCGCTTCGCCGGAGGCGTTCACGGCGCGGCATGGTGCCTGGGCGAGCCGCCTTCGCGACCCCGGCCAGCAGGCGCAGCGGCTCGCCGGGGCGCTCGCTGCCGCGGCGATCGTCGCGACGGCGGCCGGCTGGATGCTCTACCGGAGCGTCAGCCAGCCGACGCCGGCGGAAGCCTGGTACCCGCCCGCCGCGGGTTCGTCGCTGTCGGCGCCGGCGCCCGTGGCCGACACGCCCACACCGCCGAGGATCACGATCAGGGCGACATACCCGGTCGATCCGGCGCCTGACCGCGCGCCGGAAAGCGCAGCACCCGCCGCTACGTCGGGGGGCGGGCCGTCGGCTGTTGCAACGCCGGGCGCGGCAGCGTCGAGCGCGGCAGCGTCAGAGGCCTCAGCGGCCGCGCCGGCAACGTCGGCGGCAGCTGCCGCGGGGACAACGCCGATCGACGCGGCGAGCGGAGTTGCGCCGGCCCTGTCCGCCGCGCCGATCGCCATCACCGCGGACGGCCTGATCGCGAGGCCGGAAACAGCCGTTCCGACCGGGGTCGCGACGGGAGGAGCCGCTGCCAACGTGCCGGTGCCGTCGGCCGTCGTCGCCACCGCCCCGACCTCGCTCATCCGCGACGTCCTGCACCGCTACGAGGACGCCTACGATCGGCAGGACGTCGGCACCGCCGCGACGCTGTGGCCGTCCCTCGATCGGCGCGCCCTGACCCGGGCGTTCGCCAGCCTCGATCGGCAGGACGTCGACTTCGAACGCTGCGACATCGACGTCGCCGGCGCCCGCGGCACGGCGGTCTGCGTCGGCACCGTCCGCTACGTCCCCAGCGTCGGCCGCGGCACCGAGAGGGCCAGCCGCATCACCTGGACGTTCGACCTCGCCCGCTCGGGCGACGACTGGCGGATCGCCGGCCTCCGGGCCCGCTGAGACTGCCGTATCCTCGACTCTCGGCGCCCGTGTCCGCTCCGGGCCTCCTCACACGTCTATCCGCTGAACGCATGTTGACGAGGAGGCATTCCCGATGAACGAGTACCTGTTTCTGTATCGTGGCAGCACGCGACCGTCGTCCCCCCAGGAGATGCAGGAGGTCATGCAGTTGTGGATGGCCTGGATGCAGGACCTGGCCACCCGCGGGCACATGAAAGAGCGCGGCCAGCCGCTCGAGGGCACCGGCAAGACCGTGAACGGCACGGAGCGGACCGTCACCGACGGCCCCTACGCGGAGGCGAAGGATCTGGTCGGCGGCTACACCATCATCCTGGCCAAGGATCTGGACGAGGCCGCGGAGCTGTCGAAGGGCTGCCCGGTGTTCGACCGCGGCGGCTCGGTCGAGGTGCGGCCCGTCATGAAGATGTGATGAGCGCGGACGAACCGGTCGAGTCTCTCTTCCGGCGCGAGTCGGGCCGCATGGTCGCGGTCCTGACTCGCGTGTTCGGCGTGCACAACCTGTCGCTGGTCGAGGACGTCGTCCAGGACGCGTTCTGCCGCGCCATGGAGGTGTGGCAGTTCCGCGGCATGCCAGACGCCCCGGCCGCCTGGCTGATGACGGTGGCGAAGAACCGGGCCCTCGACGCGCTGCGGCGGGAACGCACGGCGCGGACGTTCGCGCCGGAGCTGACCCGCCTGCTGGAGTCGGAGTGGACGCTGGTGTCGACCCTCGACGAGCAGTTCGCGCCGCTCGCCATCAAGGACGACGTCCTGCGGCTGATGTTCTCGTGCTGCGATCCGCGCATCGGCGAGGATTCGCAGGTGGCGCTGGTGCTGCACATGCTGTGCGGCTTCAGCGTCGACGAGGTGGCCGGCGCGTTCGTCGCCTCGCACGCCGCCATGGAGAAACGCCTGACGCGCGCCAAGAAGGTGCTCGTCCAGGCGGCCCAGTTGTTCGACACCGCCGACACCGCGGGCTTCTCCAGCCGCCTCCCCGCCGTGCAGCGGGTGATCTATCTGCTGTTCAACGAGGGCTATCACGGCGCGTCGCCGCAGTTCGCGGTGCGAGCGTCGCTCTGCCAGGAGGCCATGCGGCTGGCCGGCCTGCTCCAGGAGCATCCACTCGGATCGACCCCCGCGACCGATGCCCTGGCCGCGCTGATGTGTCTCGACGCCGCCCGTCTGCCGGCGCGCACCGACGCGGCCGGCGATCTGGTGGCGCTGCCCGATCAGGATCGCGCGAAGTACGACCGCGACTTGCTGGCCGAAGGCGACCGACTGCTGCAGCGGGCGGCCCGCGGTCCGGAGCTGACGACGTATCACGTCGAGGCGGCCATCGCCTGGGTCCACACCAGCGCGGTGCGCGGCGAAGACACCGACTGGACCCGGATCGTCACGCTCTACGACATGCTGATGTCGGTGCGACCGTCGCCGGTCGTCGCCCTGAACCGGGCCATCGCGGTCGCCCAGCTGGAAGGGCCCGAGGCCGGCCTGAAGGCGATCGCGGAGATCGAGCACCGCGACAAGTTGGCCCGCTATCCCTTCTTCCCGGCGGCCCTCGGCGAGCTGGAGCTGCGGGCCGGACGACCGGCGGCGGCCCGGCCCCACTTCCGCGAGGCCTTGCGCCTGGCGCGAAACCCGGCCGAGCGACGCTTCCTGCAGCAGCGGGAGATCGCCTGCGCCGGCGGCGCGCCGGATGTCGTGCCCGCCAGCGCCGTCAGGGCGTCTTCTTCCGCAGGGCCTCGTCGGCCGGCCCGGCCGGCACCTTCTGCACCAGGCCCTTCTCCTTCACCATCGCCTCCATCGCGTCCAGTTCCATCGGGATGAAGTGGGTGAAGTTCTCGTAGCCGGTCTCGGTGACGACGATCGTGTCCTCGAAGCGGAGATAGACGTTCTCTTCGGGCACGCGCAGCTGCGGATCGACCGAGAAGACGTGTCCCACCTTCAAGCCGTCGCGATAGCTGCCGACGTCGTGGACGGCCATGCCGACCATGTGGGACAGCGCCCCGCCGCTGGTGTCGATCAGGCGCCTGGCCGCCGCCTCGTAGATCGGCTTCGACCACTTCGTCCTGGCGACGATCGGCTCCATCGCCGCCCGCGCGTCGTCGAGGATCTGCTTCGGCGTCGCGCCCGGCTTGACCCGTGACATCACCGCCTTGTGGTAGTCGAGCGTGAACTGCAGCAGCTCGCGCTGCCACGGCGCGTACTTCCCGTTCACCGGCCACACCCGGCCGATGTCGCTGACGTAGTAGCGGTAGTCCGGTGCGTAGTCCATCAACAGCATGTCGCCGTCTTCGAGGCGGCGCGTGTTGCGGTAGTAGTGCATGTTGTTGATGTTGTCGGTGCCCGAGGCCGTGATCGAGCGATAGGCCTCCAGCTTGGCGCCGTTGATCTGGAAGATGTAGCGGGCGGCGGCGTCCAGCTCGTACTCGTAGACGCCCGGCTCGGTGCTGCGCATGGCTTCCACGACGCCGAGGCCAGCGAGCTGCGAGGCCCGGCGGATCAGCGCGATCTCGCGCGGGCTCTTGATGGCGCGCAGGCCGTCGAGGATCGGCGACAGGTTGCGGATGTCGGCGGAGGCGTTGCGGGCCCGCAGCAGCGCGACGAACTGGCTCTCGCGCGGCAGCCGGCCGTCCCACGGATCGTCGAGGATGGAGGCACTGCCCATCCGCAGCTCGCCGCGGCTCTGGCCCTGCGCCTCGGCCGGCTCGAATTCCGCGTAGACAATAGCCGGCCGACCCTGACGGCCAGCGGCGCGCGGCCAGTTCTCGCGCATCTGCCCGGTGTCGACCACGTAGTCGACGCCGGTCAGCGTGATGACCTGCTCGGCGTCGGCCGCCGACAGGACCTTGCCTTCAGCGCGCTCGAGTTGCGCGTTCTGCGGCGGCAGGTAGAGCGTCACCTTGCGGGTGCGGCCGTCGAGCAGCAGGTACGAGCCCGGCGTCTCGATGCCGCACAGGTAGTAGAACGAGTTGTGCTGCCGCGGCATCGTGTAGCCGTTGGTCAGCGACACGCCCTGCAGCACGGCGACGGCCTCGGCGCCGATCGCGTCGAGCAGCTGCGTCCAGCGCGTCTTGAATTCGTCGGGCGGAAAGTCGTTCTGATAGTGCTGAGCCGACGCCACTCCCGGCGCGGTGATCCAGACGAGCGCTGCCAGCAGCGCGAGCACACATCGGCGGAACCCCATCACACCCTCCACGCAGGTCGGAACGGACGACGCGACGAAGGCTATCACCGAAGAGCTGGCCGTCCGGTCGCGGAACGGCAGGCGCTATCGTAGTGGTGCGATGATGCCTGCCAGAGTTGGGGTGCTCGGGCTCCTGATCCCCTTCTTCGCCGTCCAGGCGCCGACGCCGTCCGCCGATCTGATCGTCACCAGACGGATGCACCACCTGCGCCTCGGCACCATGCGCGAGTGGGCGGAGTTCGCCGCACAGGCGGAAGCGGCCGAGTTGCGACTCACGTTCACGACAACGGCCAACCTCCGCGAACGCACGCTCCGCCTCCGCCATCGCGACGTGAAGCTGGCCTGGCACATCACGCTGAACGATCGCGAGATCGCCCGCCTGCCGGCCGATGAAGCCGACACCGTCTCGTACTGGTCGATTCTTCCGGGCACGCTGCGGGATGGCGTCAACGCACTGCGCATCCACGGCAACGGATCGGCATCGGACGACGTGCTGATCGGAGACGTCCGTGTCATCGATCGGCCGCGGGCGGACGTGCTGACCGCGGCGACGGTGGACGTGGCCGTCGTCGAAGCACCTGACGGCGTGGCCGGACCGAGTCGCATCACGGTGACCAATGACCAGGGATCGCTCGTCTCGCTCGGCAACACGACGGACGTCGCGCACGCGGTCCGCCCCGGGGTGGTCTACGCCGCCAGCGGGACCGTCCGACTGAAGCTGTCGGCCGGCCGCTACGTGATCCACGCCGGCCGCGGCTTCGAGTACGGCGTCGATCGCGCCACCGTCGACGTCGCCAACGGCGAGATCGTCTCGCGCCGCCTGACGATCCGGCGCGAGGTCGACACCGCCGGCTGGGCGGCGATGGACACGCACGTGCACACCGCCACCTACGCGCGGCACGGCGACGCCACCATCGACGAACGGATGCTGACGATCGCCGGCGAAGGCCTCGAGCTGCCGGTGTCGGCGGAACACAACGCATGCATCGACTTCGACGAACTGGCGCGTGCGGCCGGCGTCCGGCACTACTTCACGCCCGTCCTGGGCAGCGAAGTGACCACGCCGGCCCTCGGCCACTTCAACGTCTTTCCGCTCGCGGCGACGAGCGCCACCATCGACCAGCGGCTGGCGACGTGGAGACTGCTCGGACAGGCCATGGACGCGGCGGCCGACCGGCCGGCCATCGTGCTGAACCACGGCCGCGACGTGCACGGCGGCTTCACGCCGCTCGACGCCAGCCGCCACCTCGGCGTGGCCGGAGAGGATCTCGACGGCTGGGCCCTGCCGGCGAACGCGATGGAGATCATGAACTCGGGCGCCGTGCTGAGCGACGGACTGGCGCTGGTTCGCGACTGGATGGCGATGCTCAATCGCGGACTGACGCTGACGCCGATCGGGTCCAGCGACTCGCACGATGTCGCGCGCTACATCGTCGGGCAGGGGCGCACCTACGTGCGCGTCGACGATCGCCGCCCGGATCGCCTCGACCTCGCCCGGGTGATGGACAGCGTGCGCGGCGGCCACGTGATGGTCAGCTACGGACTGTTGACCGAGATCGACGTCGTCGGGCACGGCCCGGGAGAACTGGTGGCCTCGGCGGGAGAACTGACCGTCCGTGTCCGCGTGCAAGGCCCCGGCTGGACGCGCGCCGAGCACGTCGCGCTCCACGCCAACGGCGTCCAGGTGCGGGAGCAGGCGATCGCCGACGGCACCGCACCCGGCCTGAAGTTCGAGACGACGTGGCGGCTGCCCGCTCCTGGCCACGACGTGCACCTCGT
Organism: Vicinamibacteraceae bacterium; assembly: GCA_039916225.1. Taxonomy (GTDB): domain Bacteria; phylum Acidobacteriota; class Vicinamibacteria; order Vicinamibacterales; family Vicinamibacteraceae; genus JBDSLU01. The sequence goes on from JBDSLU010000224.1 coordinate 23,333, forward strand.
AGCGGTGGCGACCGGTCCGGGCATCGCCGATCCCTTCTGGCCGACGGCCAAGCCGTATCAGCCGACGTCGATCGCGTTCACGCCATACGTCCTCGGCGTCAGCGGCGCGGTCTTCGTCGACGCCGACGGCAGCGGCCGCTTCGACAGCGCGTCGGCCTACGCGCGTCAGGCGCTGTCCGGCGTCAGCCGGACCCAGCCGCTGGTGCGCCGGTTGGCCCGCTATGACGCCGCCGTCGCCACGCAGGCCGCCAGCCTGCTCCGGGCGCAGGATCCCGGCCACTTCGAGGCGACCCTCCGCGCGATGATCGGCGAAGCGCCTCCGCACGTCGCCAGCGGGCTGAGAGCGTATCTGGACGCGTGGAACGCGAGCGGCCGCGACAACGACGTGCCGCGACAGCTGCGCTAGAGGCACGCTGGCGTGCGCGAGGCTCCGGCCCGTCATCCGATCCATCATGGAGCCGTGTCGACCCTCCGTTCCGTGACGCCGCTCACCGCCCTGCTCTGCCTGCCCGTCGTGCTGCTCGCGCAAGGCGGCGGGTGGCGGGCGAACCCCGAGGTGGTGGCCCGCACGTCGGCCCAGCGCGGCGAGTTCAATTACGACGAAACACGCGTCCGGCCCTACACACTGCCCGATCCGCTGGCCGGCCGCACCGGAACGATCACCAAGGCGGCCGACTGGACGGCGCGACGCGAGGAGATCGTCGACCTCTTTCGCGACAACGTCTACGGCCACTCGCCCGGCCCGCCGGAGCACCTGTCGTTCAAGGTGATCGAGGAGAACCCACGGGCGCTGGCCGGCGCGGCCACGCTGCGGCGGGTGGCGATCGTCAGCCGTCAGGCGCAGCGCACGCATCAGTTCGAGCTGACGCTCTTCCTGCCCAACACCCCCGGTCGTGCCCGGGTGTTCGTCCTGATCAACAACCGGCCGGCGTCGAACACGGATCCGACGCGGGCCGAGAAGTCCGGCTTCTGGCCGGTCGAGCAGGTGATCGCGCGTGGCTATGGAATGGCGGCGTTCCACTACGGCCAGCTCGCGCCCGACGACAAGGACACCTACCGCTCCAGCGTGATGGCCCTCTTCGACCGGCCCGCGGCCGCCGACCGCCCGGCCCACACGTGGGGCGCGCTGGCGGCCTGGGCGTGGGGCGCCAGCCGCGCCCTCGATTACCTGGCGACCGATGCCCGCGTCGACGCCTCGCACGTCGCGATCGTGGGCCACTCGCGCGGCGGCAAGGCGGCGCTGTGGGCCGGCGCTCAGGACCCGCGCTTCGCGATGGTCGTGTCGAACGAATCGGGTGAAGGCGGTGCGGCGCTGAGCCGCCGCGGGTTCGGCGAGACCATCGAGAGAATCAACACCGGATTCCCCCACTGGTTCACCGACACCTACAAGACGTTCAACGGTCGTGCCGACGCCCTGCCGGTCGATCAGCACATGCTGCTCGCGACGATCGCGCCGCGCGCCCTCTACGTCGCCAGCGCCGACGAGGACCTGTGGGCCGATCCGCGCGGCGAGTTCCTGTCGCTCGCCGCGTCGTCGCCGGTCTACGCCTTGTGGGGCGAGCCGGTCATCGGTCCGGACGCGATGCCGCCGCTCGACACGCCCTTCATCGCCGGCCGGCGCGGGTATCACGTCCGCCCCGGTGGCCACGACCTGACGCCGGGCGACTGGAACCGCTTCGCCGACTTCGCCGATCGCGTCTGGGAGAAGTAGTCCGCGGTAGCCATCGCCGCGCCGGCCTAGCAGCTCGCGGCGTAGACGTCGTACAGCTCGCGGAGCGCGTTGCGCACGTTGCCGCGATGACGGGCGAACAGTTCCGCGGCCGTCGGCGCCGCGGCCAGTCCGTCGGGCGCGAGCCGGCGGACGATGCGATCGAGCAGGCCGGCGTTGGTGGTGCAGGCGATGAGCGTCGGCAACCGCCCGGACCGGTGGGCGGTGACGATCACGCCGCCGGCACGCCGCGCCCGCCACCGGAACCACCGCCAGGCGATGGGGCCGAGTTGTTCGGCGCCATCCAGGCAGACGATGTCGCCGGCATCGAGGCGGCCGGCGGTCAGGCGCCAGTCCCGGGGCAGCCGCCGGTCCTCGGTGTCGAGCCGGACGTGGGTGATCCGGAAGCCGCGCTGCGCCAGCACCGGCTCGAGATCCTCGAGGAGCGTCGTCTTGCCGGATCCGTGCGGCCCGACGATCGCGGCGCGATGACCGAGCGCGGCCAGCCTGGGCAGCAGCGCCAGGACGCCGGCCACAGACGCATCGACGGCGCCGGCCGGATCCGCGTAGCGAATCGCCGACAGCACCCGCGTGGCGCCGAACGGGTTGTCACGCGCCTTCACGGCGGAGCACCACTTCCTGCCCTGTGCTCGAGAGCACGAACTCGCACCGCTCGACGACGGTGCCCGGCTCGACGATCAGCTCGATCGCCCAGGCCAGCGAGATGAGCGCACCCGAAAAGCTGAATGGCTCGCGCGGCAGGGGCAGGGTGAAGTCGCGCTGATCCTGCAGCCGCGGCGAGGCGAACGTCATCGTCTGGACGACGCCGACGTCCTGCGTCCCCTTGCCGCTCGTGTACCAGAACAGCCGCAGCTCCACGGATCCGGGCTCGATCTCGACGCGCCACGTCACGCGCCCTGAGATCGATTCGCCCGGCCTGAAGGACGTCCGGCCGTCGGTCAGCTCGATGCGCAGGTCGCTCATGCCGGCCGCACCGTGATATCGAAGGTTTCGTCGACGTCCGGCCAGCGGGCGATCTCGCCGGCGACGTGCAGCGACCAGATCACCTTGTTGTTGTCGGCCGTGAACGTATGCATCGAGTCGGCCGGGATACGAATCGTGCCGCTGCCCCGCGCGATGCCCATGGCGTGCGTCACGTCGGCGAGCGTCTCGGAGAAGAAGATGTTGGTGTCGGTGTGCGTGTCCGTGCCGCGGCGATAGCGCGCCTCTTCCCGGCCGCGCACGCTGATCGTCAACCGCGACACGCGGTGCGCCGCGCCGCTCAACTCCCACCCGAAGGACACGGAGGCGCCGAGCGGCACCGTGCCGCGGCTCACCGTGAGAATCGGGCGGGGGCTGGCCAGGGCCAGCAGCTGATGGAACACGGCCACGAGCAGGCTGACGCCGACGAGCTGAAAGAGCAGCAGGAAGAAGGCCAGGAACCAGCCGAAGGATTGGCCTTCGACGATGCCCCGAACCTCGAAGTAGGTGAAAACGCCGATGATGCCGTTCCAGAACAGGCAGATGAGGGTGATGGTGAGCAGCTTCGCCAGCGGCGACGCCGACGGCTTCAGCACCAGCGGTGCCGCCTCGCCCGGGTTCGACGGATGGCCGAATCGGCCGTCGCCGGCACTGTGCGCCTGCGTCGCGGTCAGCGTCTGCGTCGCGGTCAGCATCCGCCCGGCGGTCCGGTGGTTCCGCCGCGTGCGCAGCGTGGCATAGCCAGCCGCGGCCGGGACGCCGGCGAACAGCGCGAAGAACAGGATGCCCAGGTAGTACCAGTACGTCGTCGTCCGGTTGATCACCGCCCGTGACGGATCGTCGGGATCGACGTAGCACTCGAACGTCGCACCGGGCGGGTGGCTGGCCACCGCCGCCGGCACGGTCGAATCGCCGGTCAGGCCGGGAACGAAGTTGTAGCGGTCCGCGGTGTAGCGCCGCCCGCCGACTTCGTAGCGATAGACGATGTCGGCGCGTGACGTCCCGTCGCTCTCGACGATCCGGCTCGAGACGACGTCGCAGGCGGTGGGCGTCCAGCTGCGTGCCTGCCAGGCCAGGTAGAGCGGCCGCGCCGAGAGCACATAGCCGAACCCCGTGCCGACGGCCACGAAGAGGCCCAGAAAGGCGACGACGAAGCCGGTGGCGCAGCCCGCGGGCCGCGCCGACGCGGTCCTGGATATCGGTTTGATGGCCGGCATCCTACCACGCGGTCCCGGCCCGGCGGCCGCGCGTGGCGTGCCCTATTTGAACAGGTCGTCGAACGCCTGGCGCGCGCTGACCGGACCGGCCGCCGGCGCCGAGCCGGTCTGGCGCTCGACGGTCGTGCGGGCCGTGAAAAGAGGGCACGTATTGCGGACGTCCTTGGGGCTCACCCGGGCCGGGATCGCCTGCATGCACTCGAAGGTCGAGCCCGGATCGAACGACTGGCACTGCACGCAGCTATGGAGATCGACGGCGCACTGCGGACAGCGATCCTCGAGGCCGATGACCGCGGACTGGATGCGGCCGCACGGGCCGCACCGGAACACTTCGCGCGACCCCATCAGGTTGGGCGTCCGCGGGCCCTGGCGTTCCTCGCGCGGAGGACGAGGCGTGTCCGGCTTCGGGCGATCGCGATCGTCGTCGCGATAGCCGTGCTGGCGGTACTTGCGTTCCTCGCTCATGGCTTCTCCATCGACACCTGGCGCCGTCAAGCCGTGACGCGCGCCGCCGAGGCGCGCTCAGGCCAGTTCGGCCTCGACGACGCTCACGTCGGACGCCGTCGGCACGACGCGCGTCATATTCAAGCCGGCGGCGGCGAGCAGCGAACGGTACTCGTCGGCAGTGCGCTCTTCGCCGCCCGGCGCCGTCAGCATCACCATGTCGGCGATCTTGCCGAAGTGCGGCGTGTCGCCTTCCGGCAGCACGAACTCGACGATCAGCAGTTTGCTGCCCGGCGTCATCACCGCGCGACAGTGGCCGAGGATCGTCTGGCACTGCGCCTCGTTCCAGTCGTGGATGATGTGCGACAGGATGTAGGCGTCGCCGCCGGCCGGCACGCTCTCGAAGAAGTCGCCGTGCGCGATCGAGACGCGGTCGGCCACGCCGTGCGCCTGCAGCAGCTTCGGCGCCTCGGTCACGACGTGCGGACGATCGAACAGGACGCCGCGCGGCTGCGGGTGCCGCTTCAGGACGTGCCCCAGCATGTTGCCGGTGGCGCCACCGACATCGACGATGGTACCGAACGGCGAGAAGTCGTAGGCGGCGGCCACCGCCGGCGGCTCGGCGCCGTGGATGCCGACCATCGCTTCGCTGAACTGGGCGGCTTCCTGCGGATGCTGCGCGAGATAGTCGAACATCGGCATGCCGCAGACCTTCTCGACCGCCGTCTTGCCGGTCTCGAGCGAGTACTGAAAGGCGCCAAAGGCCTCCCAGAGCGGCGGCCCGGCCATCGCCATGACCGTCGAGCGGGCCGAGCCCGGCGCGTCGCTCTTCAACGCGGCGCCGAGTGGCGTGAGGGCGAAGCGGTCCGCGCCGGCCTGGGTCAGCAGGCCGAGGCTGGCCAGCGTGCGCATGAACCGATGGAGCGTGCGCGGCGTGGTGCCGGTGACGCCAGCCAGTTCGCCGGCCGACTTCGGGCCGTCGGCGAGGTGATCGGCGAGACGGATGTTGGCCGCCGTGAAGACGAACTGCGAGACCCAGTAGGCGGTGCCCATCTGGATGATCTGGACGTGCGGGGGCAGCGCTCCGGGGGTCGCGTTGGAATCAGCCATGCTCAGCCGTACCGTATCACGCCGACTGGAGCGCTGCGCCTGCTCGCGCCGAGGCCGTATACAGTCGCCCGATGGATCCGATGAGGCGCCATTCCCTCCCCTCACGGCGGGCCATGCTGC
>JBDSLU010000225.1:0-15989 GCA_039916225.1 Vicinamibacteraceae bacterium
GATGTTGCCGAAGGCCGGACCGGGCGCGCGCAGGTAGCGGAACCACACGTTGTTGACGGCGTGGATGGCCGCCCGCAGCGGACGCCACGGCGCCACGACATACAGCTCGGACAGCTGGCCGGCGTGGCGCGACTTGAGGCGCAGGCCCAGCCTCGCCCCTTCCGCGACGAGCCACGTCATGTCGGTCTCGCGGGTCAGCAGCGCGCCTTGCGACGTGTCTTCGGTCATCTCCAGCCCCGCCGGGACGCGGGCCACCCGACCGCGCCCGCGCCCCAGGACGCGCTTCAGGAAGCGCAGCCCATACGACTGGACCGAGTGCATGTTGCCTTCGCTCAATACCAATTGGCCGCCCGGTGCGAGCACGCGGGCCAGCTCGGAGAGCGCCTTCCCCACTTCCGGGACGTGCATCAGCACGCCCCAGCAGATGACGTAAGGGAACTCGCCGTCCGTGAACGGCAGCTGGGTCAGATCGCCCTGCCGCAGGGTGATCCGATCGGCGAACCCGCGGGCCTTGACGGTCTCCTCGGCCAGCTTCAGGGCCTCGGCGGAAAAGTCGGTCCCCACCACCTGCAGCCCGCGCGCCGCGAGCAGTTCGGACTTGGCGCAGCTGCCGCAGCCGGCGTCGAGGATGGTCGCGCCCTTCGGCGCGCCCAGGCGGCGGACGATGTCGTCGAAGGCCACCTCGTAGAAGGCCTGCGCCTCGGGCGTCCGGTAGAGCGACACCCATTCTTCGTGGATGGCCGCCCCGGCCAGGGCATCGTGTCGGCTCTCGGTCATCGCTCCGCTCCCGCTCGCAACTCGCCGCCGTGCGGCCCGATACCTCGACGCCGCCCGGCCGCCGGCGTCGCGCCGCGGTCGAACCGACCCCGCTCCGCTAGCACCGGAACGCCTCGCGCCAGGTCGCCAGGTTCAGCGCCGTCCACAGCAGTTCCGAATGATCGCGCTCCCCCGCCCGATGTTCGCGGACCAGCCGCGCCAACGCGGCCCGGTTGAACACGCCGGCGGCCGGGTTCTCCGGCAGCGCCGCGACGCGGGCGCCGAGGCCACTGTCGGCGCGGAACCACTTGGCCAACGGCACGCCGAAGCCGGACTTCCGGCGGTCGACGATCTCCGCCGGCAGCACCTCGCGGGCGATGTCCTTGACGATCGCCTTGGGCGATCCCTTCCGCACCTTGAACTCGGAGGGCAGCCGGTTGGCGAACTCGACGATCCGGTAGTCCATGAACGGCACGCGCGACTCGATGCTGGCCGCCATGCTCATCTTGTCCTGCCGGTGCAGGATGCCGACCAGGAAGGTCTCCTGATCGAGCAGCGAGACGCGGCCGATGTTGTCGAGCCCCAGCGCCGCCGAGGCACGCAGCGCCTCGTGACGATGCTCGAGCGCCGCCGGCAGGAGGCGCTCGCAGACCGACGCCACGACCTCGGGCCGCAAGTAGCTCGAGTTGTAGAGCAGGGCGTCGTCGGGCGTCACCGAGGCATACCGCGACAGCTTCTCGATCCGGTGATCGCCCCACACCGCCGCCGCCAGGCGGCGCAAGGGGGCTGGCACGTAACGGGCCATGCGGGCGAGATCGGGGATGCGATACCGCGGGTAGCCCGCGAAGAGCTCGTCGGAGCCTTCCCCGGTCAGGACCACCGTCACCCGCTGTTTGGCGAGCTTGCTCAGCGCGTAGATCTGGACCGAGTTGGCGAAATCGAGCGGCTCGTCGTTGTGCCACACCATGCGCGGGAAGAGGTCGCTGTATTCGGCGCTGTCCACCTTGAGCTGGTGATGCACGGTGCGGTACTTCTCCGCGACCATCAGCGCGTAGGCACTCTCGTCGAAGTCGACCTCGTCGAAGCCCACCGAGTAGGTGTTGACGGCGTCGCCCTTGAGCCGGGCGGCGAGCGCGGTCACCAGGCTCGAATCGACACCACCGCTGCAGAACGTCCCCACCGGCACGTCGCTGATCAGCCGGAGCCGCACGGAATCCTCGAGCAGGTCACGCAGCGTCGCCTTGGCGTCCTCGTAGGTCAGCGTCGGGCGATCGAGCGGCGGGCGCGGCGACCAGTAGCGGTTGATGCGCACGGCGCCATCGCGCACGGTCATCGTGCAGCCGGGCGGCAGCGCCTTGATGCCGTGGAACAGCCCGTCGGCGCCGGCCACCTGGCGGAACATCAGATACTCGGCGATGGCCTCCTCGCGGCAGCGCGGCTCGACGTAGCCGCTGGCGAAGATCGACTTGATCTCCGAGCCGAAGACGAACGCCTCCGACGTGTCCGCGTAGTAGAGCGGCTTTACGCCCATGCGATCGCGGGCCAGGAAGAGCGTGCGCCGCTCGCTGTCCCAGATGGCGAAGGCGAACATGCCGTTCATGGCCGTCACGCACTGCTCGCCCATGTCGGCGTAGAGCTGCAGGATGACTTCGGTGTCGCTGTGGCTCTTGAAGGTGTAGCCCTTGGCGATCAGGCCGTCGCGGACGGTCCGGTAGTTGTAGATCTCGCCGTTGAAGACGATCCAGTTCTTGCCGGACGGATCGGCCATCGGCTGGTGGCCGCCGCCGAGGTCGATGATGCTGAGGCGCCGGTGGCCGAGCCCGACGGGCCCGTCGAGGTACGATCCCGCGTCGTCGGGACCACGGTAGGTACACGTGTCCCGCATCTTGGCGACGACGTCGGCGCCACACGGCCGCGAGGCGTCACGGTAGACGAGTCCGGCAATCCCACACATAGAACACCCTACCGACCCTGGCTACGGATGGCGCGGCGAGCCCGCGGGCGTCGTCACGCTCCGCCGAGGCGCGTCTTCAGCGCCTGCAGGTCCACCTTGTTGGTCGAGGTCCGCGGCAGCGCCTCGACGACCGAGAAGACGTCGGGAATCATGTACGGCGGCAGCGCTTGGACCGACGCCTTCTTCAAGGCCACGATGGTCAGCGACGCTCCGGCCTGACAGCTGATGAAGGCGGCGATTTTGACGCCGGACTCGGCGTCCGGCACCGAGATCACGGCCACCTCCCGGATGTCCGGATGCCGGGCCAGGCCAGCCTCAATCTCACCCAGTTCGACGCGATAGCCGCGCCGCTTGACCATCCGATCGCGGCGGCCGCGATACGTATATTGCCCCTGCGCATCCTGGGTCACGATGTCGCCGGTGTGATACCAGGGCAGGCCTTCGGCGTCGACGAGGAACGCCTTGCTGTTCTGCTCCGGCAGGTTCCAGTAGCCGCGCATGACGTTGGGACCCCAGACCACCAGCTCGCCGGGCTCGCCGAGAGGGACGTCCTTCCCCTCTTCGTCGACGACGCGGCCGCGATTGGGCTCGCAGATCAGCCCTATCGGGAAGGTGTCCATCGTCTTCCACGAATCGTCCTGCGGCACCTCGTAGTAGGTGCAGACGTTCGTTTCGGTGGGGCCGTACAGGTTGTAGAAGCGGGGCGCGGTCCAAATCGCGCGCACCGTCTTGAACTGCGGCACCGGGAATACCTCGCCGGCGAAGTTCACGATCCGGAGCCGCGAGTAGTCGTAGCGATCGAGCTTCCCGTAGAGGGCCAGCAGGCTGAGGATCGACGGCGTCGAGTACCAGGCCGTGATGCCTTCCGAAGCGATGGTCGCGGCGAGTCGATTCGGATCCTTGCCCAGCGCCTCGCCGATGAGGACGAGCCGGGCGCCGTGCTTGACCGGCACGTAGATGTCGAGGATCGACAGATCGAAGTGGAACGGCGCGTGCGACGAGAACGCGTCGGCTTCGTGCGGCTGGTAGATCTCCGAGCACCAGTCGATGAAGCTGAGGGCGTTGCCGTGCGTCAGCACGACGCCCTTCGGCTTGCCGGTCGATCCGGACGTGTAGAGGATGTAGGCCAGATCGTCCGGACCGACCTCTGCCGTCGGCACTTCCGGGGCGGGATCGGCCTGCTGGCGCGTCTCGAGCTCGCCTGCCAGCGCGACGTCGTGCTCGTGTTCGTCGAGCGCGATCACCGCCGGCGCCGCCCCGAGCTGCCGCAGCTCCTCGGTCAGCGCCGCTTCGAGCCCACGCTCGGTCACCAGCGCGCGCACCTGGCAGTCGTTCAGGATGAACGCGCCGCGCGCCGCCGGCGACTCGGCGTCGACCGGCACGTAGGCGGCACCAGCCTTGAGCGCGCCGAACAGCGCGATCACCGAATCGATCGACTTGTGCAGCCGTAGCCCGACCCGGTCGCCCGGGCGGACGCCGAGCGCGACCAGTCGGTCGCGCAGACGGCTGGTCAGGGTGTCCAGCTCGGCGTAGGTGAGCTGCTTGCCGCCGGGCACGGACACGGCGACGTTGCCCGGCACGCGGCGCGCCGTGGCTTCGAGCAGTGCCGCGAGGCCGTACCCTCGGCTCATGACCGTCCCGCTCGCTTCGACTCGACGAGGCGCTCGATGTTGGCGATTGAGGACAGGTTGCCGGCCTCGAGATCGTTGGCTTCGAACTCGACGCCGAAGCGCTCCTCGAGGAACGTCACCAGCTTGAGTGTCGACAGCGAATCGAGGATGCCGCTTTCCTTGAGCTCGGTGTCGTCGGCCAGGTTCTTGGCGTCCTCGCCGGGCAGGAAGTTCTCGAGAATGAAGTGCCTGACCGCGTCCCGCATGTTGTCCATCGAAAGCCTCCGCTGCCTTACTGACCGGTCGTCGAGGGTGAAGCGCCGCCAGCCGGGGCGGCGGCCGCCCGCTCGGCCGCCAGCTGGTTGAGGAGCGGCACGATCGCCGCGTAGAGCCGATCCGCGATCAGACGGTGCCCGGTCGCGTTCGGATGATCGTCCCAGGGAGCGACGCGCAAGGCCGGCCGATCCGCCTTGGGGAACACGTCGAAGAGATCGAGGACCGGCAGGTGCTGCTCCCGCATCACGGCCAGGTTCGGAATCTCCAGCGGCACGTCGTCGATGACGGCGTTGAGCGCCAGGATCGCCGCCGGCACGTGGTGTGCAGTCGCCACGGCCTTGAACCGCCGCATCGACGACACCAGGACGTCTTCGGCCACCCAACGCGCGCGCGCTTCGGCTTCGCCGCTCGGCATCCGGGCATCGAACCCGGCCCAGCGCACCACCGCGCGCCCCGCGCCGAAGGGGACGGGCAGGCCACGGCGTCCGACGTTGACCAGGCCGGCGCGGGCGATCAGCGCGGCCATGTTCTGGTCGGGGATGGCCACGCCGCTGTCGACGACCTTCACCAGGTAGCGCTCGGTCATGAACCGGTTGCGCTGGTAGTGCGTCGCGATGACGAGGTCGGGATGGAAGGCGAAGACGCGATCTTCCAGCATCGCGACCTGCTGCGAGAGCGCGTAGCCGTCGACGCCGAAGTTGAGGATTTCGACCTTGGCGTATTGGGCCGGCACCAGCGCTTCGTTCAGCTTGGCCTCGACCAGCGCCTCGAACGTCTCGCCGTCCCCGACACCGTTGCCCATCACGTGGGAGGGGCCGAGGAGCGCAATGCGCAGCGACCGGGCCGGCTTGGCCTGCTCGTAGTCCTGGTCGCGCATGCCCCAGCGATTGGTGCTGAAGTGATGCCCGTTCCACAGCACGCTCTTCGACGGATACAAGTCGCGGAGCAGGATGTCGCGACGCTCACGGAGGACGCCGAGCTGGGACAGATCCTGCCAGTGCTCGCCGCCGCGCCCGACGACGTCCACGGCCTGGGCATTGACCTGGCCGCGCACCTCGAGCTGCTCGTAGTAGCCGCGGTGCTGCAGCGCCGCGTCGCGGGTGTTGAGGCCGGTGGTGTGGAGCGCACCGAGGGCCGACGCGACCAGCGGTGGCGTCGTCGCCTGGAGTGCCGGCTGCCCCACCGCGAGCAGCGCCAGCAGCATCGCCGCCGTGCGGACGGCCGGCTGCAGCAGCGCGTCGATCCACGCCGGCCGGGTCCGGACCGCCGCCCAGTCCCTGCCGCCGAGGGCGAACAGGATGCCGAAGGCCGCGATGACCATCAGGACGCCTTTCAGGTCGACACGGAAGGCCGACCCCATCATCCACAGCCACTCGGTGACCGACTGGGTGCTCCACAGCGACCACAGGAAGCAGAAGAACGAGAAGGTGCGGACGGCGTGCAGACCCAGCCGCCAATCCCAGCCCTTCACGCCGGTCTTGGGCTTCTTCGTCGCGCGCGATTCCCGCAGCGCGCCAAGCACCACCAGCAGGCCCAGGATGCCCCAGAAGAGCGTGTCGGGCCACGTCAGCGGAAAGCCGCCGCGCAGCCAGAACCACTGATACGAATGGAGGATCCAGGTGGTGAAGAAGACGGCCGTCGTCGAGAGCACGAGCGCGCGTTCGGGACCGAGCTTCTTGACCCGGAAGTAGGTGGGATAGAAGACCGTCTTCATCATGAATTCGGTCCAGTAGATGTTGATGCGGCGCCACAGCTCGGTGAAGCTGTGCGCCAGGTAGTACAGCTTGTGCGTCTCGGGCAGGCGGAAGCCGAAGAGATGCAGCAGGCCGACGATCAAATGGAACGATCCGGAGACCCGCAGATACAGCAGGAACGTTCCGAGCATGAACTGCACCAGGTCGCTGAGGTGCACCACGTCGATCGGATCGTTGAGGACCGCGTAGTAGACGAAGCGATACAGCAGCAGGTGGACGAGCCCACGCGCGATCCAGACCAGCCCCTGCTCGTAGATGTGCGCGGCCGGCTTGTCGTAGTAGGTCCGCCGGAACGTCTGGTAGTCCACCACCGGGAACAGCGGGAACACCAGGTTCGGCAGCATGAAGAAGTAGGCCAGCGCCCACCACACCTTGCGATCGGCCTTCGGATCCGGCCGCGACACCGCGAGCAGATACAGGGCCAAACGGAACATGAACATCGCGCCGAGGATCGGCCACACCGCCGCCGACCAGGGCGATGCCACCAGGCCGGCGCGGGCCACGGCCAGACCGACCCCGACCGCCACCAGGATCGCGACGCGAATGTAGAAGCCGACCGGCAGATGACACAGGCCGATCAACACCAGCCCGGTCCCGATCAACCAGGCGGCATCGACGGCCCCGAAGATCAGCACAGCCCCGCCCAGCGACAGCGCCACGAAGAACGGCAGCCGCGCCGCCTTGGGGAGCACCAGATTCACGGCGAACCCGGCGGTGGCCAATATGAACAGCTTCCGAAACGCCGGTCCTTCGATGCTGTAGAGCTGAATGACCGCGATCGCCAGCAGGAGCTGCACGAGCACGATGGCGTGCCGGCCGGCGCCCGACCAGGCCGATTCGACGGGCAGCGCGGTGGATCGGCCGAGGCTCGGGTTGAGAGCGTCTGACATGGCGCCTTACAGACCGAGACCGCGCGCGATGATGTTGCGCTGGATCTCCGACGTGCCCGAATAGAGCGTGCCGCCCACCGCGTCGCGCAGGTCGCGCTCGACCTGCTGCTCGGTCATGTAGCCGTAGCCGCCGAAGATCTGCACGGCATCGAGCGACGACTTCACGAAGCTCTCCGAGACATACAGCTTGGCGATGGCCGCTTCGACGGTGGCGTCCTGCTTGGCGTCCTTCAGGGCCCCGATGCGATAGACGAGCGGCCGGCAGGTATCGAGCCGCACGCGCATGTCCACCAGCCGGTTGGCGACCGACTGGTACTTGCCGATCGGCTTGCCGAACTGCTTGCGGTTACGGGCGTGGGCCAGCGAATCCTCGAGCTGCCGCTTCATCACGCCGAGCGAGCTCGCCAGGATGCAGCCGCGCTCCCACTCCATCGAACACTCGAAGACCTGGGCGCCGCGACCCTCGCGCCCGAGGCGCTGCGTCACTGGAATCCGGCAGTCATCGAAGATCACCTCGGCCATCGGCGAGGTTCGCAGGCCCATCTTGTCGAGCTTGCGGCTGATCTGGAGACCGGGCGTGTCGCGCTCGACGATGAAGCCGGTCACGCCCATAGCGCCCAAGGCCGGATTGACCGTGGCGTAGGCCACGAACAGGTCGGCCACCGGGGCGTTCGTCACGAACGTCTTGGCGCCGTTCAGCACGTAGTAGTCGCCATCGCGGGTCGCCCGCGTGCGCATGCTGAAAATGTCCGAGCCGGAGTCGGGCTCCGAGGCGGCGTTGGCGCCGACGAGCGAGCCGTCGCAGAGGGGCGGCAGGTAGCGTTTCCGCTGCTCGTCCGTACCGTAAATCAGGATGGGGATCGAGTTGGTCCAGAGGTGGGCGTTCAGCGAGAACAGCAGACCCTGGTCGCGGGTGCCGTAGCCCAGCCCCTCCATCACCGCCAGCAGGTGGGACAGCCCGAGGCCGAGGCCACCGTACTCCTCCGGGATGGGCATCCCGAGGACCCCGAAGCTGGCGCAGTGGCGCCAGGCCTCACGGTCGAAGTGGGCCTCGCGATCACGGCCGACCATGTCGCTGACCAGTGCCGACTTGGCGAAGGCGACCGCGGACTCCTGCAGCTTCCGCTGTTCCTCGGTGAGCTCGAAAAACGTCACTGGTCCCCCACCCGAATCCAACCGTCCAGACAACCGCAACATTATGTCACGGTTCACTTTGCGCGCAGAGACCGTTCGCCGGAGTGACCTCGGAAGTCACCCTCTCGCCGCCGTAAAGTCCGCCGTCATGGGCATCGGCGCGCAGGCCCGTTTCCCGTCTCAGAGGCCGAGCGGGACCTTCGAGATCACCCACTTGAACTTGCCGTTGGCCGACGGCTCGAGGCGGTCGACCATCTCGACGTCGATGCGCACGTCGGCACCCAGCCGGGCTTGCAGCTCGGTGACCAGGTGCTGCGTCAGCGAGGTGTCGTAGCCGGGACCTGGCACGATGCGGACCAGGATCCGGTCGAGCTCGGTCTGGATGATCTGCGAGCCCTCGATGCTCTCGAGCGGCTTGAACGGGTGTGTCAGGACCGACGGGGAGATGATCCGGCCGTCCTTGAGCGTCAGCATGTCCTCGGCCTTGGTGGTGACGTCGGCCATGACGTCGAGCGATCGGCCGCAGGCGCACGTCCCGTCGAGGAGCGCGGTCATGTCGTTGGTCACGTAGCGAATCAGCGGCATCGCCCGATTGTGGAGGCTCGTCCCGACGAGCTTCCCCACCGATCCCGATGGCACCGGCTGTCCGTCCGCGGCGGTGACTTCGGCCACGCCGTATTCCATGGAGATGTGCCGCCCGCGATGGCCTTCGCATTCGCCGGAGAAGATCACCCGCTCGGCCAGCGCGTAGTAGTCGAAGACGCGGCACTGGAAGCGTTCTTCGATGGCTTCCCGCTGGAAATCGTAGAGCGTCTCGGACGACGTCACGGCGGCGCGCACCGGGAAGAACTCGCCGCGGCTCCGCAGGTACTTGGCCAGCACGTAGAGCGTCGACGGATACCCGTCCATCACCACCGGCCGGAACGCGCGCAAGGCCTCGAAGTAGGCCGGCAGGTTGCTCGGCGACAGGTGGAACGACGACAGCAGCAGGTGGTTGTGGACCAGGTTCTTCCGCCAGAACGGCGGTCGCCGCTGATCGAGCGGGACGATGACGTTGCCGCGCGCGACGGCCACGCGATCGCCGCCCCGGCCCATGTTCGCTCCGGCCCACCGATAGTGCCGGTCGAACACGGCGTAGGTCATCCAGACCGTGTCGTGGTCGTAGCCGACGGTCAGCGGCGTGCCGGTGGTACCGCTGGTGTGCCCGCTGCGCATGTCCCGCGGCGGCAGCGCCGTCGAACGCAACGCGTCGTAGTGCGTCCGGATGTCGTCGCGCGTCAGCAGCGGCAGCTTGGGCAGGTCGGCGTGGCCGCGGATGTCGGCGGGCGTGACCTTGTGCTCGTCGAAACGCCGCCGATAGAACGGCACCGTGTCGTAGGCGTGCCGGACGATGTCCCGCAGCCGCTCGTCCTGGTAGGCCTCGAGATCGCTGCGTCCATAGCGTTCGGTCTTCGCCAGCAGATCGCGGAACTCCCCGAACCGGCCGCGGTAGCGCTCGCGATCGATCAGCGCGCTGAAGCCGGACAGCATGAGGTTCTGGCCCCAGACCGGCGCCAGCCGGTAGACGCCCGCGGCGTACTTGTTCACGAGGCGCGCCTCTGCCGGGTCGTGGCTTCCTGATACGCGTCGAGGAGCTGTCGACCGACGACGCGCCAGGCGTAGCGCTGTTCGACCAGCCCGCGGGCGGCCGAGCCGAGGGCCCGTCGACGGACGGGATCCTTCAAGAGCGCGATGGTTGCCGCGGCCATGGCCTCCGGCGTGTCGCCGATGACGAGGTGCTCGTCGGGCCGCACGGCGATACCCTCGCAGCCGATGGATGTCGACACCAGGGCCTTCCCCATCGCCATGGCGTCCAGGACCTTCAGGCGGGTGCCGCCGCCGACCCGCAGCGGCACCACATAGACGGCGGCCTTGGACACGTAGGGCCGGATGTCGTCGACGAAACCGGTCACCACGATGCGGTTGTCACGGGCCGACAGCGCGCGCAGCTCGGGCGGCGGATCCTGGCCCACCGCGAAGAACGTGACGTCGGGGACGCTGGCGGTAATCAGAGGCCACACCTCGGCGCAGAACGACATGACCGCGTCGCGGTTGGCGAACATGTTCATGCCGCCGGTATAGACGAGGGCCGGCGTCTCGCGATCCGGCTGCGGCGAGAAGTAGTCGACGTCGACGCCGTTGGGCACCACGGCCGTGCGAAGCCCCGGCGCGATCTCGGCGAGCGCCTCGCCGTCCGGCGCCGATACCACCACGTTGACGTCGAAGCGGGGGCTCTCCGCCGCCTCGTAGAGGCGCAGCTTGGCGGCTTCGCGATCGAGGAACCGGCGCGCCAGCCAGCCCTTCTCCACTTTGGCCCGCCGCTCCATCAGCATCGATTCGATGTTGTGGTGGGTCAGCACCGACGGCACCCGCACGTCGGGACGCACGAACTGGCTCAGTGCCACCGTGTCGGCGTGCACGATGTCGAACGGCGTCGCCGCCAGGGCGGTGTCGATCCGGCGCTGGTACGCCGCCGACCGATGGGCGATCACACTGAAGGGCTGCGACGACACGGCGCTCATCGCCAGGCCCAGCGCCTGGTGGGCCTTCGAGGCCTTGGGCCACAGCGGGAAGTACTCGACCTTCTCGCAGAACGCGCCGAGCGCCTTCCGGCTCTCCTCGAGTGCCGCCGGCGTCGGCAGCACGTCGGGGTGGACGAAGGCCAGCAGGTGGACTTGCGCCTCGCGCCCCAGCTCGCGAATCAGGTTGTAGCCCCGCTGGAGCACCCCGCCATGCGGCGGATACGGCACGATCTGCGACAGGAAGAGCACTTTCATCGGAGCACGTCCTGGTAGATCCGCTCGTAGGCCCGCGTCATGTGGTCGACGGTGAGCTGGC
This sequence comes from Vicinamibacteraceae bacterium, assembly GCA_039916225.1. Classification (GTDB taxonomy): domain Bacteria; phylum Acidobacteriota; class Vicinamibacteria; order Vicinamibacterales; family Vicinamibacteraceae; genus JBDSLU01. Next base: position 11,252 of record JBDSLU010000225.1, read on the forward strand.
TCTGGATCTTCCGGCGGGCCGCCGCGCCGACGGCGGTCCGATAGGCAGGGTCGTCGATGATGCGCAGCAGCGCCTTCTCCATCGCGTCGACGTCCTTCGGCGGCACCAGCAGCCCGTCGACGCCATCTTCGATGACGTGCGGCGCTTCGCCGACACGCGTCACGACCACGGGCTTGCCGGCGGCCATCGCTTCGAGGGTCACGACCGACATGGCCTCCCACAGCGAGGGCTGGAAGAAGACGTCGAAGGCCGGCAGCGCCACGTCGGCGGCGCTCGTCACCCAGCCGGTCATGGTCACGTGCGCCTCGAGGCCCATGTCGCGCCGCATCGCCTCGAGCTCGCCGCGCAGGACGCCCTCGCCGACGATCACGAAATGGACCTGTCGACCGGCATCGATGATCCGCCGCGCCACGCGGAAGACATCGCGCATCCCCTTCTGCTCGATGAGCGTGCCGATGGTGCCGACGAGCAGCCGGTCGCCGTTTCCGACCTGATTCCGGAAGGATCGGTCCTGCGTCTCCGGCGGCACGTGGACGCCGTTCCAGACCGTTCCGATCGACCGGTCGAGGAACTTGTAGACCGCCCGCACCTGGGCCCGCTGCACTTCGCCGACGGCATAGAGGCGCGTGGCGAGCCGCGAGAACACGCGCTCCATCCGCAGAATCGAGGTGCTCGTGTGCGGATAGTTGCCGAAGTGGAACGTGTGTACCAGCTTGAGCGACGGCCGGAAGGCGCGGCACAGGCCGGTGTCGACGAGGCCGTGCGCCGTATGGGTGTGCACCACCTCGATGTTCCGGCTGCGGATCAGGCGCAGCAGCTTGCGGAAGGTGAGGTAGTCGATCTTCTCGGGCTTGGTCTCTTCGAAGCTGATGACCTCGATGCCGGCCCGCACCAGTTCGTCGCCGATCGATCCCCGCTGCTTGAGGCAGCAGACGGTGAGGTTGAAGCGCCGCCGATCGATGGTCTGGGCCAGATGCCGGATGACCGTCTCGGCGCCGCCGATCCAGAGCGACGAGGCCAGGATGAGCAGGTTGATGCGGCGCTCGCCGGGCGCGAGCGGCTCGCGGCCGGCCGTGGCAGAGGACGGAGCGTGCGGCGACGTCGTCGCCGGATCCGCGGTCGTCACGACGCGCGCTTGTCGCCGAGCACCGCTCGGATCGCCGGATGGTAGAGGGGCGCACTCGCGGCGGTCGCCGGAACCTGGCTGGCCCGGCCGCCGCCCTCCCGGACGATGCGCCGGCCCGCCACGCACAGCCCGCCGAGCACCCACATGTGCGGATAGTAGGTGGCGCTGAGGAACGCGCCGGCAATCGCGTAGGCTAGCACTCCGGCGCTCAGCGAGGCGAGCAGGCGGGCCTCGGTCACCGTTTCTTCCGTCGGCGGCCGGCGTTTGACCTCACGCATCAGCCGTCCGTTGGCGACCAGGTTGTAGCCGAGGAAGAACAGCAGCGTGATCAGGCCGAGGAAGCCCAGCTCGCCGAGGATCAGGAAGTAGATGGAATGGGCGGTCTTCCACCGCGTCTCGTCGGCATAGAGGGTGTACCGGGTGTAGTTGGCGGGAAACTGCCCGGCGCCAACGCCCAACGGGTTGTACATCGCCATCCGCGTGCCGGCCTGCCAGGCATGGATGCGTCCCTGCGCCGAGCCGTCGCTGTCGTAGTCCTGAATCTTGTTCATGCGCTCGAAGTAGGTCGAGGGCGCGAGGACGAGCACGCCGACGACCGCGACCGCGGCCAGGCCACCGGTGACGGCCTTCTTGTCGCTCTTGAGCCAGTAATACAGGCCCATGGCGACCAGCGCCATGGTCCCGCCCCGCGACTGCGAGAGCACCACGGCGCAAATCAGGATGGCGAGCATGCCGCCGAACATCGCCTTGGCGATGAGCTTTCGGGTTTCGAGGAGTAGGAACAGACACAGCGGAATGACGATGTCGACCGAGAGCGCGTAGTCGTTGCCGTCACCGAGGAACGTGGCCGACGCAATGTAGTGCCGCTCGCCCGGGTCGAGGAACATCTCCGGCGTCAGGGCGGCGAGGATCAAGTGGACCAGGATCAGGATGAAGAACACGCCCTTCACCTTGGCCACGGTCAGCAGCTCGCGCGACAGCACCCAGTAGACGAGGGCGTAGCCCAGCACCGTCGTGAAGACGGTGAAGGCGTACATCGTCACTTCGGCCCACAGCACGGTGAACGCGATCATCCCCAGCAGGAACAGGATGACCTTGGTGTTCATCTCACCCATCAGGCTGGGCTTCTCGCGGTCGCCCTTCGTGAACAGGCTGCCCAGCACCACGACCAGCGGCACGATCGTGTTCAGCCGGAGGATGTTGATCGGCGAGAAGTACGTGCCCGGCCGCACGTATTCGAGGATGAAGAACAGCAGGAGTCCGTAGTAGATCACGCGCGGCCTCCGGCAAGCTCGCTGTAGATGCCCTCGATGGTGCGGGTTCGCTGCTCGAAGCTGAAGCGATCCTGGACGACCCGATGGCCCCGTCGGGCCATCGCCTGCCAGGGCGCGGGATCCTGCATGAACGACAGCAGCGCCTCGGCCATGGCCTCCGGGTCGTGCGGCGGAACCAGGCGTCCGGTCTCGTGATCGGTGATGATCTCGGGCGTACCGCCGACGCGGGTCGCGACCACCGGCACGTCCATGGCCAGCGCCTCGAGCACCACGTTGGGGAGTCCTTCGGTGTGTGACGGCAGCGCCATCAGGTCGACATCCTCGAGGAAGCGCTCGGGCTGCGCGAGATACCCCGGCATGTGCACCGAGTCGTCCAGGCCGAGCGCGCGCACCCGCTCGGCGACCTGGGCCCGCGCCGGGCCGTCGCCGATGAGCACCGTCGACAGCGGACGTCCGCGTCGCGCCACGATGCCCAGGGCCTCGACCAGGTCGAGGTGCCCCTTCTCGGGACTGATCCGCCCGATGCTGACGGCCACCGGGCCGGGCAGTTCCCGCCCCAGGAGCTGGGCGAGGGCGCCCCGGCGCCCGGTGCGACGGTAGCGCTCCAGCACGATGGCATTGTGCACCAGCCGGAGCTTGTCGGGCGGCACGCCCGCAGCGATCAGCTCCTGCTGAATCTTAGCCGACACGACGATGACCCGATCGAACTTCCGGACCACCCACTTGTCCAGCGCGATGAAGGCACGCTGGCGCGGCTTGTTGCCGATCCACCCGTGCAGCGTCGTGACGATCGGGACGTGATGCAGCACCCGGGCCAGCCAGGCGATGACGTCCGACTTCACCTCGTGGGCGCTGATGATGTCGATCTGCTGGGCCTTCACCAGGGCGACGACGCGCGAGATCAGCCGCAGATCGAACTGGTTGTAGCCGCGGACGTAGTGGACCGGCATGCCGGCGTCCTTGGCGGCCGACACGAACGGGCTCTCGCCGGTCTCGTGCCTGGTCAGGAAGACGGCCAGCTGCGGCCGGAAACGCGCGGCGTCGATGGCCCGGAACGTTTCCAGGATCGTCTTCCCCGGCCCCCCGATCTCGTGCGTGTCCCGCAGGTGCAGGACGTTAATGGGCCGCACCGAGCAGCCTTTCGTAGAGACTCGCCGTGGCCTCGGCGTTGCGCTGGATGTGGAACGTCGCGACCAGGCGCTCGTAGCCGGCCTCGCCCATGCGGCGGGCGCGCGCCGGATCCTGCACCAGGGCGAGAATGGCCTCCGCCAGGCGCTCGGCGTCGCCGGGTGGGAACGTCAGGCCGGTCACGCCCTCGTCGACGATCTCCGGGATCGCGCCCGCCCGTGCCCCGATCACCGGCTTGCGGCAGGCCATGGCCTCGAGCACGACCCGGCCGAACGGCTCGGGCAGCACCGACGCGTGGACGACGATGTCGACCATGGCCACGAAGTCGGCGACGTTCTTCTGGAAGCCGGTGAAGATGACGTGCTGGTCGAGGCCGCGCGCGGCGATGAGCGCCTTCAGCTCGCGCTCGTACGGCTCGTCGGCGGGCGACGTCGCCCCGATGAGCAGACAGCGGACGTCCGGGCACTGCTGGCGGACCGTGTCGATGGCGCGCACGAGGGTCTCCTGGCCCTTCCAGCTCTTGATGTTGCCGATCATCCCGAGCACCGGCGCGTCCGGCGACAGGCCGAACGTCGCGCGTAGCGCCGCCGGCGTGGTCGTGAAGCGCAGCTCGCCGGGGTCCAGCCCGTTGGGAATCGTCACCAGGTTGCCGAAATCCGCCCCCCGCGCCGCCATGTTGTCGCGGACCGCCTCGGATATGCACACGATGGCGCCGAGGGACCGCCCGAAGTACTTCGCTGCCGCGGAATATCGGTCATTGATGCCCCGTTCATGAACGACCGCCGGCACCCGCGCGACCTTGGCCGCCAGCAGCCAGTCGTGACCGCGCAGGATGGTGTTGTTCAAGTGCACGAGCCTGATGCCGCGGCGCTTCAGGAAGAACACCCGGGCGATCGCCGGCCAGACCAGGTCGCCCAGGACGTTGAGCCCCTTCTGGGCGACGAGCAGGAGCGGACGGAGGAGGGCCAGCGGACCGCGCGCCCGCGATCCGAAGTTGAACGGCTTGGGGCGAGGCCACACCAGCGTCTCGATGCCGGCGTCGCGGAAGGCCGGCAGCAGGCTGTGCTCGCTGTAGAAGACGACCAGCGGCCGGTAGCGTGCCCGGTCGAGGCCCTTCACCAGGAACAGGAGGCTGTAGTACGACCCGCCGACGGTGCCGTCGACGTTCCCCTCGCAGTAAAGAATAAGGACCGGCGTCGTCGGGGTCATC
>JBDSLU010000226.1:0-7500 GCA_039916225.1 Vicinamibacteraceae bacterium
CGGCGCCGAGGTCGTGCTGAAGGGCCGGCTCGGGCCGCACGGGTTCGACGTCGAGCCCGATGGCGTGATGGCGAAGTGCCCGTCGAAATACGACGCCAGCCCGAACGCCCCGGTCAAAGTGCCGGACCACGCAAAGCCTGCCGTCACGGCGTCGTAAGAGAAGGCGATGTCCAGCCTCGGTTACCTGGCGCTGCTCGCCGCCTTCGTCGTCGCGAGCTACGCGGCCACCATCTCCGTCATCGGTGCCCGGCGGCGGTCGACTCCGCTCGTCGACAGCGGCGTCGGCGCGCAATCGCTGGTCGCGGCGCTCCTCCTGCTGGCCTCGACGGTCCTCATCTCGGCCTTCGTCTCGCAGGACTACAGCATCAAGTACGTCGCCGCCAACTCCGACGCGGCCCAGCCGCTCTTCTACCGGGTGACGGCGTTCTGGGGCGGCCTCGACGGCTCGATCCTCTTCTGGGCGGTGCTGCTGTCGTGGTCGGCGGTGGTGGCGATCCGTGTCAACCGCGAGACCCAGCGCGAGCTGATTCCCTACGTCGTCGCGATCGTCGCGTCGGTGGAGATGTTCTTCATCTTCCTGATGATCGTGCACAACAACCCGTTCGACACCTTCCTGGCGGACGTGCCGCTCGACGGCCGCGGCATGAACCCGCTGCTGCAGACGCCGTTGATGGTGATCCATCCGCCGGCGCTCTACACCGGCTTCGTCGGGATGACGATCCCGTTCGCGTTCGGCCTGGCCGCGCTCATCACCGGCCATCTGGACGACTCGTGGCTGCTCGCCGTCCGCCGCTGGACGATGATCGGCTGGCTGTTCCTCTCCTTCGGCCTCACCCTCGGCATGATCTGGGCCTACGAGGAGCTGGGCTGGGGCGGCTATTGGGGCTGGGATCCGGTCGAAAACGCCGGCCTGCTGCCGTGGTTCACCGCCACCGCGTTCCTGCATTCGCTGATGGTCCAGGAACGGCGCGGCATGCTGCGCGTGTGGAACGTCACGCTGGTCATCCTGACGTTCCTGCTGACGATCTTCGGCACCTTCATGACCCGCTCCGGCGTCGTGCAGTCGGTGCACGCCTTCGGCGAGGACAAGGAACTGGCCTGGCTGTTCACGGCCTTCATGATCGTCGTGGCGGTGATCAGCTTCGGCTTCGTCATCTACCGGCTGCCGCTGCTGCGGGCGCGCCACGAGCTCGACTCATGGGTCTCGAAGGAAGCCGCCTTCCTCGTAAACAACTGGATATTGCTGTTCTCGGCGGTGTTCGTCCTGTTCGCGACGCTCTTCCCGACCCTGAGCGAGGCGCTGATGGGACAGCGGCTGACCGTCGGGCCGCCGTTCTTCAACACCTGGATGCTGCCGATCGGCCTCATCCTGCTGGCGCTGACTGGCGTCGGGCCGCTGCTGGCGTGGCGCAAGAGCACGGTGCTCAACTTGCGCGATCAGTTCCTGTTCCCGATCGGAATGGGCGTGCTCACGGGCGGTGGGCTCGCGGCGCTCGGCGTCCATTTCTGGGCCTCGGGTCTATGCTTCGCGCTCTGCGCCTTCGTGACGGGCACGATGGCCCAGGAGTTCTTCCGCGGCGCTCGGGTTCGCCAGCAGTCGACCGGCACGGATCTCTTCACGGCGCTGGTCGGCCTGTTCGCGCGCCAGCGTCGACGCTACGCCGGTTACATCGTCCACCTCGGCATCGTGCTGATGTTCCTGGGCTTTGCCGGGGAAGGCTTCAAGCGCGAAGAGCAGGTGGTGCTGGCGCCGGGGCAAGAGGTCAAGGTCGGGCGCTTCGCGGTCAAGCACGAAGCGCTGACGGTCTCCGACGACGGCCAGAAGCAGATGATCACGGCGCGTCTGTTGGTCGGCCGCAACGGCCAGACGATCGGCGAAATGTCGCCGGCGAAATGGTTCTATCGCAAACACGAGAGCGAGCCGACGACGGAAGTGGCGATCCGGCGAGCCCTGGCCGAGGACCTCTATATCGTGCTGGCCGGGTTCGACGTGGAGCGGCAGTCGGCGACGCTGCACGTGGTGGTCAACCCGCTCGTGAACTGGATCTGGCTCGGCTTCGGTCTGCTGGCCTGCGGGACGATCCTGGCGCTGCTGCCCGAGCGGATATTCGCGGTGGCGCTGGCGCGGGTTCCCGAGGGCGCTGCCACGTCGGGGCTCGTCATCCTGCTGCTCGTCGGCGGCGCCGCACACGCGCACGCGCAGCATCAGGAGGGCGCCAGCGAGGCATTCCTCGTCGCCCGCAGTCCGCTCGAGAAGGAGATGCAGAAGGAAATCATCTGCATGTGCGGCACCTGCGGACGCAAGCGGCTGGCCGAGTGCACCTGCTCGCAGGCCGCCAAGATGCGCGGCGAGCTGGCCGGACTCGTCGAGCAGGGCAAGACCCGCGACGAGGTCTACCAGTACTTCATGGCGCAGTACGGCAGCCAGGAGCCGCTCGCCTCGCCGATCGACCGGGGCTTCAACCGTCTGGCGTGGGCGTTCCCGTACGCGGTCGGCCTGCTCGGCCTCGGCGTCGCCACCGCAGTCGCCGTCCGTTGGTCGCGCACCCAGCAGCCCGCGCTCGCCGGCGCCCCCGCCGCGGCGCCGATCGATCCCGCGCTCGAGCAGCGCCTCGCCGATGAGCTCCGCGACCTTGACTGACGCCCCGAACGGGGCGCCCCCGGCGGGTCCTCCGCTCGTGGCGCCCTCCGCCGCTCCGCCCGCCGATTCGGCGCAACCCTGGCACTTCTTCGTCGTCGCCTCGCTGGCGGCGGCGACGCTCGCCGTCATCGTCTCGGTGCGGACGGCACCGGAGCATCTGGTGATGCTCAGCGTGACGGTGTTCGCGTCGGGGGCCGCCGCGCTCGCCGTGTATCACGTCATCGCACCGCTCGTCGCGGAACGGCGGCGCCGCGTCTTCGGCGCGGCCGCACGACGGGGGCTGATCGCCGAAAAGGCGCTGGCGCTGCGCACGATCAAGGAGCTCGAGTTCGATCGGGCGATGGGGAAGATATCCGAGGCCGACTTCGCCGAGATGGCCGAGCGCCTGCGCGCCCGGGCGCTGCGGGTGATGCAGCAGCTGGACGCCGAGCCGAAGCGATGAGCCTGCCGCGCCGCTGTGCGTCACTCGCGTCGCTGTGCGGCCTCGTCCTCACGCTGGCGTTGGGCCCTGCGCCGGCCGAAGCGCAGATGCCCGACCTGTCGCAGATGAACGGCCGCTCGCTGCCGGCGCCGGACGCGCCGGCAGGCAGCACCAGCGTCCGCGTCATGCGGCAGACACTCGGCAACAACGTGGTCGGCCAGGAGGTCACGCTGACCGACGCGTCCGGCGCCACCATCGGCACGCGGAAGACCGACGATGGCGGGCGTGCGACCTTCACCGGACTGCGTCCCGGCACGGCCTACACGGCCGTCGCCGTCGTGTCGGGCGAGCGGCTGGCGTCTTTGCCGTTCACGCAGCCGGCGTCCGGCGGCCTGCGCGTCGTGCTCATCGCCGGCCTCGGCACCGCGGGAGCCTCGGGCGCCGCTGCGCCGCCTTCGGCTGTTCCGGCCAAGCCGGCCCCGGCCGGCAGCGTCACGCTGGGCACGCAGTCGCGGATGATCGTCGAGCAAGCCGACGAGTTCGTCGAGGTGTTCGTCCTCGCCGATCTGGTCAACACGACTGACGGCCCGGTGTCGCTGCCGACGCCGATCGTCTTCACGCCGCCGTCCGGCGCCATGGGCACGGCGGTCCTCGAAGGCGTGACGAGCGCGGTGCTCGAGAACGGTCGCATCGTGGTCAAGGGACCGCTTCCGTCCGGCCCGACGTCGGTGCAGTACGGCTACCGGCTGCCCAGCGACACCGGCCGCGTCACCATCGCGCAGGTCTACCCGGTGGGCGGGCCGATGAGCAGCGTGATCGTGCGCCGGCACGGCACCACGACGGTGACGGTCGCCGGAGAGCGCCAGCGCCGCGACACGCAGCTCGAAGGCCGCGACTACGTGCTGGTGTCGACCGGCGCGATCCGGCCGGCGACGGCCCTCGACGTCACCGTCAGCGGCATGCCGTCGCGCTCCCGGTGGCCGGTGCGCGTGGCGCTGTCCCTGGCGGCCCTCATCGCGCTCGCCGGGCTCGTGTTCGGGCGCGCCCGCGCCGACGACGACGGGACCGCGCCCGCGCCTGCGCGGACATGACCGCGCCGGGCGATCTCGATCGCCTGGCGTTCGACGCCGTCACCGTCGACTACGGACGGTCGCGCGTCCTCTCCCGCGTCTCGTTCGCCTGCCGCGCCGGCAGCGTCACCGGGCTGTTCGGCCCGAACGGCGCCGGCAAGACCACGCTCCTGCGCCTCGCCGCGGCGCGGGCGCGCGCCTCGCGCGGGCGGGTCGTCTACGGCGGCGGCCTGTCGTCGGCCGCGGTGCGCGGGCGCATCGGCTGGCTGGGCCACGATCCCGGGCTCTATCCGGAGCTGACGGCGGCCGAGAACCTGCGATTCTTTGCCGCGCTCCATGGGGTCAGCGATCCCGAAGCGCGCGTCGCCGAGGCGCTCGACCGGGCCCGCCTGCGCGATCGCGCCGGCGATCAAGTCGGCCGCTTCTCGCGCGGGATGCGACAGCGCATCGGCCTCGAGCGGGCGCTGATCGGGTCGCCGCGGATCGTGCTCCTCGACGAGCCGTTCACCGGCCTCGACGAGGCGTCGTCGGAGGCGCTGCTGGTCCGACTGGCGACGCTGCGCGAGAGCGGGGCGATCGTCCTGCTGTCGACGCACGACCCGGCACGGGTCGCCGGCCTGCTCGACGCCGCCATCGTGTTGCACGGCGGTCGTGTGGCCGCGCAGGTGCCCGGCGGACCGATGGTCGCGGCCGCGATCGCCGCTGCCCATGCCTCGAGCGCTCTCCCCGAAGCCGGGCCCGAATCGACACCCGAGACCGCGCCAAAGACCGCGTCAGAGGCCGCGCACGCGATCCCCGATGCCACCACTGGTTCGAGTCCCACGAGTCGTCATGACAAACCGGGCCTGGCTGCGACCGCGGCGGGCTTCCTGCGCGTCGCCTGGCTCGTCGCCCACAAGGATGCGCTCGTCGAGCTGCGCAGCCGCGAGCTGGCCCTGACGACGCTGTTCTTCGCGGTGGTCGCGGTGCTGGTGTTCGCCTTCGCGTTCGTCTCCGACAGCCAGGCGCCGATCGAGGCACCGGCCGGCATCCTGTGGGTGACGACACTGTTCGCCGGCACCCTGGCGCTGGCCCGCGCCTTCGATCGCGAACAGGCCCACCAGACCCTGTCGGCGCTGCTCTCGGCTCCGGTCGATCGCGCCGCGATCTACGCCGGCAAGGTGCTCGGCCTCATCGTGCTGCTCGCGATCGTGCTGGCCATCGTCATCCCGCTCGTCGGCCTGCTGTTCTCGGCGTCGTTCTGGCGCGTGCCGGCGCTGTTCCTCGGCATCGTCGCCGGCGGCGTGGTCGGGCTGGTCGCCGTCGGTGGCCTTTTTGCAGCTATGCTGGTGCGGACGCGGAGCCGGGACGTCCTGCTGCCCGTGCTGCTGTATCCGATGGTCGTGCCCGTGCTGCTGGCGGGCGTGCGCGGCACGGCGGCCCTGCTGCAGCCGGAACCGGATCGGGCGGTCGCCACGGTGTGGCTGTCCATCCTCGTCAGCTACGACACCGTGTTCGTCACGCTCGCGCTCTGGGTGTTCGACGCCGTGACCGCGGAAGACTGACGCGCTCCGGCACTGATCGACCGATGCTGCAACGATCCTTTCTGCCCCTGCTCCTCGGCGGCTTCGCGCTCGTGACCGCTGCGCCGCTCCTCATCGCCGCCGCTCCGGCGGAATCGACGATGGGGTTGATCCAGAAGATCTTCTACTTCCACGTTCCGGCGTGGATGGCCATGTTCCTGGCTACCGTCGTCTGTGGCGTGTCGAGCATCCGCTACCTGATCGCGCGCAAGCCGTCGTCCGATCACCTGGCCTCGGCGGCGGCGGAACTGGCCATCGTGTTCGGCCTGATCGGGCTGCTCACCGGCCCGCTCTGGGGACGCAAGGCCTGGGGACACTACTGGCAGTGGGATGCCCGGCTGACCACGGCGCTGGTGCTCTGGCTGATCTTCGTCGCCTACACGCTGCTGCGGCGGTTCGGCGGGCCCGGCTCGGAACGCCTCGCCGCCGGCGTCGGCCTGTTCGGGATGGCCAACGTCCCGTTCGTCTACTGGTCGGTCAACATCTGGCGCACGGTGCACCCGAAGACCAGCGTGGTGATGACGCTCGATCCGGGGATGCGCCCGGCTTTTTACTGGAGCCTGTTCGGCTTCCTGGCGATCTTCGGCGCGCTGCTCGCGGCGCGCACCCGGCTCGAGGCGCTGCGCGCGTCGATCGATGACGCCTATCTCGCCGCGGAGGATCTGTGATGCAAGCCACGCCGCCCACCGCCGCTCCGGCGCCGTCCGCCGCGCCGCCGGCGCAGGACGAGTTCGTGCCGATCAGCCAACTGCCGGCCGACGACAAGCTGCCGGCGGCGCCGCTGCTGATCACGGCCTACGCCGTCGTCTGGATCGTGCTCGCCGTCTACGTGTGGACGCTGTGGCGCCGCTTCCTGCGCGCCGAGCAGGACCTCAAGAGCCTCGGCAGCCGTCTGCCGCCGGGCCGGTAGGAACGGGCGATGGGTCTCGACTTCGGCAACATGCATGCGGGGCACTTCATCTTCATCCCCGCCGTGCTGCTGGTCGGCATCGTGCTTGGCTGGATCCTCGGCTCGCGGGCGGCCGCCGATGCCTACGCCGCCGACCTGCGCCGCCGCGAAGAGCGCCGCGCCGCGTCCCGGCCCGACTAGCCGCCTTCGGCCAGGCGCCGCATCACGCACGCGTCGCGTCGGCGACCCACGCCTGCAGCGCGCGTCAGCGGCCCCAACGCAACCCTCGCGTCAGCGGCCGACGGCCAACCGGCGCGCCAGGATGTCGGGCAGCCCGGCTTGGCGGATGCGGCGCTGCGCCTGCTCGACGTCGTACTCGATGCGGGCCAGGGTGAGGGTCCGCGCCTCGCTGTCGTAGACGGCGTAGGCGGCCCGCGGATCGCCATCGCGCGGCTGTCCGACGGCGCCGGGGTTGACGACGAAGCGACGACCGTCGTCGAGGGCGAGTTCGACCGGCCGTCCCTGGCCGGTGTCCTCGATGATCAGGAGGTCCGGCTCGTCGAGCGACAGGATGTAGCAGGCCGGGACATGGGTGTGGCCGAACAGGCAGACCGGCCGCCGCGCCGCGTCGAGGGCCCGGGCGGCGTCGCGGGGCGTGAAGAGATATTCGTCCTCGTCGCTCGGCATCCCGTGACAGATCTCGACGAGGTCGTCGACGATGGCCGGGCCCTGCGGCAGGTGGGCCAGCCAGTCGCGATGCTCGGGGGTCAACGCCTCGGCGGTCCAGGCTGCCGATTGCAGCGCCGCCGGGTTGAACGACTCTGGAATCTCGAGACCGGCGATCACCTTGTCGTGGTTGCCGCGGATCATCGCGGCGGGCGCCAGGCCGCGGATGCGCTCGATGACCTCGTTGGGGC
>JBDSLU010000227.1:0-2545 GCA_039916225.1 Vicinamibacteraceae bacterium
GCCGATCTCGTCGGCCAGCGGATCGGCCCGTACATCGTCGAGTCGTGGATCGGCTCCGGTGGAATGGGGGACGTCTATCGGGCCCGCGACGGCCACCTCGATCGCGTCGTCGCGCTCAAGGTCCTCCCGGCTGCGTTTGCCGTCGACGCCGAATGGACCGCCCGCTTCCAGCACGAAGCGCAGGTGCTCGCCTCACTGAACCACCCGAACATCGCGGCGATCTTCGGCTTCGAGCGGACCGACCACCACTCGGCGATCGCCCTCGAGCTCGTCGAGGGGCCGACGCTGGCTGATCGGCTGCAGCAGCGCCGCCTCGGTCTCGACGAGGCGCTGTCGTTCGCGCGGCAGGTGGCGCAGGGCCTGGAAGCCGCGCACGAGCGCGGCATCGTCCACCACGATCTCAAGCCGTCGAACATCGGCGTGCGCGCCGACGGCACGGTGAAGCTGCTCGACTTCGGCCTGGCCACGGCCCGCCGGCCGGACGCGCCGGGTCCGGAGATGCCGGCCTTCGGCACCCCGGGCTATCAGAGTCCGGAGCACGCCGCCGGCCGCCCGGCCGACAAGCGGACCGATATCTGGGCGTTCGGGATCGTGCTCTACGAGATGCTCGCCGGGCGGCGCCCCTTCGACGGCGGAGCAGCCGTCGACGGCGCTGAGCCGCGGCCGATCGACTGGAGCGCCTTGCCAGTGTCGACGCCCGCGCCGGTCGAGCGCCTGCTGGAACGGTGTCTCGATCGCGACGTGCACCGGCGGCTGCGCGACATCGGCGAGGCGCGCATCGTGCTCGACGACGCCGCAGCCGGCGGCGCTCCTGCCGCGGGCCGCACCGAACCCGCTCGCGCTCCGCGCCGGGGGCGATGGCTGGCCGGCGGGACGCTCCTCGTCGCCAGCGCGATCGCCGCGGTGGCCTGGTGGTCCGGCTCGCGCGTCGAACGACCGGCGGCCGCGACACGCTTCCCGCTCACCCTCGCGCCGGATCAACTGCTCGTCGTGCCGACGCCGCACCACGTGCTCGCGCTGTCGCCGGACGGCTCGCACCTGGCCTACGTCGGCAGCAGCCGGCTCTACCTGCACGCGATGGCCGAGCTCGGGGCGCGTGCGATCGCCGGCTCCGACGTCAGCGGTGGCGTCATTACCGAACCGGCCTTTTCACCGGATGGCCAATCGATCGCCTTCTGGTCCGGCGCCGATCAGACGATCAAGACGATGCCCATCGCCGGCGGTTCGCCGCGGACGGTCTGTCGCGCCGACAACCCGTTCGGCCTGTCGTGGGCTGGCGACGCGTTGTTCTACGGGGCGCCGGGCCAGGGCATCCTGCAGGTTCGCGCCGCTGGTGGGACGCCGGCGCTCGTGGCCCGCGTCGACGGCGACGAAGAGGCGCACGGCCCGCAGCTCCTGCCGGGCGGCGCGCTGCTCTTCACGATCGCGAGCGGGACCGGCCTGGAACGCTGGGACAACGCCCGCATCGTGGTGCAGGCCGCGAACGGCGCCCGGACGACCGTGGTGGAGCGCGCGACCGACGCGCGCTACGTCGCGACCGGGCACCTCGTCTACGCGGCATCGGACGGCGTCCATGCGGTCACCTTCGATCCGTCGCGGCCAGCGGCCCAAGGGGCGGTCGTATCCACGCTCGCCGGCGTCCGCCGCTCGAGCGGCCGACGCACCGGCGCCGCCCAGTTCGCCGTCGCGAGCAACGGCACCGTCGCCTACGTGCCGGGCGCGGTGCGTCGCGCCGGCGGCGCCTACGCCGAGATCGGCGCCGACGCCCGGATCGTGTCGGTCGATCGGGCCGGGCATGTCGATCCGCTACCGCTGGCGCCAGGGCCGTACCGGGAAGTCCGAGTCTCGCCCGACGGCCGTCGCCTGGCCATCGCGGCGGACGACCGCAAAGAGGCGGCGATCTTCGTCTACGACCGCTCGGGCGCCACTCCGCTGCAGCGGCTCACCAGCGGTGGAAACAGCCGCGCCCCGATCTGGAGCGCGGATGGGACCCGGATCGCCTTCCAGTCGGATCGCGACGGCACGCCCGCCATCTACTGGCAGCCTGCCGACGGCCGCGGGCCGGCCGAGCGCCTGACCACGCCCGCGGCCGGCGAGACGCACGAACCCGAGGCATGGCGGCCCTCCGGGGCGGGGTTCCTCTACAACATCAGGACACGCGACGGGTTCTCGCTGTGGACGATGAACCTGGCCGACCGGCGCGCCACACCATTCGGTGACGTGCGGTCGTCCCTGTCACCCGGCGCCACCATCTCGCCGGACGGCCGCTGGGTGGCCTACACCACCGTGCATCGCGACCTGACGACGAGTGGGATCGAGGTGCAGCCCTTCCCCGCCACCGGCGCGCGATATCCACTGGTCGTGACGCAGCCAGCTGATGCACCGACCAACTCGCCGCACAAGCCCCTGTGGACGCGCGATGGCTCGGCTCTCCTTTATGTCCCGCGCCTGTCGGGCTTCGAGGTGGTGCCGATCACGGCCACGGATCACTTCGCGTTCGGCAGGGCGACGGCCGTGCCGCGGCCTTTCCAGCCGGGTCCGCCGG
>JBDSLU010000228.1:0-5701 GCA_039916225.1 Vicinamibacteraceae bacterium
AAGCCCACACCCTCCGCACGCCCGCGCCAAGGGCGCGCCACCGTGGCGGCGGTTGGCGGGGATTCGCGCCGAGGCCGGCGAGAGCCGGGCGACCGCCTAGAAGCCCACACCCTCCGCACGCCCGCGCCAAGGGCGCGCCACCGTGGCGGCGGTTGGCGGGGATTCGCGCCGAGCCCGGCGAGAGCCGGGCGACCGCCTAGAAGCCCACACCCTCCGCACGCCCGCGCCAAGGGCGCGAGCGTGGCGGAGGGAGTGGGATTCGAACCCACGGTACGGTTTCCCGTACGGCGGTTTTCAAGACCGCTGCCATCAACCGCTCGGCCATCCCTCCGCGCCGGATCAGTATCTCACCGCCGGGGTGGAGCTGCCGCGGTTCGAGTCGGACGCCGGGCGGTCGGCGTGCGGCCGGTCGGCGGAGCCGGCGATGCCGCAGGCTCGGGCTGGGGTCGGCTCGCGGCACGCGCGCGGCGGTTGGTGATCCGAAGTCCCCAGTACGACATCGAGTCGAGCAGGGGGCCGAGCTCGCGGCCCAGCGGGGTGAGCGAGTACTCGACCTTCGGCGGAACCTGCGGATAGACCTTGCGATCGACCACGCCGTCGCGTTCGAGCTGGCGGAGTTGCTGCGCCAGCATCTTGTGGGTAACGTGCCCGAGTCCGCGATGCAGCTCGCTGTAACGCTTGGTGCCAGCCAGCAGCTCTCGCACCACGATCACCTTCCACATCCCACCGATCACCTCGAGCGCCACCTCGATGGGGCAGTGCGCGGGATCGCAGTTTTCCTGGTGCATGCGTCGGCTGGCCATACTTTCTATTTGGATAGTATATAACCTAAAAGTGCATTCTTGCCGATGGAGAGTGTCGCCGCCATCATGCCTGCACGGGCCCGATCGCCCGTCTTTCAGGAGGCCACATGTCAGCTATCCCCATCGCCACGATCTCGACCACCGATCTCGCCCAACGCTTCCGGGACGACGTCGGCCTGCACGTCTGGAACGTCCTCACGGACGAGTGGTTCTACAACACACTGATCCCCGGATCGCGCCAGGTGCCCGGCGACCGCCTCCTCGAGGCGGTGCGGCGGTCGTCTCTGGCCAAGGACTCGGCAATCGTCGTCTACTGCAAGGGACCGACCTGCTCGGCCAGTCGCGAGGCCGCCGAGAAGCTGGCGACCCTCGGCTACAGCAACGTCCGCGCCTACACGGGCGGTCTCGACGAATGGCAGCAGGCCGGCTTCGGCGTCGTCGGCAGCGGCATCGCCTCCTAGCATGTGGAACGACACAGCCTTCACTCGCGCGTTCGGCCTGCGCTATCCGATCGTGCAGGGGCCGTTCGGTGGCGGCCTTTCGTCTCCGCGGCTGGCGGCGACGGTCTCGGATGCGGGCGGCCTGGGATCGTTCGGCGCCCAGGGCATGAAGCCGGATCGCATCGCCGCCGTCGTCGCGGAGATTCGTGCGCTGACGTCCGCGCCGTTTGCGGTCAACCTCTGGGTCTCGACTGCCGACGCCCGCGCCGAAGACATCAGCCGCGCCGACTACGACGCGGCGGTGGCCGTGCTCGCGCCCTATTACACGGAGCTCGGCGTCGACCCGCCGACGTTCCCGCCGGCCGCCGATCCGGTGTTCGAAGAACAGGCGGAGGCGCTGATCGAGGCGCGGCCGCCGATCTTCAGCGTCATCTTCGGCGTGCCGTCGCCGGCCATCCTCGAGCGTTGTCGCGCGCGGGGCATTCGCACCATCGGGACCGCGACCACCGTCGACGAGGCGCGTGCGCTCGATGCGGCGGGCGTCGAGGCGATCGTCGCCACCGGTGCCGAAGCGGGCGGGCACCGGCCGTCCTTCCTGCGCTCGGCCGAGGCGTCGTTGATGGGAACGGTCGCGCTGGTGCCGCAGGTCGCCGACGCCGTGCGTGTCCCGGTGATCGCGGCCGGCGGGATTGCGGATCGCCGCGGCGTCACCGCGGCGTTGGCCCTGGGCGCCGCCGCCGTCCAGATAGGCACCGCGTTCCTCGCGTGTGACGAGTCGAACGCACACCCCGCGCATCGCGCCGCACTGCGCAATGCCGCGCATGAGGGCCGCACGCAGCTGACGCGCGGCTTCACCGGCCGCCTGGGACGCGGACTGAGCAACGCGCTCGCGGAGACATTGAGCGCGCCGTCGATCGCGCGGCTGCCCTATCCTTTTCAAGGACACCTCGTCGCCTCGCTCAAGCAGGCGGCATTGGCCCGTGGCCGAGCCGACCTTGCGCCTTTCTGGAGCGGTCAAGCGGTGCCGCTCATCACGCATACGAGCGCGTCTGACCTGTTCGACTCGCTGGTCCGCGACGGACCAGCCGATGGGCGTTGATTGGCGCATGCGGCGATTGCAAAGCTGAAATCGCCGCAGCCTCCGAGTCAGTTCGCACCAGTCCAGCTGCGCTCGCTTTCGAAATCACCTGACAGATCTTGTCAGTACACACGCGTGCATGCGTGTGCCTGCTAAGCACACCAATCGTCGGAACGCCAACACAGACGCATCGCGGAAGCGCACACTTCAGGGGCACGAGCGTTGCCCTATAGCGCGTCGTGATGTCAGCTCCTTGTTTCCGACGCCAACTCCTTCGCGCGCTCTCGTTCGCCTCTCTGACGGTTCTCGCGTGCTCGGGCACGCTGTCCGCTCAGACGCTGATGTGGAACGCCAATACTGAATCCAACCTGGCCGGTTATATCGTCCAGTACGGCCCTCAGTCCGGTAGCCCGTCCACGACCGTCGACGTCGGAAACGTCACGAGTCGGACGATGACCGGTCTGACGCCAGGGACGACCTACTACTTCCGAGTGGTCGCCTACAACTCGACCGGCCAGCAGAGCATCCCATCGGCGCAGGTGTCCTACCTCGTGCCGGCCACACCTGCCGGCCCGACCGTGACCTCGGTGTCCCCGACGAGCGGTCCGACCGCCGGCGGCACGGTCATCACCATCACCGGAACGAACTTCGCGACCGGCGCGACGGTTCGCGTCGGTGGCACGTTGGCGAGCGGCATCACGCTGCTGAGCTCGACGCAGCTGCGCGCGACGACGCCGGCAGGCTCGGCGGGCGCGCAGGCGGTGCAGGTGACCAACACCAGCGGCGCCTCGGCGACGCTGGCGGGCGCGTTCACCTACACGGCCCCGGCGTCCTCACCGACGGTGACGTCGGTGTCGCCGACGAGCGGCCCGACGGCGGGCGGCACGCTCATCACGGTCAACGGGACCAACTTCGCGACGGGCGCGACGGTCCGCGTCGGCGGCGTTCTGGCGACCGGCATCACGCTGGTGAGCTCGACGCAGCTGCGCGCGACGACGCCGGCGGGTGCGGCGGGCGCGCAGCCGGTGCAGGTGACCAACACCAGCGGCGCGTCGGCGACGCTGAACGGCGCCTTCACCTACACGGCTCCCGTGTCGAACCCGACGGTGACGTCGGTGTCGCCGACGAGCGGCCCGACGGCGGGTGGCACGTCCATCACCATCAACGGGACGAACTTCGCCGCGGGCGCCACGGTGCGCGTCGGCGGAACCCTCGCGAGCGGCGTCACGCTGGTGAGCTCGACGCAGCTTCGCGCGACGACGCCGGCCGGCACGGCGGGCGCCCAGGCGGTGCAGGTGACCAACGCGAGCGGCGCGTCGGGCACGCTGAACGGCGCCTTCACTTACACGGCCCCGGTGGGGGCTCCGACGTTGACGGCGGTTTCGCCCACGTCGGGTCCGACGGCGGGCGGCACGACGATCGCCCTGACCGGCACCAACTTCGTGTCCGGCGCGACGGTACGCGTCGGCGGCACGGTGGCGACCAACGTGACCTTCGTCAGCGCGACGCAGGTCACCGCGCGGACGCCGGCGGGCACGGCTGGTGCGCGTGACGTCCAGATCACGAACCCCAACGGCCAGGCGGCGACCCGGACGGGCGCCTTCACCTACACGGCGGCGTCGTCCGGCCCGCGCCCGACCTTCAGCCTGATCGCGCCGTGGACCGGTCCGACGAGCGGCGGCACGGTGGTCACGCTTGCCGGTTCCAACTTCGTCGCCGGCGCGACGGTGCGCATCGGCGGCGCCCTGGCGACCAACGTGGTCGTCCAGAGCGGCAGCCGCATCCAGGCGACGACGCCGGCGGGCACGGTCGGAGCGCGTGACGTCCAGATCACCAACCCCGACGGCCAGTTCATCATGCAGCCGGGTTGCTTCTCCTACACGCAGTCGAGCTCGCTGACGCAGACCACCGCGGCGGCGACCACGTTCACCAGCTACCTCGCGGAAGGTGTGCAGAGCGAGCAGATGAACACGCAGCTGGCCATCGCCAACCCGCAGATGACGGACGCGCAGGCGACCCTGACGTTCCAGACGACGACGGGTGAGCAGACGCAGCTCGCGGTGGACGTGCCGGCGCGCTCGCGCCTGACCGTCGACGCGGCCTCGGTGCCCGCGCTGGCCGGCGAGTCGTTCTCGACGAAGCTCGAGTCGAATCAGGAACTGGCGCTCGATCGCCTGATTTCGCTCAACGCGGATGGCGCGTCAGCGAGCCTCGAGACCGCCGTTACCCAGCCCTCGACCTCGTGGTTCTTCGCCGAAGGGTCGACCATCGACCCGCAGGAGCTGTTCTACCTGGTGCAGAACCCCGGCTCGACGCCGGCCAACGTCCGCGTCCGCTACCTGCTGCCGAACGGCCACGCGCCGGTCGAGCGCACCTACAGCGTCGCGGCCGGCAGCCGCGCCACCATCTGGGTCGACCGTGAAGACCCGGCGCTCGCGATGACCGACGTCGCGGCGGAAATCACCTCGGTCGACGGGACGCCCATCGTCGTCGAGCGCAGCCTCTATCTGCGTGAGGCGGGTTCGACGGCGCCGCGCGGCGGCGACTCGAGCACCGGCGTCACCGCTCCGGCGACGCGCTGGTTCGTCGAAGGCGCGACCGGTGCCTACGCGATGCGCCTGCTGCTCGCCAACCCCGGCGCCGAAGCGGCGCAGGTGCAGGTGGCCTTCCGTCGCGCCGACGGTCGGACGGTGAACCGGTCCTACACCGTGGCGGCCAGCAGCCGTGAGTCGGTGGACGTCGCCACGGTGCACCCGTCGCTGGCGAACACGACGCTCGGCATCACCGTCCAGTCGAGCGCCCCAATCGTGGTCGAGCGCACCAAGTGGTGGGGCGCGAACGGCCGGCTCGACGAGTCGGTGAGCGGCGCCGGCTCGACCGCCGGTGGCGCGCGCTGGCTGCTCGCCGAGGGCCAGCAGGGTGGCGAGCGTCGGGCGCAGACCAGCGTCGTGGTGTTCAACCAGGGCGCAGCCACGGACGTGACCGTTACGCTGCTGTTCGAGGACGGTCCGGAGCAGGCTGCGACGTTCCCGGTCGCCGCGGGTGCCCGGTTCGCCGTGCCGATGGCCGAGGCCTTCCCGGCGGCCGAGGGCCGGAAGTTCTCCGTGCTCATCGAGGGCGCGGACGCGACGGCCAACCTCGTCGTCGACCGAGCGATCTTCTGGCAGGCGCCTGGTTCGGCGCGCACGGCTGGCGCCGACGGTGCTGCCAGCCGGCTGCGGTAACACCGCGACGTTCGAGTTCGCCACGCGGCCGGGACACGCCTTTTGCGTGCCCGGCCGTTCGTCGTTGGCGTGGCTCTACGCGCTGGGACGACGGTTGCCCGGACTGCCCGCTCAGCTGCCCTCGAAATCGAGATCCTTTGACAATTTTTGTATGCG
>JBDSLU010000229.1:0-22797 GCA_039916225.1 Vicinamibacteraceae bacterium
GGGCTGCAGCCGGAGCGGCCGCGGCAGGCGCCGCCGGGGCCGCAGCGGGAGCCTGAGGTGCCGGCGCCGCAGGAGCGGCAGCCGCAGGAGCGGCAGCCGCCGGCGCGGCGGCGGGAGCGGGTGCAGCCGGCGCGGCCGCGGGCGCACTGGCCGCCTCGGTCACGGTCAGCACCACCTGCCCGATCGTCACCTTGTCGCCGCTCTTGACCTTGATCTCCGAGACGGTGCCCGCTACCGACGACGGCACTTCGATCGTCGCCTTGTCGGTTTCGAGCTCGAGAACGGTCTGATCCTTCGCGACGGCGTCGCCGACCTTGACGAGGACGTTCAGCACGTCCCCGCCCTTGATGCCGTCCCCGAGGTTGGGGATCTTGAATTCGGTGGGCATGATCTACGAAACCGCGGGGTTCTTCTTGTCGGCGTCGATGCCGAGATCCTTCATCGCCAGCTGCACCACCTTGGCGTCGATCTTCTTCTCCTTGAGGAGCGCCGTGAGGGTGGCGAAGACGATGAACTTGGCGTCGACCTCGAAGAACTCGCGCAGCGACGCGCGGCTCTCGCTGCGGCCGAAGCCGTCGGTGCCGAGCAGGTGCATCGGACGCGGCAGCCAGCGGTCGATGCCGCCGGGCAGGATCTTCATGTAGTCCGACGCGGCGACGAACACGCCGGGCTCCTTGCCCAGCTGCTCGGTGACGTACGGCACCTTCGCGGTCTCGGCCGGGTGCAGCATATTCCACCGCTCGGCGGCGAGGCCGTCACGATAGAGCTCGGTGTAGCTGGTGACGCTCCACACGTCGGCGGCGACGCCGTACTTCTCGCCGAGGATCTGCTGCGCCTTGACGACTTCACCCATGATCGCGCCGCTGCCGAGAATCTGGGCCTGCAGCTTCGAGCCCTTGGCCTCGGCCGCCTTGAGCTTGTAGAGCCCGCGCAGGATGCCGTCCTTGGAGCCTTCCGGCGCCGGCGGCATGGCGTACTGCTCGTTCATCACCGTCAGGTAATAGAAGCAGTCTTCCTGGTCGCGGTACATCCGCTTGAGGCCGTCCTCGATGATGACCGCCAGCTCGTAGGCGTAAGCCGGGTCGTAGGCCTTGCACGTCGGCACGGTCATCGCCAGCACGTGGCTGTGACCGTCCTGGTGCTGCAGGCCCTCACCGGCGAGCGTCGTGCGGCCGGCGGTGCCGCCGAGCAGGAAGCCCTTCACGCGCATGTCGGCGGCCGCCCAGATCAGGTCGCCGATGCGCTGGAAGCCGAACATCGAGTAGTAGATGAAGAACGGAATCGTGTTGATGCCGTGGGTGGCGTAGGCGCTGCCCGCGGCGATCAGCGACGACATCGAGCCAGCCTCGTTGATGCCTTCCTCGAGGATCTGCCCGTTCTGCGCTTCCTTGTAGTAGAGCAGGGTGTCGATGTCGACCGGCTCGTAGAGCTGACCGATGTGCGAGTAGATGCCGACCTGGCGGAACAGCGCTTCCATGCCGAAGGTGCGCGCTTCGTCGGGGACGATCGGCACGACCAGCTTGCCGATTTCCTCGTCGCGCAGCATCTTGGCCAGCATGCGGACGAACACCATCGTCGTCGACACGGTGCGGCCGTCGGTGCCCTTGGCGAACTCCTCGAACAGGTCGCCGAAGTCGCACTTGAGCGCCGGCGCCTTGGCGACACGCGACGGCAGGTAGCCGCCGAGTGCCTCGCGGCGCTCGCGCATGTACTTGATCTCCGGGCTCGATTCGTCCGGCCGGTAGAACGGCGTCTCCTTGATCTGCTCGTCGGAGATGGGAATCGCGAAGCGGGTCCGGAACGTCCGGATCTCCTCTTCGTTCATCTTCTTCTGCTGGTGGGTGATGTTCTTGCCTTCACCGCTCTCGCCGAGGCCGTAGCCCTTGATGGTGCGGGCGAGGATGACGGTCGGCTGGCCCTTGTGCTCGGTCGCCGCCTTGTAGGCGTGGAACACCTTCTCGGGGTCGTGGCCGCCGACGCGCATCTTCTTCAGCTGATCGTCGGAGAGGTGCTCGACCATCTTCAGCAGCCGCGGATCGGCGCCGAAGAACTGCTGCCGGATGTAGGCGCCGGGCATCACCGAGTACTTCTGGTACTCGCCGTCGACGACCTCACCGGCCCGCTTGCGCAGCAGGCCCTCGTGGTCGCGGGCGAACAGCTCGTCCCACTCGCGGCCCCACAGCACCTTGATGACATTCCAGCCGGCGCCGCGGAAGTTCGCTTCCAGTTCCTGGACGATGCGGCCGTTGCCGCGGACCGGACCATCGAGGCGCTGCAGGTTGCAGTTGATGACGAAGATCAGGTTGTCGAGCTTCTCGCGCGAGGCGAGCGAGATGGCGCCGAGCGCTTCGGGCTCGTCGGTCTCGCCGTCGCCGAGGAACGCCCACACCTTCTGATCGGTGCGCGGCTTCAGCCCGCGATCCTCCAGGTAGCGCGAGAAGCGCGCCTGGTAGATCGACATGATCGGGCCGAGGCCCATCGATACCGTCGGCGCTTCCCAGAAGTCGGGCATCAGCCACGGGTGCGGGTACGACGACAGGCCGCCGCCCGGCTTCAGCTCGCGGCGGAAGTTCTCGAGCTGCTGCTGCGACAAGCGGCCTTCGAGGAAGGCGCGCGAGTACATGCCCGGCGAGGCGTGGCCCTGGAAGTAGACGAAGTCGCCGCCCTGCTCGTGGCCCTTGCCCTTGAAGAAGTGGTTGAACCCGACCTCATAGAGCGTCGCCGATGAGGCGAAGGTCGAGATGTGGCCGCCGATGCCCTCGCTGGCCAGGTTGGCCTTGACCACCATGGCCATGGCGTTCCAGCGCACCAGGCTCTTGATCCGGCGCTCGATCTCGTTGCTGCCGGGGACCGGGGTCTGCTCTTCGGGGGTGATCGTGTTGACGTAGGCCGTGTTGGCGGTGAACGGCAGCTTGAGGCCGCGACGGCGCGCGTGAACCTCGAGCTCGCTCAGAATTTCCGCGACGCGCGCGGGGCCACCCGACTGCAGTACGTAGTCGAGCGAGTCCTGCCACTCGCGGGTCTCGATAGCCGCGGCATCGGCTGGATCCTGTGGGGCGATCTGTCGCATGGAAACTGTTCTCCGCTGCGCGGGTCGCGGCCGAGATCATCGGCCTCCGCGTATGACTTTATAACTTGGCGAGTGTAGCACGCCGGCCTGCGGCCGGACATGGCGCGGCGCCCATCGATGCGGAGATGAGATGGATCGATCACGTCGTCGTCATACCGCGCCGCGGTCGTGCTGCCGCGCACCGCGGACCGGCCCGGCCAGCCACTCGGCGAGCTTCGACCAGCGACGCCGCGCAGTGGCCTGCCCGACCGCGATCCCGAGTGCCTTCTTCGGCCCGACCACGACGACCAGACGGCGGCCGCGGGTGATCGCCGTGTAGATCAGCCGGCGCTGCAACATCGGGTAGTGCTCGGTGGTCAGCGGGATCACGACGGCCGGGTACTCCGAGCCCTGCGCCTTGTGGATCGTGGTCGCGTAAGCGAGCACGAGGCGGTCGAGCTCGCCGGCGTCATAGGGGATGCTGCGGCCGTCGATGTCGACCACGAGCGATCCGGCCTCGACGTCCACCGACACGACGCGGCCGATGTCTCCGTTGTAGACCTCCTTGTCGTAGTCGTTCTCGATCTGCATGACCTTGTCGCCCGGCGCGAACGCCGAGCCGAAGCGCTCGAGGCGCGGCCCGGCGTGCGGGTTCAGGGCGGCCTGCAGCGCGAGGTTCAAGCTCTTGGCTCCGGCAGCGCCGCGGTTCATCGGACACAGCACCTGGATGTCGCGCGTCGCATCGAGCCCGAAGCGGCGCGGGATCCGGTCGCGTACCAGGGCGAGCACGCGCTCGGCGGCGCGCTCGGCATCGGCGGCGTCGACCAGATAGAAATCGCCGGCCTCGCCGTCGGGCGTCGACTGCGGCATCAATCCGGCGTTGATGCGGTGCGCGGCGGCGACGATGCGGCTGGCCGCGGCCTGGCGGAACACGGTGGTGAGCCGCGCCACCGCGAGCGCCTGCGACGCGAGCAGGTCGGCGAGCACCTGGCCGGGACCGACCGACGGCAGCTGGTCGGCGTCGCCGACGACGAGGAGCGCCGCGCTGCGCGGCACCGCGCGCACCAGCGCATGCATCAGCGGCACGTCGACCATCGATGCCTCGTCGACGACGATCAGGTCGCCGTCGAGCGGCGTCCGCTCGTCGCGCCGGAAGCGGCCGTCGCGCGGGTTCACTTCGAGCAGGCGATGGATGGTGCGCGCCTCGATGCCGGTGACCTCGGCCAGGCGCTTGGCGGCGCGGCCGGTCGGCGCGCACAGCAGCGGGCGCACCCGCTTGGCCATCAGGATCTGGAGGATCGTCCGCAGCACGGTGGTCTTGCCGACGCCGGGCCCACCGGTGAGCACGAGCAGCTTCGATCGCAGCGCCAGCGCCACCGCCGATCGCTGTTCGTCGGCGAGGGCGATGCCCTGCTGCGCGCCGGCCCAGGCGAGGGCCTTGTCGGCGTCGATCGCCGGCCACGGCGGCGCGCCGGCGGCGATCGCGGTGAGCTGTTCGGCGATGCCCCGTTCGGCGGCGTGCAGTGTGGCCAGGAACAGCAGCGTGTCGTCGGCCACGCGATCGCGGACGACGCCGCCGGCCCCCAGCTCGAGATCGATCGCCTGCGCGATCAGCGCCGGCGGCACCTCCAGCAGCGTCGCGGCCTGGGTGACCAGCTCCGCTTCCGGCAGGCCGCAATGGCCGTCGTCCATCGCCTTGGCCAGCGCATAGCCGACGCCGGCGCGGACGCGGATCATCGCCGTGGCGGCAATCCCCAGCTTGCTCGCCATCTTGTCGGCCACGACGAAGCCGATGCCGTGCACGTCGCGGGCGAGGCGATACGGGTTGTCGCGCAGGATCGGGATCGCGTCGATGCCATAGGTCTTGTAGATCCGCTGCGCCCGCGAGGTGCCGACGCCGAGGCCGTGCAGGAAGACCATGATGTCGCGCACCGCCCGCTGCGACCGCCAGCCGTCGCTGATCCGCAGGGCGCGCTGCGGGCCGATGCCCTCGACGTCGCGCAGACGATCCGGGGCCGATTCGATGACCTCGAACACCTCGGCGCCGAAGGCCGCGACGAGGCGCTTGGCGAAGTGCGGCCCGATGCCCTTGAGGAGCCCGGAGGCCAGGTATTTCTCGAGGCCCTCCGAGGACGTCGGCGCCGCCGTCCGGACCCAGGCCGCCTGGAACTGCATGCCGTGGGTGCGGTCGCGCACCCACACGCCGCCGGCCTGGATGGCCTCGCCCGAGGCGATCGCCGGCATCCGTCCGACGACCGTGGTCAGGTCGGCGACGCCCGGTGCACGGACGCGCAGAACCGCGAAGCCGCTCTCCTGGTCGTGATAGGTGATGCGCTCGACGACGCCCGACACCAGCTCCCGATCAGCGGTGGGATCCACCCAGTCGTTATACCTGCTATGCGGCTCGGTGGGCGTGCGGCAAACCGGGGGCGCCTCAAGTTGGCGTCGCGCCTGTCGATGGATGGGAAGAGCGGGCAGGACTGAGAACTGCCGCGCCGCCCGGCCGCGATGACCAGTCCCCTACACCACGAAGACGAGATCCTCGCCGACAACCTGCAGGCGGTCCACCGGCGGACCGACCACCTGTTCTTCTGGCTGTTGATCATCGAGTGGGCCGTGGCCATCGTCCTGGCGTCGTTCGGCGCTCCGGAAGCCGCCGGCCTGCCCGTCGCCCTTCAACCAGCGGTCGTGGGTGGTGGATTCCTCACCATCGTGCCCCTCCTCCTCATCTGGTTCCGGCCCGGCTGGTGGGGAACGCGGTACACCGTCGCGGTCAGCCAGATGCTCTGGTCCGGCTTGCTGATCCAGGTCACGGGCGGCCGCGCCGAGACGCACTTCCACGTCTTCGGCTCGCTCGCCTTCCTGGCCTTCTATCGCGACTGGCGGACGCTGCTGATGGCGACGGCCACGGTCGCTGGCGACCAACTGGTCCGCGGCGTCGTCTGGCCGGCGTCGGTCTACGCGACCGCGCACCCCGAATGGTGGCGCTTCCTCGAACACGCGGCCTGGATCGCCTTCGAGGACGGCGTGCTGATCTTCGGCTCGGTCCGCTCGATCCGCGAGATGCGCGTGATCGCCCGGCGCGAAGCGGCGCTGGAGCTGTCGGCTGAGGACATCGAGCGCGAAGTGAACAGCCGCACCGCGGAACTGGCCGCCGCCAACGCCTCGCTGCAGAGCGAGATGAATGCCCGTCTGCAGGTCGAGACCGACCTGCGCCAGGCGCAGAAGCTGGAATCCGTTGGCCGGCTCGCCGCCGGCGTCGCCCACGAGATCAACACGCCGGTCCAGTTCGTCAGCGACAGCGTCCACTTCCTGCGCGACGCCACCACCGATCTGATGACCACCATCGCCCACCTGCGCGAGGTGGAAGCCTCGGTGCTCGCCGGCACGCCCTCGCTGGAAGCGGCCGAAGCGGCCGCCTACGCCGCCGAGACCGCCGACCTGCCCTACCTCATCGAGCACATGCCCAAGGCCATCGATCGCGCCCTCGACGGCCTGGAACGGGTCGCCACCATCGTCCGCTCGATGAAGGAATTCGCCCATCCGGACGCCATCGAGATGGCCCCGGTCGACCTCAACCGGGCGATCGAGAGCACGCTGGTCATCGCCCGCAACGAATACAAGTACGTCGCCGACGTCGTGACCGACTTCGCCGTGCTGCCGCCCGTCTGCTGCCACGCCGGCGACGTCAACCAGGCCGTGCTCAACATCGTCGTCAACGCCGCCCACGCCATCGCCGACGTCGTCGCCGGCACGCCCGCCCGCGGCCGCATCACGGTACGCACCGCGCTCGAAGGCGAGGACACGGTGGTGGTCACCATCGCCGACACCGGCGGCGGCATCCCGTTGATGATCCGCGATCGCGTCTTCGATCCGTTCTTCACCACCAAGGAAGTCGGCCGCGGCACCGGCCAGGGACTGGCCATCGCCCGCGCCATCATCGTCGACCGGCATCGCGGCGAGCTGACCCTCGACTCCGAAGTGGGCCGCGGCACCACCTGCTTCATGCGTCTGCCCCTGCACGGCGCGACGCCGACCCTGTCGACATCGCTCGGAGCCGCAGCATGATCGAGACGCCCATCGAGACGCGCATCCTGTTCGTCGACGACGAGGTCGCCATCCTCGACGGCCTGCGCGATCTGCTGCGCAAGGAACGCCGCCGCTGGGGCATGGTGTTCGCGGTCGGCGGCCAGGAAGCGCTCGACGAGCTGGCCCGCCAGCCCTTCGACGTGGTGGTCTCCGACATCCGCATGCCCGGGATGGATGGCGCCCAGCTCCTGACGCGGATCAAGGCGACCTATCCGAGCGTGTCCCGCATCGTGTTGACCGGCCACGCCGATCGCGACGCCGTGCTGCGGGCGCTACCGGTGGCGCACCAGTTCCTGACCAAGCCGTGCGACGCCGGCGCGCTCCGCATCGCCATCGAACGGACCCAGGCGCTCCACGCCCTGCTCGCCAGTCACGAGATCCGCGACATCGTCGGCCGCCTGACGTCGCTGCCGTCGGTGCCCCAGACCTACCTGGCGCTGACCGAGGCCGCCCGCGACTCGCGCAAGGGCATCTCGGACATGACGGCCATCGTCCAGCGCGATCCGGCGATGAGCACCAAGGTTCTCCAGCTCGTCAACTCGGCCTACTTCGGCAACACCCAGCCGATCGCCTCGATCCAGCAGGCGGTGATGTACCTGGGCATCGAGTTGCTGAAGGGGTTGGCGCTCACCGCCAACGTCTTCGGGACCATGGGCAAGACCGCCATCGACGGCTTCTCGCTCGAGGCGCTGCAGATGCGCTCGCTGCGGACGGCGTGCCTGGCCAAGCAGTTCGTCGACGATCCCCGCAAGGCCGAGGAGGCCTTCACGGCCGCGCTGGTCGCCGACGTCGGCCAGATCATCATCGCGATGGGCTTGCGCAAGGGCTACCAGGACGTCCTCCGCCGGGCCCGCGAGACCAGCCGACCCGTCCATGCGGTCGAGCTCGAGATGCTGGGCGTCACCCACGCGGAAGTCGGCGCCTACCTCCTCGGCATCTGGAACCTTCCCTTCTCGATCATCGAGGGTGTCGCGTATCATCACCGGCCGAACGCGCTCGGCGACGGACCGTGCGAGATGCTGGCGGCGCTCCATGCCGCCGACGTGCTCGTCGACCCGCCTGTCGAGGGCGTCGAACCGGAGCTGGATCACGGCTTCTTCGAGCGCGCCGGCCTGGTCGAGCGTCTGGTCGACTGGCGCCAGACCGCCGCCTCGGTCCGCGCCGCCGCCTAGCTCATCGCCGCCCACCGCCGCCCCCTGGGAGCCCACCGTGACCGACGAAGAGAAACGCTCGCGCGTGCTGTGCGTCGACGACGAGCCGCGCGTACTCGAAGGCATTGCCCTGAGCCTGAGGCGCCGCTACGAGGTCTTCACCGCCAACGGCGCCATGGCCGCGCTGGACGTCCTGCACAAGGAGCCCAACATCGCGGTGGTGCTCTCGGACATGCGGATGCCGATGATGGACGGCACCGCGTTCCTGCACCGTTGCCGGCACATCGCCCCGGACACCGTTCGGATCATCCTGACCGGCCAGGCCGACCTCTCCGCCGCCATCCACGCGGTCAACGAGGGCCAGGTCTTCCGCTTCCTGACCAAGCCCTGTCCACCGGCGGTGCTGCTGCCGGTCATCGAGGCGGCGGTCGAACAGCACCGCCTGATCACCGCCGAGCGCGTCCTGCTCGAACAGACGCTGCATGGCGCGGTCAAGGCGCTCGGCGAAGTCCTGGCGCTCACCAGCCCAACGTCGTTCGGCCGCGCCCAACGGGTCGCCCGGTCGGTGTCGCAGATGGCCGAGGTGCTGAAACAGCCGGAGCGCTGGACGGTCGAAGTCGCCGCGATGGTCTCGCAGCTCGGCTTCATCACGCTGCCGAACGATGTCGCCGAACGGGTGCACCTGGGCCAACCGCTTTCCGAAGAGGAAACGCAGCAGGTGCTCAAGGTGCCGTACGTCGCCGAGAAGCTGCTGGCGCACATCCCGCGGCTGGAGCTGGTGCGGAAGATCCTCACCGCATCGGTCCGGCCGATTCGGCGCCTGCCCATGGGCGCCGACGCCAAGTCACATCAGCTGATGCGGGCGGCGCAGATGCTGCGTATCGCCATCGATTTCGACGACTTGCTGGCGCGCGGCAACACGCCGCCGGCGGCCATCGCCGCGATGCGGCCCCGCGAGGCCTACGACCCCGAGGTGCTCGAATCACTGGCCGGCACCGTGGCACCGGCCACCGACCACGACGAGCCGCAATCGGTGCCGCTCAGCGCGCTCAAGGTCGGTATGGTCGTCGCCGAGGACATCCGGATGGTGTCGGGCACGCTGCTGGTGGCGCGCGGCTACGAAGTGGCCCAGAGCTTCATCGAACGGGCGCGCAACTTCCGCGCCGGCACGGTCCAGGAGCCTGTCCGCGTCTTCCTCCCGCCGCCAGCCGAGCCCCCGCCCGCGTAAGGGCGGCGCGGGCCTCATCAACTCCCAACTGCCAACTTCCAACTACCAAGGCACTCCCGACGCCCAAGCTTGGCGGTTGGTTGGTGGTTGGCGGTTCGTGGTTGGCCGTTGGCGGTTGGGAGTTCGCCGCGCTGAGCTATAGCGCGGCGCGGAAGACTTCTTCGAGGCTGGTCTCGCCCATGACGGCCTTGGCGACGCCGTCCATGAACATCGTCCGCATGCCGGCGGTGACGGCCGCCAGGCGCAGGATCGAGTTGTCCTTCTGCTCCATGATGAGCGGGCGCACCGCGTCGGTGACCGGGAAGATCTCGAAGATGCCGACGCGGCCGCGGTAACCAGTCATGCGGCAGTCGTTGCAGCCGGTCGAGCGGAAGAAGCGGATCTCGTTGATCCAGTCCTCCGAGGCGCTGATCACGCCGTGCTCGCGCAGGCCGCGACCGAGATGGGCGAAGTCGCTGCGCGATCGCAGCGCGGCGATCTCGCGGGCGTCGGGCTTGTAGCTGCCGCGGCACGACGGGCACAGGCGCCGCACCAGGCGCTGGGCCACGACCACGGCCAGCGTCGAGGCCAGCAGGTAGGGCTCGGCGCCCATGTCGAGCATGCGGGCGACGGCCGCCGTCGAGTCGTTGGTGTGGAGCGACGAGAACAGCAGGCGCCCGACCAGGGCGGCGCGGGTCGCGGTGTCGGCGGTCTCGCGATCGCGGATCTCGCCGACCATGATGACGTCCGGATCCTGCCGCAGCAGGGCGCGCAGGCCGTTGGCGAAATCCATCCCGGCAGCCGGATTGACCGGCACCTGGTTGACGCGCGGCATCGTGTACTCGATCGGATCCTCGATCGTCGACAGGTTGACGACGTTGCGGCGATCCGAGCCGATGCGCATCAGGAAGGCGTAGAGCGTGCTGGTCTTGCCCGAGCCGGTCGGACCGGTGACGAGCACCATGCCGTGCGGGCGGGTCAGGAAGCCCGATATCAGCTCGTAGTCGACGGCCGAGAAGCCCAGGCCCTCGAGATCCATCAGCACGTTGTCGCGCGTCAGCACGCGCATGACGACCTTCTCGCCCCACATGGTCGGCAGGGTCGAGACGCGCATGTCGATGAGCACGCCGGACAGGTCGGCTTCGAACCGGCCATCCTGGGCGGCGCGCTTCTCGTCGACGCGCAGGCCCGACAGCACTTTGATGCGCGACGTCATCGCCTGGGCGACCGCCGGCCCCATGGTCATCACTTCGTGCAGCACGCCGTCGATGCGGTAGCGGACGACCGCCTCGAGTTCGAACGGCTCGATGTGGATGTCCGACGCCCCGGTCACCGCGGCGAATTCCATGACATGCGTCAGCACGTCGGCGGCGACGGCTTCCTGCTGCGACGTCAGGGCCGTCGCGACGCCCTGGTTGGCGACGCTGCGACGCAGCTGCTGTACCAGGTCGGGGTGATACAGGAGCTGGGCCCGGCGGATCGACGCTTCGGTCGCCAGCCGCGGCTTGACCTCGCGGTT
Source organism: Vicinamibacteraceae bacterium (assembly GCA_039916225.1). Taxonomy (GTDB): domain Bacteria; phylum Acidobacteriota; class Vicinamibacteria; order Vicinamibacterales; family Vicinamibacteraceae; genus JBDSLU01. The sequence continues at coordinate 11,016 of JBDSLU010000229.1, forward strand.
GGTCATCCGCGACAGCTCGCGGATGGTGTCGCGATCGCGCGGGTTGACCATCGCGACGTGGATGGTGTCGGCGGTCGCGGCATAGGCAACCACGCCCTTGGCGCGGGCCGTGTCCTCGCGGATCAGGCGGAGCGCCTCGGCCTTGACGTCGTTGGTCTTCAGGTCGATGAAGGGCACGCCCCAGGCGCGCCCAATCTCGTGCAGGAGCTGCAGGAACGGCAGCTTGGCCTGTTCGGCCACGGCCCGCTCGATCGGCATGCGACGGCGGGCGGCGACGCCGACGGCCTTCTCGAACTCGTCCGCCGTCACCAGCTCGAGATCGGTGACCAGCAGATCGCGCAGTTCGCGATCGGAGAGAGCGAGACCGATCGGTTTCACGCCGCGCGCTCCGCGAAGAACGTGCGAACGCGCTCGACCAGCATCTCGAGGGCGATGTTCGACTTGATGATGTAGTCGTGGGCGCCCCGTTCACGCGCCAGCTGCACGTCGCTGTCCTGGCCCAGGTTGCTCAGGACGATGACCGGGATGCCGGCCGTTTCCGGCGCGCCTTTGAGCGCCGCCAGGACGTCGAAGCCCTGCATCTTCGGCATGATCAGATCGAGCAGCAGCAGATCGGGCGGGTTCTCCCGGGCGAGGCGCAGCGCCTCTTCGCCGTCGGCGGCGGTCGTCACGGTGAATCCGCCTCGCTTGAGCATGGTCTCGGCGGCCTTGCGCAGGAAGCGATCGTCTTCGGCGAGCAGAATGCGTGGAGTCGACATGTACAACCTTGCTTGGGTCAAACTTCGACCGCGCCAAGGGGCGCGGCTTCGAGCGTCGTGGCGAGCGGCAGCGCGACCAGGAACCGGCTGCCGCCATCCTCGGCGGGCTCGAACCAGATGCGGCCGTGCGCGCGCTCGACGATGAGGCGGACGATGTAGAGGCCCAGGCCGGTCCCTTCGGTCTCGACCTTGGATACGTTCTCGGCGCGGAAGAACTTTTCGAAGAGCCGGCCGCGCGCGGATTCGGGAACGCCGATGCCGGTATCGGTGACCGCGCAGCGGACCTCGGCGCCGTCGTTGCTGATGTCGACGTGGATGCGGCCGCCGGACGGCGTGTACTTCACCGCGTTCGACACCAGGTTCTGCAGCACCTGCCGCAGCATCTGGGCGTCGCCCATCACGGCGTGCTCGACGTCGAGGCCGGCGGCGTCGAGCTGGTGGTCGCTCTTGCGGACGACCGGCTGGATGTCGGCCAGGACGTCCTTCATCAGCTGGGCGAGGTTGCAGCGGACCGGCGTGCCGACCATGCGGCCGCCTTCGAGCCGCGACACGCTGAGGAGATCGTTGACGAGGACGATCAGGCGCTCCGAGGCATCGAGGCTGTCGGCCACGAACCCGCGCATGTCGGCCGAGCCGGGCTCCTCGCCCATCGCCAGCTCGAGCATCCACTTGATGCCCGTCAGGGGCGTCCGGAGCTGATGGCTGGCGAAGCTGACGAAATCGGCTTGCATCTTCATCGCCGCGTCGAGCTGCTCGCGGGCACGCCGCCGTTCGGTCACGTCGATGGTGACGCCACGGACGCGGCGCGGGCCCTTGGTGTCGAACACCGGCCGCGCCTGGTCGCGCACGGTCAGCACGCGCCCGTCGTCGGCCATCAGGTGGTAATCGCAGCCGGCGACCGGCGCGCCGGCCTCGAGCTGCCGGCGATACTCCTCGACGATCGCTCGATCCGCGGGCAGCACGTGCGACATCCACGTGTCCGAGTCGGCGAAGCGGCTGACGCTGCCACCGAGCAGCTGCGCCGCCTGATCGCTCATGAAGCGATGACGCCAGGGATCGAGCTCGGCTTCCCAGACGATGACGTCGAGGCTGTTGACGAGCTCGCGGTAGCGACGCTCCGTCGCCTCGTGTTCGACGACGCGGTCGCCGAGCATGCGCTGCAGGCCGATGACGCGGAAGCCAACTTCGACGCGGGCGCGGAGTTCGTCGGGCCGGAAGGGTTTGGTCAGGTAGTCGTCGGCGCCGGCCGCGAACCCCTGGAGCATCGACTCGGTACCGCGCTTGGCGGTGAGGACGATGATGTAGATGACCCGCTCAGCGAAGGCCTCCCGGGCCAGCCGGCACAGCTCGAGGCCATCGACGCCGGGCATGTTGACGTCGACGACCATGACGCCGATGGCCAGGTCTTCGAGGAGCGCCTTCCAGGCCAGGTTGCCGTCGGTCGCGGTGACGACCTCGTGGCCCCACTTCTCGAGGGAGCGCTGCAGGACGCGCAGGGACAGCGCGTCGTCGTCCGCCGCCAGAATCTTCATCGCCGACACCATGTCTCCAGTTGAGACAATCGGCGGGTTTGGTGAAATGCTGAGCGCAATGACGCCCATCCGCCGGCCGGCCCAGCGGTTAGGCGAGGCTCCCGCGCGCGGGAGCGCCGATACGGCTCAGCTGTCTAGCGAGACGGTGTGTCCCGTGCGCGCGGATTCGAGCACGGCGACCAGGGTCGCCGTGTTGGCGCGACTGTCGGCCAGGGTCACGACCGGCGGCTGGGTGCCGCGGGCCGCGCGGCCGAAGTCCTCGATCTCCGAGACATAGAGGGGAGGCGCTTCGACCACGTGCTCCAACACCTCGTCGCCTCGGATGACCAGCACCGTCTCCCGCTCGCCGGGCTTGAAGGGGTGCGAGACACGGATGGTCCCGGACGAGCCGACCACCTCGACCTCGGTCCGGAACGGCGCCACGAAGCTGGCGTCGACCACGGCCAGGACGTTGCCCGGGAACCGCAGGATGGCGGCGACGCTCATGTCGACGTGCGTCGGCCCGATGACGGTGCTGGCCTGGACGGTCTCCGGCTCGGCCCCGACGACGGCCCGGGCATAGCTGACCGGGTAGCACCCGACGTCCCACAGGGCGCCCCCACCCTTGGCCGAATCGAAGCGGACGTCACCCGGCCGGTCGAGCGTGAAACTGAAACAGCCGCGGACGAACCGCAGCGTCCCGATGGCCCCGCCGGCGACCAGCTCCCGCACGGCGTGGGTCTGCGGGTGGTGCCGATACATGAAGGCCTCGGCGACGTGGACGTTGGCCGCGGCCGCCGCCGCGGTGATGCGGTCGACCTCCGCGACGGTCAGCGCCAGCGGCTTCTCGCAGAGCACGTGCTTGCCGGCCTCGGCCGCCCGGACGGCCCATTCGGCGTGCAGGTGATTGGGCAGCGGGATGTAGACGGCGTCGATGTCGGGATCGGCCAGGAGCGCGTCGTAGCCGGTGACGCTGCGGGGAATCTCCCACTCGGCCGCCGCGGCGGCCGCCTTGTCGGCGTCGCGGCTGGCGATCGCCTCGAGCGTGTGGCCGTCGGCCGCCCGCAGGGCCGGAATGATGCTGCGGTTGATCCGCGCCGCGCCGAGAATGCCCCACCGCATGGTCATGTGCCGCTCACTCGACGAAAGGCCCGACGGGGTTCTCGAGGAGCCCGAGATCGCCGAGCTCGACCTCGACCCGATCGCCGGGCTGGAGAAATACCTTCGGGTCGCGATATTGGCCGACGCCGTCCGGCGTGCCGGTCAGGATGACGTCGCCCGGCTCGAGGGTGATGGCCCGCGAAATGAACGCGATGATGTGCGCCACCGGGAAGATCATCTCGCGGGTGTGTGAGGCCTGACGCGCCTCGCCGTTGACCCGGCAGCCGATCGACAGCTGCTGCGGGTCCGGAATCTCGTCGATGGTGACGACGACCGGCCCGAGCGGACAGAACGTGTCGGCGGCCTTGCCGCGGATCCACTGTTTGTCGCCCTTCTGGACGTCGCGGGCGGTGACGTCGTTGGCCGCGGTGTAGCCGAAGACGTGCGACAGCGCCTCGGCCTGGGCGACGCGGCTCGTCCGCCGGCCGATGACGACGGCGAGCTCGGCCTCGTAGTCGACCTGCGAGCTGAAGTCGGCCGGCCAGCGGATCGGCTCGCCGGACGCGATCACGCTGCTCGGGAACTTGGCGAACAGCGTCGGCCGATCGGGCGGCTCGATGTGCTGCTCGCGGCAGTGGTCCATGTAGTTGAGGCCGATGCAGAGGATCTTGCCCGGGACGAGCGGCGCCAGGACGCGCACGTCGGCGCGCGGGATGGGGGCGCCGGCATCGCCGGTGCCACGCCCGGCGATCACGTCCTGCAGCGTCTCGGCCACGACCGGTTGGACGTCCGGACCGCGCTGGTAGCCGACGCGGACACGTTCCCCCACCGCGAACCGCAGCCAGCGCATGGCCGCCCATCTTATACTGTCGCCCATGCGACCCGCGCGCGTGCAACTGCTGGTCACGTGCCTGGTCGATCGCTTCTTCCCTGGCACGGGCGAATCTGTCGTCAGCGTGCTCGAGCGCGCCGGCGTCGCCGTAACCCTTCCCGTCGGGCAGACTTGTTGTGGTCAGCCTGCCTTCAACGCCGGCTATGACGCCGACTCCCGGGCGCTGGCGCGCCACACCATCGACGTGCTGAGCGCCAGCGACGATCCGATCGTCGTGCCGTCGGGCTCGTGCGGCGACATGGTGATTCACCAGTACGTGGCGATGCTCGGCGACGATCCCGAGTACGGACCAAAGGCCCGGGCGATCGCCGCCCGCACCTACGAGCTGACGACGTTCCTGACGCGGGTCCTCGGCGTCACCGACGTCGGCGCCACCGCCACCGGCACGCTGTCCTACCATGCCTGCTGCCACGGCCTGCGTGGCCTCGGCATCGACAGCGAGCCCAAGGCGTTGCTCGCCGGCGTGCGCGGCGCCACCACCTGCCCCCTGCCCGAGGCCGAGGTCTGCTGCGGCTTCGGCGGCCTGTTCGCGGTGAAGATGGCCGACATCTCGGGCGAGATGCTGCAACGCAAGCTGGACGCCATCGAGGCCTGCGGCGCCGACGTGGTCGCCGTGACCGACGTCAGCTGCGGCATGCACATGGCCGGCGGCCTGCGGCGGCGCGGCAGCCGGGTGCGGGTCGTCCACATCGCCGATGTCCTCGCCGGCGCGGCCGGGCCGAACGCGGAGCCGAAGTGAACCCGGTCGACGTCCCCTTCTACCGCCGCGTCGAGGAAGCGCTCGGCAAGACGCGCATGCGCCAGGCCGTGCGGCACACATCGGGCCGGGCGATGGAGTCGCGCCGCGCCGCCATCGCCGAGCTCGACTCGAGCGACGCGGTCCGCGACCAGGCGCGGGCGATCCGCGCCCGCACGCTGTCGGCGCTCGACCAGCACCTCGACACCTTCGTCACCAACGTCGAGAAGAACGGCGGCACGGTCTTCTTCGCCGAGACCGGCGACGACGCCGTCGACTACATCCGCACGCTGGCCCGCGAGCGCGGCGTCAAGACCATCGTCAAGGGCAAGTCGATGGTCAGCGAAGAGATCGAACTGAACCCGGTGCTCGAAGCCGACGGCATGGAAGTGGTCGAGACCGACCTCGGCGAGTTCATCGTCCAGCTCGATAACGACAAGCCGTCGCACATCGTCGCGCCCATCCTCCACAAGACCAAGGAGGACTGCGCCCGCGTGTTCAAGGAGAAGCTGGGCGCGACCGACGAGGAAGTGGCGGGCGTGCCGCAGATGACGCAGCTGGCGCGCCGCGTGCTCCGCAAGGCCTTCCTCAAGGCCGACATGGGGATCTCCGGCGTCAACTTCGGCGTCGCCGAGACCGGCAGCATCTGCATCTGCACCAACGAAGGCAACGGCCGCCTGTCGACGTCGATGCCGCGGATCCACGTCGCGATGATGGGGATGGAGCGGCTGGTGCCGACCGCCGCCGACCTCGGCGTGATGCTCGAAGTGCTCGGGCGCAGCGGCACCGGGCAACGGCTCACCGTCTACTCGAACATCCTCAGCGGGCCGCGCCGCCCGGGCGAACCCGACGGGCCGGAAGAGTTCCACGTCGTCATCGTCGACAACGGCCGCAGCGAGGTGCTGGCCGGCGAGCTGGCCGAGATCCTCTACTGCATCCGCTGCGGCGCCTGCCTCTACGCCTGCCCCGTCTACCAGACGATCGGCGGCCACGCCTACGGCAGCGTCTACTCTGGCCCGGTCGGCTCGGTGCTCTCGCCCGCGCTGGCCGGCATCCACGCCTTCCACGAGCTGCCACATGCCTCGACGCTGTGCGGCGCCTGCAAGGAAGTCTGTCCGGTCCGCATCGACATCCCGCGCATGCTGCTGCGTCTCCGCGCCAAGGGCGTCGAGGCCGGCGAGTCGCCGCAGTGGGTGTCGCTCGGCATCAAGGTGCTGGGCTGGATCGGCACCCGGCCGCGGCTGTTCGGCCTGGCCGGGCGCGTCGCCGCCCGCGTTGCCGGGATGGCCGCCACCGACGGCTGGATCCGCGAGCTGCCGGCGCACCTCGCCGGCTGGACCGCCACTCGCGACTTCCCGGCCCCGGCCAAGGAATCGTTCCAGGAACGCTGGGCGAAGCGGCAGGGCCGGTCTTCGACGGACAGGAGCCGGTCGTGACGCCGGCCAACCGCGCCCGGATGCGCGAGGTCATCAGCCGGGCTGTCCGCACCGGGCTGTTCCCCGGCGGCGTCGGCCCCCACGCCGCTGGACACGCGCACGACCACGACCATGGCGGCGAACCCGGGCACCTCACGCACGCCGGCACCAACGACGCCGGTGTCGACACGCTGCCGACGGCGGCGATCGCCGGCACGGCGTCGGTGGCACCGCCGACCGACGGCCTGCCGCGGCGCGAACGCTTCCGTGCGGCACTCGACGCGCTGGCCGGCGTCATCCACGAGGCGCGCTCGATCGATGAGGCCGCCGACGTCGTCGCGGCCATCGCGGCGCGACTCGACTGCAAGGAGCTGCTCGCGTGGTCCGATGAGGCGATGGACCTCCCCGGCATGACGGCGGCGCTGCAGGCGCGCGGCCTGACCACGGTCGACGCCGAACTGCCCCAGGCCGAGCCGGCGCGGGCGCCTCGGCTCGCCGCGCTGGCCCAGCTCACGCTCGGTTTGACCGGCGCCGACGCCGGCCTCGCCGACACGGGCTCGGTGGTCGTCGCCAGCGGACCCGGCCGGTCGCGCATGGCGTCGCTGCTCGTGCCGGTCCACATCGCCGTCCTGCGCGTCGATCGGCTGGTCGACTCGATCTCGGGGCTGCTCGCCACCCGCGGTGACCTCGTCGCCGCCGGCAGCAACCTGGTCGCCATCACCGGCCCGAGTCGCACCGCGGACATCGAGCACACGCTCAGCCGCGGTGTGCACGGCCCGGGCGAAGTGCACGTCATCCTTTTCGACGCCTGAGGCCCGACATGTCCCATCGACGCTCGATGTTCGCTCTCGTGTTTGTTGTCGTCTCGGCCTTGGCTGCGATGCCGCTGCTGCGCGCGCAGTCGGCCGCACCGGCCAGCCAGCCCGCGGACGCCGCCGCTCCGCTCGACGCCGCGACGATCGATCGCTGGATGACCGAGCTCTCGAACTGGAACCGCTGGGGCAAGGACGACGAGCGCGGCACGGTCAACCTGATGACCGACCAGACGCGGAAGCGTGCCCTGGCGACGGTGAAGGAAGGCGTCACGGTCTCGCTGTCGCGCGACACCGATCCGGTGAAGAGCGCCGACAACGGCAACCCGTTCGGCCTCTCGATGGTCGCCACCGCGCAGGATCCCGATCCGTTCGCGATGGAGAACCTGAGCATCACCTTCCACGGCGCGGCCTACACGCACATGGACGCGCTGTCGCACATGTACTACAAGGGCCACACCTACAACGGCGCGCCATTGAGCCTGATCAGCGCGGCCGGCGCCAGCCGCAACACGGTGACAGCGTTCAAGCGCGGCTTCATCGGCCGCGGCGTGCTGATGGACATCCCGCGCCTGAAGGGCGTTCCCTACCTCGAGCCGCGGACGGCGATCACGCCCGCCGACCTCGAGGCCTGGGAAAAGCAGGCCGGCGTCAAGGTGGGCAGCGGCGACATCGTGTTCTTCCGTACTGGCCGGTGGGCGCGGCGAGCCAAGGTCGGGCCGTGGGACATCGGCACCGAATCGGCCGGCCTGCACCCCAGCGTGGCGCGCTGGCTGAAAGCACGCGATGTCGCGATCGTCGGCTGGGACGGCCACGGCGAAGTCATGCCGTCGCTCGTCAAGGGCGTCGACTTCCCGATCCACCAGCTCCTGCTGATCGCCCTTGGCACGCCACTGTTCGACAACTGCGATCTCGAAGGGCTCGCCGAAGCCGCCGGCTCGCGGAAGCGCTGGACGTTCCTGCTGACGGCCTCGCCGCTCGCCGTGCCGCACGGTACCGGCTCACCGCTCAACCCGATCGCGACGTTCTGAAGGTGCGGGTGATGTCGAAGTGATGCTGCTCGCGATCGCAGCGTGCTGGCGGCCCGGCATCTGGATGAGCCTCACCAACAAGGCACAGAGCGCCGTTCGCTAGGGTCCCGTCAGCGCCGAGCGGCGCTTGATATCGACACTCGTCAGGCCGCTCGCCTTCGCCACCGCAAGCTGACGATCATCAGCAGACACGAACGTCGTGCACCGCGCGACGTGCGCGGCCGCCACATGCAGCAGGTCCAGACTGCGGGCGAGTCGTCGGGCAGCGTGCAGGCGAGACAGCTCGGATGCCTGGGCGAACACCTCGTCGAGATCCAACGTCACGGCCACGAGTCGATGGTCCTGCACATCGCTGTGAAGTTGTGCCTGGATGGCCCGACACTCGCTCCGTTTGATCTGTTTGCGTCCGAGAAGCAACTCGAACGCGTTCGACACTTCCAGCTGGTGAAGTGCCGTGAACGGAACCGGACCGGCGGCACGCACTGATGACCGAGCCGCTTCAGAGAATCGCTCGGGGATGTAGATCGCGACCAGGACGCTCGAGTCGACGTAGACCGTCATCGGTCGCCACGATCGTCAACGATCGCTTGCGAAGCGCCCGGAATGACTTTTCGTTCGCCGAACACAGCCCTGGTTCGCGCCTCGAGGTCGGGCCAGGCAGATGCCGGGCCGGCCGGCTTCACCGGGGCGAGGCGAGCGACCGGCCGGCGCCGCCGCGTCACTTCGACGGTTTCACCCCGCTCGACGCGAGCCATGACCCGCTTGAGGTTCTGCTGCAGCTCACGAACAGACACCGAACCATTGGCCATGTACGACATTTTGTACGACAAAGGCGAAGTCGTCAAACAACGCTCAGGTCGCTGCCGCTGCGTCTTCAGAGGTCGCGGAGCGTCCGCGCGACGTCGATCCGGACGGCGCGGAGCGCCGGCCGCAACGAGGCAAAGACGGCGAGGACGAGCAGCGTGCCGGCGACGCACGCGAAGCGCAGCGGCTCGAGCGGCTCGACCTGGAACGCGAACGCGCGCACGAGACGCGATCCGGCGATGCTGACGCCGATGCCCAGGGCGACGCCGGTGGCCACCGGCCGGAGCGTCTCCCCGAAAAGCAGCCGGACGAGGTCGGCGCCGGTCGCGCCCAGCGCCGACCGGATGCCCAGCTCGCGCGTGCGGAACGTTGCCATCGCGTCGCCGAGGACGAAGACGCTGAGCGCCGTCAGGAGCAGGGCGATCGCGCCGAGCCCGCCCAGGACCGCCGAGCCGAGCCGTTGCGGTGACATCTGCCGCGCGATGGCCTCTCGGAATGTGCTCACCACCGGCGGCACCGCGGCCGGCTCGAACTCGCGGACCGCCTCGGCCATCGCCCGCGCGACCGGTTCGACGCCAGCGGCGGCCCGCACCGTCAGCGTCCGGTAGGTCTGCGGCTGGTAGCGCGCCAGCGGCACGTAGAGCGTCAGCGGCTGTAGCTCGCCGACGTCGGTGACGAGGTCCGGCACGATGCCCACCACCGTGGCGACCGGCACCGTGGCCCCTGGGTCGCGCCCCCAGGGCAACTCGATGCGGCGGCCCAGCGCGCCCGCGACGGTCCCCAGCTGCCTCGCCAGCGAGACACTGGCGAGCGCCACCAGCGGCCCCGCGTCGTCGGACGTCGCGAAGCCGCGACCGGCCGTGACGGCGAGGCGCATCGTGTCGAGGTAATTCGCGTCGATCGCTTCGACGCGGACGATCCTGGAGAACGAGCGAGGCAGGCCGTCCACGGCGAGGCGACCGGCGGGCCCCATGCCGCCCGCGCCGACGCTCGACGCCACGGCGATGACCGACGGATGCGCCGTCAGCCGCGACTGCAGCCCAGCGAACGCGCTGGCCGCGCGCACTGGATCGTAGCCATAGGGCGTCAGATCGAACGCGGCGTAGGCGACCGTCTCCATCGCGACCGGCTCGTTCAGGGCCAGCGCCGCCCGCAGGCTGGCCGTGAAGACCAGCGCGCCGGTCACGAGGACGACAGCCACTGCGACCTGGACCGCCAGCACGCTGTCGCGAAGCCCGCGCCGGCCCCAGGACCGCGCCGCGGCCGACGGCGTGAGCAGGTCGCTGGCGGCCGCCCGCACGGACGCATGGAGGGCGGCCACGCCGGTGATGATCAGGAACGCGAGCAGGCCGGCGACGGCCGCGGCGCCGAGCGCCCGCGCGTCAAGATCGGCGCCGAGCGCCGCCACGTCGACGCCGCCCGGCAGGACGAAGGCGCTCGCGCCACGCAGCAGCCACCACGCCACCGGCAGCGCCATCACGACGCCAGCCCCGGCGACGATCGCGGCTTCGAGCGCGAGGCCGCGGACGAGCCCGGTAACCGATCCGCCGAGTGCCAGTCGCGTGGCGAACTCGGTGCGGCGCGCTTCGATCCGCACGAACAACAGCAGCGCGACCCCGGCGCAGCCGACCAGCAGCAGCAGGCCGACGGTCGCGGCCAGCAGCTGCGCGAACGTGGCGAGGCCGGCGCGCGTCGCCGCCGCCAGGACCGCGACGTCGAGCGGCGTGACGCCGACGCGGGTCTCTCGATCCACTCGCAGGCTGCCGCGCTCCTGCGCACGTGACGCCGCGGCGGTAAGGCGGGCCACCGCCGGGGCGGCATCGGCATCGTCAGCGAGGCGGCCGAACACGCGCAGCCCGGCCGTCGGCGAGCTGACGTGGCCTTCCTCCGCGAAGTAGTTCATCAGCGGACTGGAAACGTCGCCGATCGTGTGCAGCGGGATGTACAAGTCGGGCACGTCCGCGGGATTCAGGCCGCGGAAACCCGCGGCGAGGACACCGACGATCGTCACGGCCGCGCGGCCGACGCCGACCGTCTCTCCGACGACGGCGGGATCGCCCCCGAACGCCTGGCGCCAGCCGCGGTCGGTGAGGATCGCGACCGGAGCCGCACCCCGAGCATCCTCGCCGCCGGTGAAGGTGCGTCCGAGCTGCAGCGGCACCCCGAGGCCGGGCAGCAGCCCGTGCGTGACGAAGGCGGCGCTGATGTCGCTGGACGCACCCCGTCGCGACAACCGCAGGTGCTCGTGCGTCCCCCACGCGGCCTCGACGCGCTCGAAAGCGCCCGACTGTTCGACCAGCCGCAGCACCGGGAACACGAAGTGGAACGCCGGCGCGCGGCCGGCGCGCTCGGTATGCACGGCGTACCAGGGGGCGGTCGCGGCGCCGGGCACGGGATGGAGGAGCGTCGCGGACACCAGCGTCCAGGTCGCGGCGGCAGCGCCGATCGCGACCGCCAGCGTGGCGATGGCGGTCAGAGTCGCACCGCCCTGACGGGTCAACTGCCGCAGCGCGTAGCGCAGCTCCTGTCTCATCGATGCTCCAGCGCCATGTCCGGTCGATCGGTGATGACACCGTCGACGCCCCAGCCCTTCAGGCGGGCGATGTCCTGCGGCGTGTTCACGGTCCACACGTGCACCACGAGACCCGCGCGGCGGGCGCCGCGGATGAAGCGCGGCGATACGACACGCGTCCCCTTGGACGTCTCGGGCACCTGGAAGGCC
>JBDSLU010000230.1:0-3580 GCA_039916225.1 Vicinamibacteraceae bacterium
CGCTGGCGGCGAGCATGGCCTTGCCCTGCTCGACGTTGGTGCCTTCCATGCGGATGACGATCGGCACCTTCACCGACAGGCTCTGGACCGCGGCGATCAGGCCCTCGGCCAGCACGTCGCAGCGCAGTATGCCGCCGAAGATGTTGATCAGGACGCCCTTGACGTTGGTGTCCGCCATCAGGATGCGGAAGGCGTTCTTGATCTGCTCGGCGTTGGCGCCGCCGCCGACGTCGAGGAAGTTGGCCGGCTCGCCGCCCGCCAGCTTGATGATGTCCATCGTCGCCATGGCCAGGCCGGCGCCGTTGACCATGCAGCCGATGGTGCCGTCCAGGCGGATGTAGTTGAGCGCGAACTTCGAGGCCTCGACTTCGAGCGGATCCTCCTCGTCGGTGTCGCGCAGCGCCGGGAAGTCCTTGTGCCGGAACATCGCGTTGTCGTCGAAGGTCACCTTGGCGTCGAGCGCGAGGAGGTTGCCCTCCTTCGTGACGATCAGCGGGTTGATCTCGACGAGCGAGGCGTCGGTGCCGATGAAGGCGCCGTAGAGCGCCTGGAGCAGCTTGACCGCCTGGCCGATCTGGGCGCCCTCGAGGCCGAGGCCGAAGGCGATCTTGCGGGCCTGGAAGGCCTGCAGGCCGATGCCCGGATCGACGTATTCCTTGAGGATCAGGTGGGGCGTCTTCTCGGCGACCTCCTCGATGTCCATGCCGCCGGCCGAGCTCGCCATGAGCACGGTGCGCTGCGTGGCGCGATCGATGAGCATGCCGAAGTAGAGCTCGCGGACGATGGCCAGCCCTTCCTCGACGAGGACCCGCGACACCTTCTGGCCAGCCGGCCCGGTCTGGTGGGTGACGAGCTGCATCCCGAGGATCTGGGCGGCGACCTTCTCCGCCTCTTCCGCGCTCTTGACCACCTTGACGCCGCCGCCCTTGCCGCGCCCGCCGGCGTGGATCTGCGCCTTGACGACGCTGATGCCGCCCCCGAGCTTGCGCGCGATCGCCCCGGCTTCCGCCGCCGTCGTCGCCATCTCACCCTTGGGGATGGGGACGCCGAACGGCGCGAGAATCGCCTTGCCTTGATACTCGTGAATCTTCATGTCGGCGTAGATGATGGTCGGGAACGGCGTCGGCAAGCAAGCCCGCCTTCGCCGCTGCGCGGCTTCGGCGCGGTCGCCGCCCCTTCCACCCCGGGCCGCGACCCGATACAATTGACCTCCGGCCCCCATCGGATGCCCGCCGACAGGCCCCCTTTTACGCGGGCGCAACTCCCTGGTGATGTCTCCACTGTTACGGTTTCTCTCGTCGTCCGTCGGCACCAAAATCCTGGTGGCGCTGACGGGCCTGGGCTTTGCTGCGTTCCTGGTGACGCACCTGGCCGCCAACCTGCTGGTGCTCGTCGACGCGCACGCCTACAACGAGTACTCGCACAAGCTGACCAGCAACCCGCTGATCTACCTCGCCGAAGCTGTCCTCGTCGCGCTGTTCCTGACGCACGCGTTCAAGGCCGTCTTCGTGACGCTGCGCAACCGCGAGGCGCGCGGCCCCGGCTATGCGGTGAAGAAGCGGGCCGGGCACACCAGCCGCAAGTCGTTCGCCTCGACGACGATGATCATCACCGGCATCTGGCTGCTGCTGTTCGTCGTCATCCACCTGAAGACGTTCAAGTTCGGGCCGTGGTACGAGACGCCGGACGGGATGCGCGACCTGACCCGCCTCGTCCACGAGGTCTATCGGGAGCCGCTGCACGTGGCCTTTTACGTGCTGAGCATGGTCGTCGTCGGCCTGCACCTCTCGCACGGGCTGTCGAGCGCCTTCCAGTCGATGGGCCTGGAGCATCCGCGCTACAACGGGTTGATCCGCGGCACCGGCCTGGCCGTCGCCGTCGTCATGGGTCTCGGCTTCGCGCTGATTCCGGTCGTCATCTACTTCGGAGGCCGGCCGTGAAGCTCGACGCGAAAATTCCCGGCGGCCCGATCGCCGACAAGTGGGACCGGCACCGCTTCGAGATGAAGCTGGTGAACCCCGCCAACAAGCGCAAGTTCACCATCATCGTGGTCGGCACCGGCCTCGCCGGCGCCTCGGCCGCGTCGTCGCTGGGCGAGCTGGGCTACAACGTCAAGGCCTTCTGCATCCACGACTCGCCGCGGCGCGCCCACAGCATCGCCGCCCAGGGCGGCATCAACGCCGCCAAGAACTACCGCAACGACGGCGACAGCGTCGAGCGGCTCTTCTACGACACGGTCAAGGGCGGCGACTATCGCGCCCGCGAGGCCAACGTCTACCGGCTGGCCCAGACCAGCGTCCAGATCATCGATCAGGCGGTGGCCCAGGGTGTGCCGTTCGCCCGCGAATACGGCGGCGTCCTCGACAACCGCTCGTTCGGCGGCGCCCAGGTGTCGCGCACGTTCTACGCCCGCGGCCAGACCGGCCAGCAGCTCCTCATCGGCGCCTACCAGTCGCTGATGCGGCAGGTCCAGGCCGGCGCGGTGTCCCTGTTGCCCAACCGCGAGATGCTCGACCTCGTCCTCATCGACGGCAAGGCGCGCGGCATCGTCGTCCGCAACCTGCTGACCGGCGAGCTCGAGTCGCACGTCGCCGACGCCGTCTGCCTGGCCACCGGCGGTTACGGCACGGCCTATTACCTGTCGACCAACGCCGTGAACTCGAACGTCACGGCGGCGTGGCGCTGCTACAAGCGCGGCGCCGTGTTCGCCAACCCGTGCTTCACGCAGATCCACCCGACCTGCATCCCGGTGTCGGGCGATCACCAGTCGAAGCTCACGCTGATGAGCGAGAGCCTGCGCAACGATGGGCGGGTCTGGGTGCCGAAGACGGGCGGCGACAAGCGGCCGCCGCAGCACATCCCGGAAGCGGAGCGCGACTACTACCTCGAGCGCCGCTATCCGAGCTTCGGCAACCTCGTCCCCCGCGACGTCGCCTCGCGTGCCGCCAAGGCGGTCTGCGACGAAGGCCGCGGCGTCGGCGATACCGCCCTCTCGGTCTATCTGGATTTCGCCGATGCCATCCGCCGCGTCGGCGAGGACACCGTGCGCGCCCGCTACGGCAACCTGTTCCAGATGTACGAGAAGATCACCGACGAGGATCCGTACAAGGTTCCGATGCGGATCTACCCCGCCGTCCACTACACGATGGGCGGCCTCTGGGTGGACTACAACCTGATGAGCACCGTGCCAGGCCTGCACGTCCTGGGGGAAGCGAACTTCTCGGACCACGGCGCCAACCGGCTCGGCGCCAGCGCGCTCATGCAGGGCCTGGCCGACGGGTACTTCGTCATCCCGGCGACCATCGGCCACTACCTCGCCAGCACCCCGCTGCCGAAGATCACGACCGACCACGACGCCTTCAAGGAAGCGGCGGCCTCGGTGCGGGGCCGCATCGAGCGGATGCTCGGCGCCAAGGGCACGCGGACGGCGCGCGAGCTGCATCGCGAGCTGGGCCGGATCCTGTGGGACTACGTCGGCATGGCCCGCACCGACGCCGGGCTGCGCACGGCGCTCGCCAAGATCCCGCAGTTGCGCGAGGAGTTCTGGCAGAACGTCTCGATTCCCGGCGAACCGAACACG
>JBDSLU010000231.1:0-13689 GCA_039916225.1 Vicinamibacteraceae bacterium
CCCTGCACGACTACGAGCATCTCCGGCCGCTCCTCGTCGGTCCCGACTGAGGCGCCGGCGCGGTCGGCGAGCGCAGCGTCTTCAGCGAGCGCGGCGTCGGCGCGGGCTGCCGTGTCGGCGAGCGCGGCGTCTTCGGCGAGCGCTGCCGCGTCGGCGAGCGCCGCCGCTTCGGCGCGAGCGGCAGCTTCGGCGAGCACGGCGGCGTCGGCGGCCTCGGCCAAGGCTCGGGCCTCGGCGTCCGCGGCGACCACGACGAACTCGCCCGCCACCAGTGTCGCGCGCAGCCACGTGCGCGCGAAGGCGTAGGCCTGCTGCGCCGCGACACCGAGCAGGATCGACGGCCAGGTCTCGCCGGACAGCCAGCCGCGGACCGCGACGAGGGTCGCTGCGGCAAACGCGAAGGCGGCGCCGACGCCGACGCCGAGCAACGGCAGCGTCAGCGGATTCCGCGCGGCGACGCGACACGCCGCGGCCACGGCGCGACCGGCGCCCAGGTGCTCGCGCACGACGTGGATGCGCGCCAGGTCGACGAGCATCGTCGCGATCAGCGCCCCCATCGCCACGACTGTGAGACTGGCCGCCGGGGCCAGCACCGGCGTGGCCGTGGCGCCCAGCGGGATGGCGATGCCCACGGCGGCCGCGCCGATCACGACCGCCGCAACCGGCCAGACGATCAGCGCCACGAGCAGCAGCCGTCCGTAGAAGCGCACACCGTGCGCGGCGAAGCGGGCCGCGCGTCCATCGGCCTCGGCGCCCGGCGCACTCGCCAGCGCGCCGAGCAGGCCGCCGGCCAGGAACGGGTTGAGGAGCAGCGCGATCGCCGCGCCGGCGAGCGCCGCCGTCGCGATGGTCCGCCGGCCGAACGGCGAGTCGCGGAACAGCTCGGCCAGCGTCGCGACGTTGAGCGATCCGAGCAGCCGGCCAGCGTCGATCGTGTGGTCGAGCGCGCCGCTCCACCAGCCCCAGGCCGGGGCGACGGCCGCGATCGCGACGATCGTCACCATCGCCCAGATCGCGACGACGGCAAAGGCCGCTCGCCCTCGCACGAGGCGCCAGCCCTCGCGCAGGGCACGGCCAGCCGACGTCCGTGGCCCTAGAACGCCAGCCATGCCAGGACCTGCTGGACCGCGAGCAGCCAGCGCGACGTCATCGCCACCGGAGCGCGGCGATCAGCCGCCACCACGCGGCCGTTGTTCAGCCACGACACGTCGAGCGCGACGTTGCGGCCCGGATCGACGTCGACCCACTCGAGCCGCTCCTGATAGCCGAACGAGAAGCGCGTCCAGCGCGCCACGCCATCCCAGGTGCGGCGTTCGACCGGGCGGCCGGCGAACTTGAAGGCGACGACGATCGGCATCTGCAGGTCTCCGTCGCGCCGCACCGTGACTGCGGTGTAGCCCGGGGCCTGGGAGATGTCGCCGACGGCGTAGTCGATCACCGCCGCGGATTCGATCGTCTGACGAAAGAACGGCGTCAGGTCGCGGCCCGCGACCTCGCTCGCCACGCGGTAGAAATCCTCGCTCGACGGGTGGCCGAAGCGCCACCGCTCGGCATAGGTCCGCATGATGCGGGCCATCGTCCGGCTGCCGAGCAGCCGCTCGAGGGTGCGCAGCGTGAGCGCCGGCCGCGCATAGCTGTTGAACCCGTAGCCGGTGTCGTAGGTCCACGCGGGCTGGCGGATCATCTCCGTGGAGCGGCGGCGCGACAGACCGAAGCGCTGGTAGTCGATGTCGCCGATGCGAAGCCCGGCCAGCTCCATGAACGACCGTCGCGGCCCGAGCATCTCGTCGAGCAGCCCGCCGGTCGCCCACTCGGTCAGGCCCTCGTCGAGCCACGCCTCCTCGAACTCGTTCGAGGCGATCAGGCCCTGGAAGTACTGGTGGGCGAACTCGTGCGCGACGACGATCTCGGGCTCGAACAGGCGATCGAGTGGCCAGGTGTTGAAGAACGCGACCGTGCCGGCGGTGATGAAGGTCGGGTACTCCATGCCGGCGGTGCCGAGGGCTTCCTCGGGCGGATCGACGATGGTGATCGTGCGGTGCGGATACCGGCCGTAGGCCAGGCCGAACCGGGTGATGGCGTGCCGCACTGCGGCCAGGTAACGCTCGGCCTGCGGCAGATGGTTCGGCTGCATCAGCAGGCGGATCTCGACGTCGTCGAGGCGCAGCTCGTCGACCGCCCGGCCGAGCCGAGCCGACGCGTCGCGATAGGCTTGCTGGCTCACCTCCGTGGCCGCGGCGTAGCGGCGGGTGATCTCGACGAAGTCCGGCGACGCCGTCCAGGCGAAGTCGTGCACGTCGCCCTGTTCGTAGGTGTGGGTGGTCGTCCCGTCGGCGTGGTCGACGCGCGAGGTGCGCACCCCGGTGGCGCCGACGACGAACCGCTTCGGCAGGGTGAGCGCCACGCGGTAGTGGCCGAAGTCGGCGTAGAACTCCGAGTCGGCGTGGAACTGATGCGCGTTCCAGCCGCCGGCGGCGCGGCCGCGGAGACCGGCCGGCTCGTAGACGGCGATCTTGGGGAACCACTGGGCGACCAGGAAGTAGTCACCCGCGTAGCCGGTGCGCGCGTAGGCCTTGGGCAGCACCGCGCGAAAGGTGATGTCCAGCGCGACGCTGCCGCCGGGGGCGACCGGCTGCGGCAGCTTCACCCGCGCCACGGTCCGGTCCTTGTGGTTGCCGTCGTCAGGCGCCTCGAAGGTCAGGCCGGGCAGGAGATCGGCGCCGCCGGCGATGCGCAGCGCGGCGACGTCGATCCGGCCCCAGCCGTCGTTCGCCATCCCGACGCCGCGCAATTCGCCGCGCGACTCGCGCCAGAAGGTGCTGTCGCGATCGCGAAACGCGTTCAGATAGAGATGGAACCAGAGATCGCTGACGGTGTCGGTGGACGGATTGCGCCAGACCAGGCGCAGGGTGCCGTCGAGTCGTTTGGCGACCGGATCGAGCCGGACGGTGATGTCGTAGTCGGCGATGCGCGGCGCCGCGCCCTGACTGGCGGCGGCGGAGGGCGGTTGACTGGCCACGCGCGGCGCGGCGGCAGCGACCGACGCGGGCGCGGCCGTCCACGCCGCGAGCGCAGCGAGCACGACGACGAGCCGACCCCGCGAGCCGCGCATCGTCGTCGGGTCAGCCGCGTTTCAGGATCAGGCCGGACAGCGGCGGCAGGGTGAGGACCAGCGACTGCGCCATGCCCTGAGCGGCGACGGGCTCGGTGTCGAGGCCGCCGGCATTGCCGACGTTACCGCCGCCGTAGACGAAGGCGTCGGTGTTGAGCAGCTCGCGATAGCGCCCCGGCTCGGGCACGCCCATCCGATAGCCCTCGCGGACCACCGGCGTGAGGTTGAAGACGGCGAGCACTTCCTCGGTCGGGCTCTCGCCGCGGCGGATCAGCGAGATGATGCTGTGCGCGGCGTCGTCGCAATCGATCCAGCTGAAGCCGGCCGGCTGGAAGTCGACCTGGTGCAGCGCCGGCTGATCGCGATACAGCCGGTTCAGATCGCGCACGAGCGAGCGCACGCCGGCGTGCGGCGCATCGTCGGCCCAGGCCCAGGGCAGTCCGTCGGCGTCGTCCCATTCCTTCCACGCCGCCAGCTCACTGCCCATGAAGAGCAGCTTCTTGCCGGGGTGGACGAACATGTAGGCGTAGAGGGCGCGCAGGTTGGCCGCTTTCTGCCAATCGTCGCCGGCCATCTTGGCCAGCATCGAGCCCTTGCCGTGCACGACCTCGTCGTGGCTGAACGGCAGCACGAAGTTCTCGTTGAAGGCGTAGAGCATCGAGAACGTCAGGTGGCGGTGCTCCCATTGCCGGTGCACCGGATCCTTCGACATGTAGCTGAGGATGTCGTGCATCCAGCCCATGTTCCACTTGTAGGTGAAGCCCAGCCCGCCGGAGTAGACCGGGCGGCTCACCGCCGGCCACGCCGTCGACTCCTCGGCGATCATCATCACACCCGGGTGTTCGGCGTGGACGATCTCGTTCATGTGGCGGAGGAAGGCCACCGCCTCGATGTTCTCGCGGCCGCCAAAGCGGTTCGGCACCCATTGGCCGGCCTGGCGCGAGTAATCGAGATAGAGCATCGACGCCACGGCGTCGACGCGCAGCCCATCAAGGTGGAATTGCTCGATCCAGAACAGCGCGCTGGCGACGAGGAAGTTGGCGACCTCGTGCCGCCCGTAGTTGAAGATCAGCGTGCCCCAGTCCTGGTGCTCGCCCATCCGCGGGTCTTCGTGCTCGTACAGCGCCGTGCCGTCGAAGCGGGCCAGGCCGTGCGCGTCCTTCGGGAAGTGGCCGGGCACCCAGTCGAGGATCACGCCGATGCCGTTGCGATGGCACTCGTCGACGAACCAGCGGAAGTCGTCGGGTGAGCCGAAGCGGCTGGTCGGGGCGAAGAAGCCGGTGACCTGGTAGCCCCATGAGCCGCCGAACGGGTGCTCGAGCACCGGCAGCAACTCGATGTGGGTGAACCCCATGTCCTTGACGTAGGGCACCAGCCGCTCGGCCAGCTCGCGATAGCTCAGGGAGCGGTTGCCGTCCTCGGCGACGCGGGCCCAGGACGCGAGGTGCACCTCGTAAATCGAGACCGGACCGGAGAGGCTGCCGTTCGAGGCCTCGCGCGCCTTTACCCATCCCTCGTCGCGCCAGCGGTATTGCGGCACGCCGCTGGTCAGCGCGGCCGTCGCGGGAGGCGTCTCGAACTCGCGGGCGTACGGGTCGGCCTTGAGGAAGGGCGTGCGATCGAACTTGCCGCGCAGCTCGTACTTGTAGCGCTCGCCCGCACCCAGCCCCGGAACGAACAGCTCCCAGATGCCGTTCGGCACCAGCCGGCGCATCGGGTGCGCCAGCCCGTGCCACTGGTTGAAGTCGCCGACCAGGCTGACCCGTTCGGCGTTCGGCGCCCACACCGCGAAATACGTGCCGGTCGCCGAGCCGATCTTCAGCGCGTGCGAACCGAGGCGCTCGAAGGCGCGATAGTGGCGCCCTTCGCCGAGCAGGTGCAGGTCGAGCTCGCCCATCACCTGGCCGTAGCGGTACGGATCGTCCAGATCGAACGTCTGCCCGTCGGTCGAAGTGACGCGCAGGCGGTAGTCGAAAATCTGCCCTTCGCCGACGAACTGGGCCGCGAAAATGACGCCCTGCGGCAACCGGCGCATCTCGACCAGACCCCGCGTCTCGCCAGGGCCCAGACGGACGACCTCGACGCGGGCCGCCGACGGCTGGATGGTGAGGATGACGACCCGGCTGGTGCCGCCGGTGTGCACGACGTGCGGGCCGAGGATGGCGAACGGGTCGTCGCTCGACCCGTGCGCGAGGGCGTCGAGGGCGGCGTTGAGCGCGTCGGGCGTCAGCAGCATGGGGAGTCGGGCGTCATCGTATCGCAGGCGCGGCCCTTCGCCGGGCCCCACCGACGGCCTGGGTCACGCCGCCTCGACCACGCCGGAGCCGCATCGGCGGACCGTTCGTCAAAACGGCGGCCCCGCTCGCCGGACGCTGCATACACTGCGCCGCGATGCCCTCTGTCGAGCGCCTCGGGCGGCTTTTCTTCGCGCTGGCCCTGATCGGCTTCGGTCTCGAGAACCTGTCGTTCGGGCACTACGTCGTGGCCCGGGCCACGCCCTGGCCGACCGATCCGTCGCAGCAGCACCTGATCGCCTACGTCACGGGCGTCGTCTTCCTCGCCAGCGGCGGCGCCCTGCTGGCCGGCCGCTGGACGCGCGAAGCCGCCCTTCAGGCCGCGGTGCTCATCCTCGGCTGGTCGCTGTGCCTGCACTGGCCGAAGACCTTGGCCGGCGGCGCGTTCAGCGGCGACTGGACGAACGCGCTGAAGGCGGTCGTGCTCGCAGCGGGAGGCGCGGTGCTGGCGGCGCGCGCGCCGGGCCCGGCGAGCACCGTGCTGTCCGGATTGCGACGGATCGCGCCGCATGCCTGCGCGCCGTTCTTCCTGCTCGCCGGCATCCAGCACATCCTGTTCGTCCAGTTCGTCGAGACGCTGATGCCGCCGTTCATCCCGTTCGCGCGCTTCTGGACCTACCTCGCCGCCGGCGCGCTGCTGGCGGCCGGCTTCGGGCTGCTGGCGCCGCCGACCCGCCGGCTGGCGGCGACGCTGACCGGGTGCATGGTCTTCTCGTGGGTGTTCCTCGTCCACGTCCCGCTGATTTTCCGGCTGGGGTCGCTCGAGTGGCAGGGCGTCTTCGAGGCCCTCGGGATCAGCGGCGTGTGTTTCCTGCTCGCCGAGCCCCACCTTGCCGCCCATCAGGCAGACACGGCACCCTCCCGGTCCTAGTTCCCCCCTCGACTCCCGACTCGTCGTCGCCGCAGGGAACCGCGGCGGGCACCGCTGCGTCCGTGTATACTGTGAATGTTAGATATGCACAGTGGCTTGGTGATTTCGCACGCCGACCCGCGCCCCATGTATCTCCAGATCATGGACCAGGTGCGCCGGCGGGTCGCCGTCGGCGACTGGCCCCCGGCCTTTGAACTGCCGTCGATACGGACACTTGCGGCCTCCGTCCAGGTCAGCGTCATCACCGTCAAGCGGGCCTATCTGGAGTTGGAGCACGAGGGGGTCATCGTGACCCGCCAGGGCCGGGGATCGTTCGTCGCCGACAGCGCCGGTCTCAGCGCCAGGCTGCATCACCAGGAGCTCGACACGCACCTGGCGGCCGCCGCGGACGTCGGACGCCGGCTCGGGCTCACGCAGGACGAGATCGAGGTCCGGCTTCGGGAAGCCCTCCGACGGCAGAAAGAAAAAGACGTATGACCGAGCCCGTCATCGAACTCGCCGGCGTGGAAAAGGCATTCCCGTTCTTCCGGCTGTCGGACATCCACCTTCGTCTGGAGGCTGGCCAGATCATGGGCTTCGTCGGCCCGAACGGCGCTGGCAAGTCCACGACCATCCGGCTGCTCATGGGCATGCTGCGTCAGGATCGCGGCGAGATCCGGGTCCTCGGGCGATCGATGCCCCGCGATCAGGCCGCGGCGAAGCGTGACATCGGCTTCGTGTCGGAGGACATGCGCCTCTACGGCGGTACGACGCTGGCCTGGCACATGCGCTTCGTGGCCTCCGTCCGGCCGGACTGGGATCCGGTCTACGCGGATCTGCTGCTCCGACGCTTCAACCTCCACGCCGGTCAGGCGATCAAGGCGCTCTCCCATGGCGAGCGGGTCAAGGCCACGCTGCTGCTCGCGCTGGCGCACCGCCCGCGGCTGCTGCTGCTCGACGAACCCACCACCGGCCTCGATCCAGTGGCCCGCCACGAAGTGCTGGCCGAGCTGATGGACGCGGTGCAGGACGAGCGCCGCGCCATCCTGTTCTCTTCGCACAACACGCAGGACGTCGAACAGATCTCGGACGCGATCACGTTCCTCGATCGCGGCCGGATCATCGAGTCCAAGGACAAGGAAACGTTTCTCGATTCCTGGCGCCGCGTGCACCTCGAGCTGCCGGTGTCGGGAGCGGCGCCTGACCTGCCAGGCGCGGTGGACACGACCGTCAGCGGCCGCACCGCGGTGATCACGACGCGGACGTATACGCCCGACGTGCACGGCGCGTGTGAGCGGACGGGGGCCGTCATCCGCGATGTCCAGCGCATGACGCTCGAGGAGATCTTCGTCGCCACCGTCATGAGCAATCGCCGGAGGCAGGACGCATGAGCGGTTCGATGGTGCCCCGCCTTGTCCTGAAGGATCTGTACCTGACGCGCTGGATGGTCGCCGGCTCGATGGCCGGCGGCGTCGTCGGCATCGCGATGCTGCCGTTCGGAGCGGTGGCCGCCTACGTCGGCGGCGTCTCGTTGCTCTGCACGCTGGTCATCCTGAACATCACGGTGGTCATGTCGGCCGTCGTGCAGGAGCGCAAGGACAAAGTCCTGCTCTTCGTGCTGAGCCTGCCGGTGTCAGCCGCCCAGCAGACCCAGGCCAAGGCGCTCGCCACGACGATCGCGTTCGTCGTGCCGTGGCTGCTGCTGACGGCGGCGGCCGCCGTGGTCATCGAGGCCTCGGGGGTGCCGAACGGCATCCTGCCGTTCCTGGTCACCGTGCTGGTCTACCTGCTCGCCTATCACTGGGTGCTGCTCGCCGTCGCCCTCGTCACCGAGTCCAACAGCTGGCCGGCGACGGTGATCACCGTCGGCAACATCTCGGTCAATTTCCTGATTCCGTATCTCCTCGGCTGGCCCTCGGTCTACCGGCACATGAAAGGGTCGGCCGCGATCTGGACGTCGGATCTCCTCGCGCTCATCGGCGTCGAGCTGCTCGTCGGCATCGTCGCCCTGGGCCTGGCCATCGTCTGGCGGACGCGTCGTCCGGACGTCATCTGACCACCTGAACCTCGCCGGAGCCGTCTTCATGTCCAACCCCGATCGCCTGCACGCTCTCGACGCGGTCCGTGCCTTCGCCCTGCTACTCGGCGTGGCCTTCCACGCCGGCTTCTCGTTCATCCCCGGCATGATCCCGGGCCTCTGGGCCATCGTCGACACCTCGCCGAGCACGACCGTCAGCGTCCTGCTGTTCACAGCGCACATCTTCCGGATGTCGCTGTTCTTCGTCATCGCCGGCTTTTTCGCCCGGCTGTTGTTTCACCGGCGCGGCGCCCGCGGCTTCTGGCTCGATCGGGCAAAGCGCATCCTCGTGCCGCTGATCGTCGGCTGGCTCGTCCTGGCGCCGTCGCTGCTCGCCGTGTGGGTGTGGGGCCTGACGAAGACGTTCGGCGGGACGCTACCGGCCGCACCGGCCAACATGCCGCCTCCGCCGCCGGGCGCCTTTCCGCTGACCCACCTGTGGTTTCTCTACTACCTGCTGGTGCTGTACGTGGCGGTGGTGAGTGGCCGCGCGCTCGTCGCGGCGCTGGACCGATCCGGGTCCGTGCGGCGGACGATCGATCGCGTGCTGGGCGGGCTGGTCCGCACCGGCACCGCGGCGTTGGTGCTGCCACTGCCGCTGATCGGCGCGCTCGCCGTGCGCACGGACTGGGTGATGTGGTTCGGCATCCCGACCCCCGACCAGTCGGTGATCCCGCAGGTCGCGTCGCTCGTCGGCTACGGCACCGCCCTGGTCTTCGGATGGCTCGTCCACCGGCAGACCGCCCTGTTGCAGATCTGGGCGAGGCACTGGCCGATTCACCTTGCCGGCGCGATCGCCGCGACGGTTGCCTGTCTGGCAATCGCCGGTGTCGTCCCGACCTTCGCCCCGGTGACGCGCGGCGGCACCGCGCTCGCCTTTGCCGCCGCCTACGGCATCGGCCTCTGGTGCTGGAGCTTCGCGGTCATCGGTCTGGCGGTGCGATTCCTGTCGCAGGAAAACGCCCGCGTGCGCTACGTCGCGGACGCCTCCTACTGGATCTACCTGCTGCACCTGCCGGTGGTCGTCTGCCTGCAGATCCTCGTCGGCCATCTGCCGCTGCACTGGACGGTAAAGCTCCCGGCCATCCTCACAGGGAGTCTCCTCGTGCTGTTCGGGAGCTACCACTACCTGGTGCGGGCGACGTTCATCGGCCAGGTGCTGAACGGCCGCCGCTATCCGCGCGTGGCGCCAGCCGCCCCGTCGGCTGCGGCGGCGGCGCCCAGCCTGTCGCGGGACGACGACCCGGGTGTGATGGCCAGGCTCGCCGGCGTTCACAAGCGCTATGGAAAGACGGTCGCTCTGGCTGGCCTCGATCTGGACCTCCGTCGCGGCGAACTGCTGGCGGTGCTCGGTCCCAACGGTGCTGGCAAGTCCACAGCGGTTGCGCTGTGGCTCGGGCTGCTCGAGCCCGACCAGGGCACGGCGCGCCTGCTCGGCGGCTCGCCGCTCGAGATCGACGGACGCCGTCACGTCGGCGTGATGATGCAGGACGTCGCGCTGACCCCGGAGCTGCGGGTGCGGGAGTTGATCGCCCAGACCGCCAACTACTACGCGGCGCCATTGAGCGTCGCCGACACGCTGGCGCTGACCCGGCTCGAGACCCTTGCCGACCGGCCCTACGGCAAGCTGTCGGGCGGCCAGAAGCGGCTCGTCCAGTTCGCGCTCGCCGTGTGCGGCGCGCCACGGCTGCTCTTCCTCGACGAGCCCACCGTCGGCCTCGACGTCGAGGCGCGGGAGACGATCTGGCGCACCATTCGCGCGCTGATCGCCGGTGGATGCTCGATCGTGCTGACCACGCACTACCTCGAAGAGGCCGAAGCGCTGGCCGATCGCGTGGCCGTCGTCGCGGGCGGTCGGCTGGTCGCCTCGGGCACCGTCGCCGAGATCCGGTCGCTGGTCGCCCGCAAGCACATCACCTGCACCAGCACGCTCAGCGACGACGAGGTGCGGAGCTGGCCGGACATCATGGCGGTGACGCGAGATGCCGGTCGCCTCACGATCACGGTGGTCGACGCCGAGAACGTCGTGCGCCGGCTGCTCGCTGCCGATGCCGGCCTGCGCGATCTCGAGATCCGCCAGGCCGGACTGGCCGACGCGTTCACGCAACTGACGAAGGAGGCTGCCTGATGACCGCGCTGTCCACCGCGCTGACGACCGACCGCATGCTCACGGCGTCGATGCCGCTCGGCCGGGTACTCGGCGCCTACGCGAGCGAGATGACCTTCGAGCTGAAGCGGGTGCTGCGGACGCCCGGCTTCGCCATCCCGTTCCTGCTGCTGCCGCTGCCGATCTACCTGTTCTTCGGGGTCGCCATGGCCGGGCCGGCCGTCGCCAAGCAGCCGTCGCTCGCCAACTACCTGGCCTCCTCATGGATGGTCTACGCGGTGATGGGCCCGGCGCTGTTCGGCGTCGGATGCACGCTGGCGCAGGAGCGCGACGCCGGCCTCCTGAAACTGAAGCGGGCGATGCCGGCCCCAGCCGGCGCCTACATTGCTGCCAAGATGGCCATGGCGATGATCCTTGGCGCCATCAGCGTGATGTCCCTGATGGTCGCCGGACTGCTGGTCGGCAACGTCACCCTGTCGGTGCCCCAGCTCGCGCTGATGGGCGCGATCATGACTGTCGGCACGCTACCGTTCAGCGCCATCGGCCTCTTCATCGGCGCTCACGTGTCGGCCTCGGCGGCCCCGGCCATCGTCAATCTGATTTTCCTGCCGATGCTGTGGCTCTCCGGGCTCTTCTTCCCGCTCCCGAAGATCATCGAGCCGTTCGTGGTCGTGTGGCCCGCGTTCCACCTGAACCAGGTTGCCCTCGGCGCGGCCGGTGTCACCGAGTTCCGCTTCATCGCGCCGGCCATCAGCGCCGCGATCCTCGCCGGGGTCACCTTTCTTTTCGGCGGGCTGGCCATCCGCCGGCTGGCGCGGAAAGGGTGATACCGATAGCGAGTCGGGCTTGGACGGACGGCTGGTGCGCCCCAGCCACTAACGCGACCCGGCCAGCTGCCGCCACGCTTCCTGCGCGGCGGCGATGGTCCCCACCCACCGGATCGAGGCGCGGCGCCGCTCCGCCTGCGGGTCGGACGGGTCGTGGTGATAGAAGACCAGCTCCACCAGCGGTTCCGCCTGCGGGCCGACCAGGCCCAGCCGCGACTTCACGTAGACCACCACCGATAGCGCGTGTCCGGCCCGCACCAGGGCGAAGTTGGTGAGCTTCGAGCACGACTCGGTGTCGATCACCCGCGCCCGGCCGTCGGTGACGTCCGGGCTCTTCAGCGCGACGATCGCCCCCTCGAGGCAGACGAGACGAGCCCCTGCCGAGTCGTTGCGCAGCTCCAGCCACAGCGGCATGCCGCGCCGGCTGCCGGGCGCATCAGGCGGGACGAGCGCGGAGACGCTCCAGCCCTTGACCGGATCGGCCGCCGAGACCGGCCCGGGAACGAGGATCAGCAGCAGGGCGGCGAGGGCGACCGATATGAGGGAGTGAATCAGGGGCACGGTTCAGGAAAACGACGGGCTGGGGTGAGCCGAACGGAGGAGGTTGGACCGGTGACCTTCCAGGGACCCGATCATCCCCGATCGCTGCCGCCAAGGCGAGTGTCGAAACGTGCACCAGACGGACCGATTCCTCGTAGGATGGTCGCGCCGAGGTGACGATCCAGGACCCCCGACCCGTGCCAGGCCATGTCCGCGCCCGATCAGCCGCTTCCGACGCCGACCGGCCCGTGGTCGCCTTCGGCGAGTTCCGGCTCGATCCGGCGAACGCGACGCTGACCCGCGGGACCACGCCGATCGCCCTGACGCCGAAAGCGTTCGGCGTCCTCGAGCTCCTCGTCGCGCGGGCCGGTCACCTGGTGACCAAGGACGAATTCATGGACCGGCTGTGGCCCGGCGTCTTCGTCGGCGACGCCGTGCTCAAGGTCTGCGTCCGCGAGGTCCGCCATGCGCTCGGCGACGACGTGCGCGAACCGCGCTTCATCGAGACCGCGCACAAGCGCGGCTACCGGTTCATCGCCACGGTGACGCCGACCGCTCCGCCGGCGGCGGCGCTCGACGCCGATTTCACGCCGCCGGTGACCCGCTACGCGCAGAGCGGCAACGTCAACATCGCCTACCAGGTGGTGGGCGACGGCCCGATCGACCTGGTCTTCGTCATGGGCTGGGTCTCGCACCTGGACTACTTCTGGGCCGAGCCGTCGTTCGCGCGCTTCCTGCGCCGCCTGGCGTCGTTCTCGCGCCTGATTCTCTTCGACAAGCGCGGCACCGGCCTCTCGGATCGCGTCGGCGACGTACCGACGCTCGAACAGCGCATGGACGACGTCCGGGCCGTGCTCGATGCCGTCGGCTCGCGCCAGGCGGTCCTGCTCGGCGTCTCCGAAGGCGGGCCGCTCTGCGCGCTCTACGCCACGACCTACCCGCAGCGGACGCGCGCGCTGGTGATGATCGGCACCTACGCCAAGCGGCGCTGGGCGCCCGACTACCCGTGGGCCCCGACCGACGAGCAGGGCGAACGGTTCCTGGAGGAGATCCGCCGCACGTGGGGCGGCCCGGTCGGCCTCGAGGCGCGGGCGCCGAGCGTCGCCCATGATCCCGCCTTCCGCGACTGGTGGAGCACCTACCTGCGGATGGGCGCGAGCCCCGGGGCGGCCCTGGCGCTGACCCGGATGAACGCGGCGATCGACGTGCGCGACGTGCTCACCGCCATTCGCGTGCCGACGCTGATCGTCCACCGCACCGAGGATCGGCTGCTGACCATCGACGAAGGCCGTTATGTCGCGTCGCGGATTCCCGGCGCGACACTGGTCGAACTGCCTGGCGAAGATCACCTGCCCTTCGTCGGCGATCAGGACGCGATCCTCGACGCCGTCGAGCGCTTCCTCGAGGCCGGCCACGACGCGGTGGACGCCGACCGCGTGCTGGCGACGGTGGTGACGGCGGTGGTCGGGGCCGGCTCGCACGACACGCGGGTGGCGTTCGACACCCACGTGCGCGGCGAGATCGAGCGCTTCCGCGGCCGGCTGCTGACGCTGTCGACCGGCCAGGTGCAGGCTGCGTTCGACGGCCCGGCCCGGGCCATCCGCTGCGCCGCCGCCCTCAACGCCACCGGCCAGCAGCACGGACGCCGGGTCCGCACCGGCCTCCACACCGGCGAATGCGAGGCGCTGGGCGGCGCCATCCGCGGCCCGGCGGTGGGCGCCTCCGATGCTCTGAGCCGCCACGCCGCCGACGGCGAGGTCCTCGTCAGCCGGACCGTCGTCGATCTGGTCGCCGGGTCCGGCCTCGAGTTCGATTGGCGCGGCGCCCTGTCGCTGCCGCACCAGGGCGACACCTTCGACGTGTTCGCCGCCCGCGTACCGGC